>NZ_JBQXXK010000010.1:0-484 GCF_052656625.1 Melioribacter sulfuriphilus | reverse complement strand
GCAACCGACATAGTAAAAGAGAATTTTTAGAATTTTTCAGAGTTTGCTTCGCTCGTTTCACTCGCTCGCAAAGACTTTTGGGAATCATTCGACAAGACAGACCTGAAACTGTCATTGCGAGTCCCGCCGAAGGCGGGACGAAGCAATCTCATGTAGTTTTAATAAAGTGCAATTTGACTCACGCAGCGGTTGCTGAGCCTGCCGAAGCAACCGCCCAAGCTCGTCTCGATACGCACTACGTGCTACTCGACGAGCGCTGCATCCTGCGGTCGTTGAGTGTTCTTCGATAGAAGAGCATATCGAAACGACCGCCTGAGCTCGTTTCGATACGAACTTCGCTCTACTCAACGAGCTTATAAATCTGCGGTTGCTGAGCCTGTCGAAGCAACCGACATAGTAAAAGAGAATTTTTAGAATTTTTCAGAGTTTGCTTCGCTCGTTTCACTCGCTCGCAAAGACTTTTGGGAATCATTCGACAAGACAG
>NZ_JBQXXK010000009.1:0-170646 GCF_052656625.1 Melioribacter sulfuriphilus | reverse complement strand
CAAAACTGTAGTAATAGAAGGTTAAATTATTTGTTTGCATTTGCCCCGGTGCCACCAGCGCCGGGGTTTTTAGAAAATTATTTTTTTTGCAGTACCTCCTTATTAATTTATGATTTTGCCATATAACTATTACTTATACTGCACAGATTTATTAGTTAAAGAAGGTAGATATGCGTGCAGATGCATATCTACTTTCCAATTGTTTTCAAATTTTCTTAAAATCTCAATATTTAAAAATAGCTCTTGCATATCTATCATCATGCCATATTTCAGTCTAACGGACTCTTAACCCCCAATCCTCTATTGAGAACATGGGTGTAAATCATAGTGGTTTTAATAGAATTGTGCCCAAGTAATTCTTGTATGGTTCGTATATCATATCCGTTTTCTAGTAAGTGAGTTGCGAATGAATGTCTGAATGTATGCGGGCTTGCAGGTTTTGTAATTCCTGCTTTCTTTACTGCTTCTTTCACAGCTCGTTGTACCGTACTCTGGTGAATATGCCACCTTAAAATTAATCCACTTTCCTTATCTTTAATAAACTTATCTGCAGGAAAAGCATACTGCCATCCAAACTCTTTTCCGGCATTTGGATATTTTTTCTTCAGTGCATAAGGTAAAATTGTTTCTCCCTTCCCCTTTTTCAAATCGTCTTTGTGCTGTAAGAAAACTATATTTAAATGTTTCTTTAATTCCGGAATTATTGAATCAGGAAGAATTGTGTGTCGATCCTTCTCGCCTTTACCATCCCTTACAAGAATCTGCTTATAATCAAAATCTATATCTTTAATTCTTAGCTTTAATGCTTCAGTTAATCTTAAACCACTGCCATAAAGTAATGAAACAATTAATTTATTCGTTCCTTGTATATTCTTAAATACATTAGCTACTTCTCTTTTAGATAATACAACCGGCAGATGTTTCACTCTCGTTGATCGCTTAATATTTTCAATCCACCCTACATCTTTATTCAAAATATTTTTGTAAAGATAAAGTATACCCTGTAAAGCCTGGTTTTGAGTAGCACTGGAAACATGATGATTAGTAGCAAGATTGTTTATGAATGCTTTTATTTCTTCAGCACCCATATCTTTTGGATGACGCTTATTATGGAAGTAAATAAACCGCTTAATCCAATTCGTATAAGCAGTCTCAGTTTTTCTACTGTAGTGAGCCGTACGCATAGCAATGCGTACCTGCCCGAGCAGTTTCGGTTTGTGTTTTTCAGTTTGAAATATCTTCGGGTCTGAAGAAATATTTTGCTTCCCACCTTGCAAAAAATATATCCCTTTCTTCTCTGATTAAAACTTATGAATTTACATAAGATTTGTCAAGATTTAGTTGATTTTTTTAATCCTCTACATTATGAAGCTATTTAAGTCATTAAATCATTAGCCACGAATTTCACTAATTATTCACGAATTTATGATTTATCCCAATAGTGGTTATGGCATCTATTGTTTATTGATTTGTTTTTAATCACCTACTAAAAAACTTTTCATAATCTTAGAGTTGATTATTTGTTTAATCCAAATTTTATCTGTGAAAAAACTGTGTTTTCTGTGGTTAAATTTTTCTTAACTTGAATGTAAAAGAAAAAAATAATATTACTTCAGCATTAACTATCTTCAAACCTTAAAAATCAGAACAAAGTTTATATTATTTTTGTAACTAAGTAATTGAAGGAGATTGAAATCGAAGGAATTATTTCAAGAGTTGAGAGCAAAGATTATTATGTATATGAGTTAAAATCTCATAATCAGATCCGTTGTGTTCTGAGGAGAACATTCGAAAAGGAATTTTTAAAGAGTTGTTACCAAACTCGCTTAATTCAATCAAGAATATTCATCGTTTGATCAACACTTTACGGTATTGTACATAAAATGCTGCCCAAAACTGCAATGTAAAATTGAAAAGCAATGCCAATAATTATTTATAAATTTGTTTTATTCACCATACTCAAAAAGTAATTATTTTTTCAACTCAACAATAACATTTTTAGAATGCCGCAATGTTTAAAGCAGTCGCTTTGATTTGAGGGTTATAACGTATTTTCTACAGACTAGCAATTCTATAAGTTGCAATTACCAAAAGATGACTTAGAATACCCACTGTAAAAAAATAACCAATTTGTTTAAAATCTATCATGAGTTTATAACTAGCTCTTATGACAATTAAAAGCAATATTAAAAGAACTATTATTCCTGCTGTATATGTACCGATTCCCATTATTATTGATATTCTTGTTTCATCTTGTTGACTAAATCCTCCAAAGACTAGTGAAAAAAAACGAAATACGAATTGAAAGAATAAAACTGGGTAAGCATATATCATTGAATATTTCTCTAAAATTAAAAGAGATATCACAGCCACCAGTATAGTAAACGCAGGTCCACCGATACTTACATATAAATTATGACTTTCATCTAAATAATGTCCACCTTCAGGCCAAACATAGTTTAGACTATATATCATTTTGTTCCCTAGATATTCTCCTACTAACCAATGCCCGAATTCGTGGAATAGATAAGAAAAATAAGATATAGGAATAAATAATAAATAAAGTCTAATTGATATTTTTTTATCAACGGTCACAAATTGATATTTTTTAATTTTACGTTATGAATATTACTCATACTATGTTTATTACTTAATTTACATGGATGTGCGTGCAGCTTCATATCTACGTACTAGCCACTTTTTACTAAGTATTTCTATCTGTATTCCATATGATATAATAAGCAGCTCCAAAGCAATGAGTATCTTATCAAGTAGTTCCGGATTTTCAGAATTATTAATTCAGCAGTTAAGAGAAGTATTTAGCTTTCCACTTTGCAAAAAATATTTCCGTTATTCTTGCTTGAAATTATGATTTTTGGATTGACTTGTCAAGTTAGAATCATTCTTTTTCTTCTTGTTTATATCAATTCAATATTTATGTAAATTTTTTTGGTCATTCCACCAAGTTTATTTTTATAAAAATTCCGATACAGAACTAAATACCTTTCATAATACTTTAGATTAATCATTTAATCCGTATTATTTGTTAGTTAAGGATTTCTTTAATTAAATCTAAAATTTTGTTGTTACTGAATTGAGTTTTAAACTCAATTTTTATTTTTCCATCAAAGAACTTTTCGGCATGTTTAATTTTCATTTTTTCTTCTTCACTCAATCCGCTTGCATCTGGATAATTTTTGCATTCCACCACAAAGTGCAGTTTCTGCTCTCCGGTACTATTTTTTACCACATAGGCAAAGTCAGGTGAATAGGTTTTGCCACCTGCCACAGGAATTTTAATGGAGTTCTTAGGAATTTTTGTAAAGACAATGACTTCCTCAATATCTGTTTGTATATTTGATTTTTCTAGGTCGGAGTCATAATATAATTCTTCGAAGAAATAAGAGTCTGCGACATTTTCATCAGAAAACAATACACCTACATCAGAAGCCGAAATTTCTTTCAGCACATTTCCTTTTTCGTCTGTTAGCTTGGTAGGATGAATGCTATTTTTAACCTTTTTGTATTCTATTGAGTATTTATCAAAGGCTTGTGTCATTAGGAAAAGGTCAAAATTCTGTTTTATAGTTCTCAGTGTCGATTGGTTAAGATAATTATTAATATCAGTTTTTGCTTTAATAATTGATTGATGCAATGTTACAATGTTAATGTTAAGCGATTTTGAGAGTTCTTTCAAAAAATCACTATATTTCATCGTAGCAATAGATTCAGTCTTTGGTTTGTAAACGGATATAGTCTCTTTCGCCACCGCTTTATTATCCCTGGTTTCAACCTTTGAAATTCTTTCAATAATTCCGTCTGAAATAAATTTATCTTTTTGTGTTTTCAAAAATTCCGTAAATAAAGCCTTGAAATTTGATTCGTTTTCAAACTTATATTCAAGAACAACTTTTTCATTAAGCTTTTCCCAGAGTTCTTTTAACTCATCATACTTCGATGTCCTTACCGTGACCTTTTTCTTTGGATCAGTGGCTTTACGAACTTTATTAGAGTTTACACCTTCGAAAATAAGCGGGAAATTTTCTTTGATAAAGTTAAAACCATTTTCTTTAAAATCATTGTTTCTTTTGATAACTCCTTTTTCATCAAGATATTCTAATAAATTTTCATCGTTTGTAAATTTATCGGAGTATTTTTGTAAAATAATTTTTATCAATGGATTAACACTTGTATAGGTTTGTTCAATAGAAACAGCTCCCGATTTTTCGTTAATTTCATTAACCAGCTTATCGACAAAATCGCTTTCGGTAAAATCTACAAAATAGTGTAGATAAAACTGTTCGTCTTTTACTCGATTACCATATTCGTTAACAGGCAAACGCAATCCTCGGCCAACTTCCTGCAATTTAGATATTTCGCTACCGCTGCTTCTCAGCTTACAAATCTGAAATACATTAGGATTATCCCATCCTTCGCGTAATGTCCATTTGGAAAAAATAAATCGTCTTGGATTTTCCAGATCAAGTATTGCTTGTTTATCATGAAGAATTTCATTGATTTCTGCTTCTATTTTTTCATCATTTTCGATATTATCTTTTGAAAAATATCCACCGTGCGTTGCAGAAATGTCAATTAACGTTTTTTCAAGATATGATTTATATAAAGGATCCGTTTCGTTTTTTATTAATTTTTCTATTTCTGCCTTTACATAAGTTTCAACTGTTCTGCGGATATAACCATCCTTATTTCTGTATTCATCAATATTATCAATAAAGAAAAGCGTTAAAGGTTTGATTTTTACTTCTCTTGTTAAAAGTTGTTTTTCTATTTCAAAATGGTGCTTTATTGCCTGTTTTATCATTGTCTCCTGTAATTTTTCAGCATACGAGTAAGGGTTTATTTTATCGCCCTTCTTCATTTCTAAGCCGTTTGACAAAATAACAGTGCTTTTGTTAAGTTTCTCTATGAACAATTCCTTCATTTCCGGATGAACTTTAGCAAGACTTTCTTTTTTTGCAACTTTTACTGTGTTTCGTTCGGCATTTTGAATTAATTCAAAGCTGGCTTCTTTTCCATCAGAATCGATGAACCTTACAATTGCATTTTTACCGCTTTCAAATTCAGTAATGTGCCCAATTACGCCTTTAACTAAATTTCTGTTAAATGCATCTACGGCTGTTAATTTATATACCAGATTTTCATATTCTGTAAATGTTGCCCCATATCGCAAAATAAATTGGGGTTTCATTTTCTGAATGTTTTCCCAGGTCTTATTTTCTTGTGCAAACTTATGAGGCTCGTCAATAATCATAAAAGGATTTACCGCTGCAATAGCATCAAAAGGAATAGTGTATTTATCAAACAAACCTTTATCAAAGCTCTTTTGCATTGTTTCGGAATTAATCATACCTGCATTAATGATCATAACCTGAATGCTGTTTTTTTCAAAATTTCCGGCATTTACAAAGCTACTTACTGCCGCTGGTATGGATGACTTTTTGTTTTTATTACTTTTCTGACTTTCTACAATATGTAAATTCAATATTTTGCCGTATTGCTCTTTGAAATGTTCACGGCAACTTTCAGACTTTAAAAAATCTACTGTTCCAGCTTTGATAGATAAAGTGGGCACAACGATGATAAATTTAAAGACACCGTAAAGTCTATTGAGTTCGAAAATAGTTTTGGTATAGGTATAGGTTTTCCCTGTCCCTGTTTCCATCATGATATCAATGATGTTGCTTTTCTTAAACCCTTCGGTAATTGTGTTGTTACGTTGAATGTTTTCAATATTTCTTTTGTACTGTAAACCAGACTCCCAAATTAACGAAGGATTAACATAATTTTTGTTTACATCAGTGGGGAAGGTAATTTGTAAGTTTTCAAAAACCGCAACGGTATTATCTACTGCTTGTTTCTGATGGGCTAAATCTTTTTCAAAATTAAAGCCTTTCATTTTCCGCCCTCAGTTTTTAGTTGTTTTTGCAACTCTTTTCCTTTTTCTGTAAGGCGATATTTTTGTTTACTACTGGTAGGTTTATCAGGAATAGTAGGTTCAACCAATCCCAGTTGAATAGATTTTTCAAGATACTCTTTTCTGAAATGCTCTCTATCCGATAAATTAAGTTTTTTTTGAAGCTCACTTCTTGAGAATTCACCATCCAGTATTTTTATAATCTCAAGAACTTGCTGGGTGACTTGCTGGGTGACTTGCTGGGTGACCTGCCCGGCTTTTTCTTCTTTTTTAAGATATTCAACTACTTCTTCGTCGGAATAAAAGATGGTTTTAGTAAAATTCTCTGTAAACTTAAAAGAATCTCTGCTATAAAACTGTAGTATTCTTGGCAAACCTGACCCTAATTGCTCCACCAATTCAAGATCTTTAAAAATACGCATTAGTTCCTTGTTTCGTGGAACCGATACCCCATCAAAAAATTCCTCTATAGATAAAAACTCTGGTAGTGATCCGGCAGATATTATTTCTATTCTATCGTCAAAAATTTCAAATTTTGGTGGCACTTCTCTTGTGTAGTCATTATGTACAATGGCATTAATAATGGCTTCGCGCAATGCCACCGGTTGCCATAGCCGTTTTTCTATTCTTTCTTTGGGGGTAATGCGGGCATAAACTCTGTTTTCTATATCAATCTTATCCAGTACACTTTTGGTTGCTTTAATTAGTGAACAGTATCCAAGTTCGGTATTTTCAATCAAGTTAACTCTATCTTTTCCAGAATATTTTGCTACTTTAAATGATATACCATTTTCATCGGCAAGAAGATAAGCCACATAATTTAAGTGCCCATCATCGGTAAGTAGTTCAAGATTTTTTTTGAACTGTTTGTTAAGCGGCTTGCCCTTTTCTTCGTAGTAAATGCGCAATTGTTCAAAGGTTAAATCCTGTCGGGGTGACTTTATTTTACCGATGGAATTTCTTGCTCTTTTTGCAAAAAGTTCATCAATCATTTTTTGCGACATTGGTTGAGCGGCGGTACCTATACGAATAAAACATCCTTTTTCGGTCATCCCATATCTTTTCTTAAAGTACGGCTTTTCGCTTCCACTTGCTACGATAATCTTAATAACAGATTTACCTTCTTTTGTTTCCTCAACAACATCAAAAAGGCCCAGTGCAGAAGGTTGAATATTATTTTTTATACGGTCTATGATTTTTAGTATGGTTTTATCCAGATTGGAAACACCTACCACTTTACCCGAATTATCTATTCCAATATAAATAAATCCCCCTTCGCGATAATTTAAAAAAGCAATAACTTCTTTTTCTAGATCAAGATCATCCGTATATTGGCTTTTAAATTCTATACGGGTTGTTTCCATTGTTAATACCTTACAACAAAATCTATGTCTATCTGCTTTTTGTTAGCATAGTTTTTTACATTTTCGGATAGTTCGCGTAAGCGGGCACTTTCAAAGTGATAGCCAAAGGCAATGATGGTTTTGGGTTCAAAGTGTTTGTCTGTATCTATTTTTTCCAGCAATGCTTTTAAATGATCGGCAGTAAAACCCTTGTGCATTAAATAGAGCTTTCCGTTACCATAAAACGATGTATAGCCTCCTAAATCAATGGTTTCTAACTCTTCTGTTAACGGAATACCATCGTAGGTTTTCCAGGTGGTAAGTAGTGCTTGTATATCTTCGTCGTTAAGTTTTCCGGCATCAAAAAGGGTTTGCGAGCTGTCAAACGCTTCGGCTTCAAAATTATAATCTTCCCAGATGGGGATGGTTTCAAATATTTTAAAGCCCAAATCCTGCCTTTTAAGGGCTTCAATTTCGTTCTGTAGTTTTTTGATTTTTTCTTCTTTGTCTTCTAAATCCAATTGATTATGTAATTCCTGAAGCTCATTTTCTTTTTCTTTGATTTTAGTATCAATGGTTTCGGTTTTAATTTTTTCTGCTGCTCTTATAAGTCTTTCTTTAGTAATTTCAAATATCGTAGGTTCGGCTTTGAGTTCGTTTTTGACAAAATCATAGGCAGTTTGGTTTTTCTTTGGGTCGATTGGTTCTGGTAATTGTACTAAAATAAACTTTCGATTACCCCCATCTTCGGCATTAAGCTGCATCACCGCATCGCCTGTGGTGCCACTGCCAGCGAAAAAATCAAGGATGAGGTCTCCGCAAGATGTCGAAATTTGAGCTATTTTGTAAATAAGTGAAATTGGTTTTGAATACTCAAAAACTTTTTCATCAAAATACTTTGAAATATCTTTTTTAGCATTATCATTTGAATATTTATTATCAATGAACTCAAGTGAAGATGTGGATTTTTTTCTTTCTTGTATTTCAATAAAATAGCCGTTTTTCTTATCTTTTTTGATTACAGCATTTTTATAAGTTTTTGTATAAATTCTATCATTTTTAACAACAATGAAACCATTTTTTAAGCCAAATTCAAATAAGTCTTTTGACCATCTCCAACAAAAGTCGCTTTTAGGATTTGCCTTTTGACGAGCTTCCATTTGTTCTTTTGAAACATTACCTGGTCGGTAAATTTTTCCGTCAAACTCAATCTCATAATCAAGTGATTTAGAATACTGGATTGAACTATAGTCAAGAGTTTGACTTAATTTAAAACTCCCCCTTTCTTCAAAGTATTCATCTATTCCATTATACTTTAAATCTTCAAATGAGCTTTTGCCTATAATCAATTTATCGGTTTTACTATAAGTGATTAAGTAATCAGTGTTTTTTGCTATTAAGTCCGTTGTTTTTCCTGCCTTTTTTGTAATTCTTGGAAACTCCGCCACAAAATTTTCTTCCCCAAAAATCTCATCCATCAAAAGTCGCAGTTGTGCCACTTCGTTATCATCAATAGAAACAAATATTACGCCGTCGTCTCTAAGTAATTGTTTAGCAATGTAAAGTCGCGGGTACATAAAAGTAAGCCAGGCGCTGTGGCTGTTGCTTTTGCTTTGTGTAAAATCTAAAATCCGTTTGGCTTTTTCTTCGTCAATGCCAATAAGGTTTTGCAGGTCTTTTACGGTATATTTTCTATCATCATTATACACAAAGCCATCATTACCGGTATTGTAGGGCGGGTCTATGTATATCATTTTTATTTTTTCGTAATAGGCATTGGCAAGGTGCTTGAGTACTTCCAAATTGTCGCCTTTTATGAGCAGGTTTTCAGAGTTAGTATTTTCAGGTTTTGCGTTGTGGGTTTCGTCTGCTTTTAATAGTGTTGTAGCGGGGTCGCTTGCCAGGAGCCGTGCATAGCTTTTGCCAAGCCATTCCAGCCCATAGCTTTCTGTGGAAAAAGAAATTTCTTTTTCGGTAAGATAGTTTTTAAACTTTTCAAAATCAAAATTGCCGTTTTTATCAAAGTAATGCGGAAAATGAGTTTTCAATATTTCTAGATCCTTGTTCTCCACTTTTATATCACCTGTAACTTTCTCTTTACGCATAGTTAATCCTCTTTTTTATTACGAAATATGACAGCGAGTGTTTAAGACAAGCAAATTTGTCCTTTGAAAATATATCTTAATAAAAATAAAAGTATCAATATAAATTTAGAACCATGCATTTTACACAATGAATTACTGGCAACCTTACTGTTTTCAGATGAACTACTGTTCAGGGGTTGTTTGACATAAGGCATCCACAACAAATGGCAAAGAATACATACGGTAGCCGCAATGTGACAATTCCAATGTCCTGGAGTTGTGTTTTGAATAGTACATCTAAACGCTGCTTTCACATGCTCCTCGTTCTGGAGGTAGATAACTAACAACTGCAGTACGTGAATATCCACGCTCATGAATTTGCTTGATTTACAGATCGGGTCAAGGAAGATCGCCTTTTGATTGCTCCAAAGATGCAAAGACATCAGGTTTAGCATCTTGTTTTTCTGCTCTTTCAGGGTGAGCACCTCGCCAAATTGAGCAACTCTAAGTTTTGATTTTACATGGCTCTGACTGGAACTCATACCACTATATTACCCTCCTCGAACGGACGACTTGCTTTTATTTTTTACGCAATCAAACTTTCACTCAATCGACCAATTTCTACTACAACAATTCTTTTTAATCGACGAAATATTATTTTTTGATCAAATATAACCAACTACTCTAAAATACTCCAAAAATTTATTTGTTCTTTTCGAAATATTTAAATGTCTACATACATTAAAGATAGATTTCAAACAAAATTTTTTCATTTGATCTGGTTAACAAAAAAAGCAGGAAATTTTAGAGTTGATAAATTGGGACTGGCAGATAGATAAATCAATTTATTATCAAATTCAGTCATAATTTCAAAAGTTTTTTATATCCAGGAAACTTGAAATTATCAATAAATGAACGAGGAAAGATGTGTGTGACTTCAGACTTTATGAAATATAGATTTAACAAAATAAAATATTTACGAGTACAATTCTTCTTCATTAAAATTTGTCATTTTTTTATTAAGGCAATATATTTCGGCATAAAATTTTAATGCCCCCGTAGCTCAGCGTGGATAGAGCAGCGGTTTCCTAAACCGCGTGTCGGAGGTTCGAGTCCTCTCGGGGGTACAAAACTTAATCGAGGGATGTGTGAAAAAGTTATTAACTACGCTAATTTTCGCCCTTGTAGATATCGTCTGTTTCCTGCAGGGCTCAGTTATCCTTGTATATTCACTCCTTCATGTAAAATACAAAGTCGAAATTGCACGCGCCGAAGGTTTTACTTCTGTTGAACTAAGTAATTTGCCCGTCGCAATTGGAGGTTACTACTACTATCCCGAGTCGTATATAAAAATTGCAATGATTGGTATTGGATTAATTGTAATGGGTATACTAATGCGCAGCTGGCGCAAACATTATATTGAAAGCGCCGAAATCTAAGGCAAAAGCGTTCCACTTAGCATCATGTGAGCCACGGTAAAATAAATTATAATACCCGTTACATCGACCAGAGTCGCAATAAAAGGCGCCGATGAGGTTGCAGGATCGAATCCCAATTTCTTCATAATAAAGGGCAACATCGAACCCATCAAACTTCCCCAGGCAACAACTCCAATTATTGAACATGCTACAGTAGTAGCTAGCAAAAGCCAGTGGTCGCCATAACTATTTCCTGCATATTGCCAGATTGTAATTCGTATAAATCCAATAATTGCCAGGATTACACCAAGCAGTAATCCCGTAATAATTTCCCGCCTGAAAACGTAGATCCAGTCCTTCAATGTAATTTCATTTAGAGCCAGAGCGCGAATGATAAGTGTGGAGGCCTGAGAACCTGAATTACCACCACTCGAAATAATTAAAGGAAGAAAAAGAGCAAGGACTACCGCCTGACTAATTTCATGTTCGAAAAATCCCATCACAGTAGCTGTAAACATTTCACCAATGAACAAGATGCTAAGCCATACAGCTCTTTTTTTAATCATTTCAAGTACGGGTGTATCTGGATAAGGTTCTTCGAGAGCTTCAACTGCTGCACTTTTATGGATATCTTCTGTGGTTTCTTCTTCGGCTACGTCCAGGACATCATCAACAGTTACAATTCCGACCAGTACTCCTGATGAATCTGTAACAGGCAAAGCAATTCGATCGTACTTCTTAAAAACCTCGATTGCAGTTTCCTGGTCGTCATTTACTTTCAACGATACAAAATTTCCGTCCATCAATTCCGATACTTTTGTGTCAAGTGGTGCCAGCAAAAAATCCCGAATTTTTATATCGTCAATTAATTTCCCTTTGTCGTCCACTACATACAAAATGTTCAAAGTTTCTTTATCGTGCCCGTATTTTCTGATATAATCGAGAGTATCCTGAACTGTCCAGTTTTCCCTGATTGCAATATAGTCGGGTGTCATTAAACGACCGACGCTATCTTCGGGATAGCCGAGAAGTTGTTGAGCAATTTTGCGTTCTTCTGGAGTAAGGTAGTTTATCATCTGTTTAACTACATTCGGCGGCATTTCTTCGAAGAGAGCTGTACGGTCGTCGGGCGACATTTCATTGAGAAGTTCAGCAATCTTCTCCTGACTCATCGACCTGATAAGATCAATCTGTGTATCGTAATCGAGGTATTCAAATACATCTGCAGCAAGTTCTTTGGGCAGCAGTCTGAACAAGAGAGCGCGTTCCTCTTCGTCAAGATTTAAAATAAGATCCGCAATATCGGTGGGATCCCAATCGATAAGAATTTCTTTGAGTTCAGAGAATTTTCTGGTTTTAATTAATTCTTTGATTTCGGGGTTGACAAGCATAGTCAGCATAAATTACCTCCGTTGAGTGGTGAGGTACGGAATTGATTAAAATCGGCAGGTCAAGATAATACTTTAATGTTAAAAATCACATTCTAAATTCAAAATTTCTTAAATTCTGCAATAATTTTATTGATCTCTTCCTCGCTTATGCCGCTGCCGAATTGTTTGTTAGTTTCCTTTTTAGAAGTATTGAAAGAACCGACAGGTGGATTGCCTGCACGTGCTCTTAATCTTTCTTCTATAATATTTGTAAAGCTGGATGAGACGGTTTCAGTTTTTGTGAAACTGTTTCCGTCCAGCGAATTAATAACATTGCCTTTATTAATTGGATTGGTCTCAAAAGCCAGAGTTTTAATATTCATCAGATGAGAAGCCGTAACGTTTTCCGATATAATTGAACCTCCCCAGGTTCCGGGGCCTAAAGTCATTGATGGAATTAATCCCGTTGTATAGCCCACAGCGCCAACAGAAGATGGTGTGTTAACAACAATACGAAATGCCGGTTTTTCCAGCGCAAATTTTAAAATTATATCTCTATCGTTTGAATGGATAGCCATCGTATGGCCAAGTCCTCCAAACTGGAGCAGTTCAATTGAACGGTGGCAACCTTCGAGCCAGCCGTCAACTGTGTAGAAAGCCAGGATGGGCGATAGTTTTTCGATCGAAAGGGGTTCTTCTTTTCCAACTTTGTTACATTCAGCTATCAGTACCGTAGTGCTGGAAGGCACCTCAAATCCTGCATAGGAAGCAATCCAGGTAGCTGACTTACCGACAATATCGGAATTGAGTTTGGCACCTTTGGCAACTTTTTCTTCGAGAAGTTTTTTTTCTTCGGCATTGAGGAAATAGCAACCGAGCTTTCTGGCTTCTTCAATTACTTTTTCTTTTATCGGACGATCTACAATCATTGCCTGTTCGGAAGAACACAAGACTCCATTGTCGAATGTGGTGCCATAGACGATATCTGCCACTGCTTTTTTAATGTCTGCAGTTCTTTCAATAAAAGCAGGCACGTTACCTGGTCCAACTCCGTATGCAGGTTTGCCGGCGCTGTATGCGGCGCGTACCATTGGAGTGCTACCCGTAGCCAGTATGACCGCAATGTTTGGATCGTGCATCAATGCTTTTGTGCCTTCGAGAGTAGGAATTGTTAAAGTCTGGATTAAGCCAGCTGGAGCGCCCGCCTTTTCGGCTGCTTCAGAAAGTATATTCAAAGCTTCTGCTGTCGACTTAACTGCTTTGGGATGCGGACTGGCAACAATTCCATTCCTGCATTTTAAAGAAATTATTGCTTTGAACAATGCTGTCGATGTTGGATTTGTGGATGGAATAAGAGCAGCAACTACTCCCATCGGCTCGGCAATTTTTACTACTTTGCCGTTATTCCTGACTTCGATTATGCCAACAGTCTTGAGATCTTTAATCGAATTATAGACATCCCGCGTGGCAAATTGATTTTTAATAATCTTATCTGAAACTTTACCAAACCCGGTCTCCTCGTGAGCAAGTCGAGCCAGTCTTTCAGCTTCTCTGAACCCTGCCTCGCACATAGCTTCAACAATTTTATCGACTTGCTTTTGAGTAAAATGTTTGAATTCAAGCTGAGCCTCTTTTGCCTTTGCGGCTAAATTGCGAGCCATTTGAATCGACTGAAGGTCCTTATCGAAATCCATTTGCGTCCCTAATTTTTCTTCAAATATAACGACTCCCTTTTCAAAGGTCAATTTTTTATCTGTTCATCAACTTCTTCAGTCGCTGGTATCCAGATTTGCTTACAGAGATTTTATCCCCATTTTTCAAAATCGCTTTGTAGGATTCTTTTTCGTAAGGTTCCAGCTGCACAATTGCATCGAGGCGAGCAATAAAAGAGCGGTGCAAGCGCAAAAAGTTATCGGAATTTAAATTCTTTTCGAACCATCTCATTGTCTTTTGTTTCAGGAATTTTCCCCTTTCAGTGTGCAACATTACGTAATCGTCCTGCGCTTCAATATAAATTATTTCATTGGCAGGAATGATTAAAATCTTGCTGTTGTGCTTTAAAACCACACGTTCGAGCCATTCGCCTTTTTCTTTATCTGCTTCTTTCAATTTGTTTAGTTTATTCAGTAGTTCCGACTTATTCCCGATGTACATTTTTGCTTTTTCGAGAGCTGCTTTGAATCGCTCTTTTGAAAATGGTTTCAACAAATAATCGACTGCATTAACTTCAAATGCTTTGATGGCATATTGATCGAATGCAGTAGTAAAAATTATTGCGGGTGGCTCGTCGATCAATTCGAGCATTTCGAAACCTGTTATCTTTGGCATCTGTATATCGATAAAAATTAAATCGGGCTTTACTTCATTTAACATCTTTATTGCTTCAAAACCATTTGAGCATTCACCTACAATTTCAAATTCTTCGTAATCGGACAAATACTCAGCCACAATATCGCGTGCTAATTTTTCGTCGTCGACTATCAACGCTTTTATCTTTTTCATAAATACTCCGGTATGTAAATATCAACCCTGAATAGTCCTTTGTCTTTATCGATAGTGATAAGATTTTCGTTGTTGTAAAATAATTTGAGCCTGTTTTTAATATTCTTCAAGCCGATGCCTTCGCCTTTTCGGGGCACGGCTTCAGGGTCGTAATTATTTTCCATAGTTATTTGAATGAATCCATTGCCTTTTTTGCATTTTAATTTAATCGTTACTTTTTCGACGCTTTCGTAAACGCCGTGCTTAATTGCATTCTCAAAGAGAGGCTGTAGCAGCATGGCGGGCACTTCCACCTTGCCACATTCGTCGTCGCATTCTTCGACGTAGTCGAATTTGTCTCCGAACCTGACTTTTTCGATGTCGAGATAGAGTCGCGAATTTTCGAGCTCTTCTTTCAAAGGATTGGTTTGATTTTCGTTGCGGGATAAAGTACTTCTTAAAAAAGTCGAAAGTTTAATCGTCATCTCTCTGGCTTTTGCTGGATTGCTCAGTGTCAAAGAGCTGATGGAATTGAGACTGTTAAAAATAAAGTGTGGATTAATTTGATATTTCAACGACCTCAATTCCGTCTCTTTGAGTAAAGTTTTCAGCTCGGCTTCCTTCAATAATTTATCGTGAAAGTTATTGTAATAAATAAGAACGTAATCAATAGCGATAATAATAATGTAAAACATAATTCCCGCAATTGAACGCCATACAAGGCTACTGTTGAGTATCGACAAATATTTTTTATCTTCAATAATATTCGATAGAATAAAATAAGAAATACCAAGCCAGAAAGTTGTAATGATAAATGCAGATGCAATATGATTTAGAATAATCTTAAACGCAGAATAATTATCGAGTGAATTGAAATTTACCATATACCAGAAGCTAAGTCCCAGAAAACAATAAAGCCCATTAAAAATGATACTGTCGATAATCGAGTAACCGAAAGAGACGTCCACAATAAAAGTAAGAATTAACGAATGTGCCACAGCAATAAACACCCACAACAGAAAATAGATTAAGAGAAGTTTTCTATTTTTGATAAAAGGATTAATCATATTATTTTTCGTCAGGAATAATAAACTTCGCAGCCACCGAAAACAACCGAGCCTTTCAGAATTAATAATCCTTCCTGCATTTCTTCTGAATCAGGAATAAAGTAACGTTTATCGTCAAATCCACCGAAGATTGAGGTTAGATTTGAGATCACCTTCCAGTTTTTTGGTACAAAGAGTGTACATCCTCCCATAACACAACTGATATTGAGTACAATCTCTCCCTCTGCGAGTCTGGAATTGTCGAAGTTAAGTTGAGCGCTTCCAAGTATGACATTAATTTTTCCACCGCTGAAATTATTCGATTGTATTAATTTAGTGGAGCTTGTCAGAACGCATTCTTCGTTTATATAATCCGCATTCTCAGTATAATCAAAACCTTTAGAACTCTCTTCCGTATGTGCTGCTTCGAAATGATGATGTTTATTAGAATGCCCATTTCTTTTGAGAATAATAAGAAGTCCAATAATAATTATTATAATCGGCCAGAAATCACGAAACCTGAGAACAAAGAAAGGATGCAGGATTTTGCTTGCAATTCCAAAAATACCAATAACAAGAAAGACTATGCCTGCTACGCTGTTTTTTGATTTCGAATGGATGACAATGCCGATAATTAATGAAACTGTATGCCATGAAAAAATAATGTGTCGGAAAGAAAAGTCGAGCATAAAGATGTTATCAACTAAAAGCAAAGCTCCTGCGATAATTAGAATAATACCGAGCCAGTTTGTTTTTGATATTTTTGAATTGTCCATTTCGACTCCTTAGTTTTTAATTTCGCCGCCGCCGAAAATTATAATTCCTTTGATATAAAGAATTTTGTCCTCGTCAATATTTGAATCTGATACATTCCTTCTTGAATCAGAAAAGCCGCCAAAAATCGGTAGTACGTCGATCACAATCTTCCAGTCTGATGGTACAATCAACGTTGTACCTCCGAAGATGATTGTAATTTCGAGAGTGCTATCGCCTTCGGCAAGATTGCAATTGGAGAGATTAATTTCCGAGCCTCCAAAAATTGATACGATATTTCCGCCTTTGAAATTATTTATATAATAATTCTTGTTGCTACCGCCGAAGACTGAGACTTCTTCGATCATTCCATCTTCCGTCGATGCTTTCCTTTCGCCGATTTTAGTTTTATGATGGAAATATCTCCCGCCGAAACGATGGATTGAATTCCCCCTTTGACGAAAAAGTAGATAGACACCGAGAAGGATAAGTAAGATTGGCCAGAGTTCTGGTGCTATTTTGAACAATCCGATGGCTATAAAAATAAGTCCTGCTGTTTTATTGTGCGTCAACAAAAAAAGAAGGAGTCCGAACAGGATAAACAAATATTCCCACGAATAAATGAACTCGGGAAGAATCAGGACTCCGTAATTGTCGAGCAATAACAATGTTCCCAGCACTATTAGGATAAGTCCCATTAGAATTCTTGTAGTCATATGACTTTGCATTAATTACTCCATTTATAAATTCCATTCGCAAGTTAATAAATCGAAATTGTTCTGAAACTATAATTCGGCAAAATGCAGATTTTTATCGGTAAAGTCGGACTATGCAATTTCAATTGTCGAATAGATTAAATGTTTTCGTAAAACTCTCTGATGATCAATGGATTTTCAATATTGAATTTATCGATTACAGCGTCGAGTAAATTTTCTCGAACGGCAAGAATCAATTGATACGAAGCAGAACTATTGAGCGCAAACTTCAAAGCGGAAGCGAGTCCTGAGTCTTGAAGTTCGAGTCTACCGATCTCGTCGAATACGATGGCTTCGAAATTTTGTTTAACTGCTTCGATCAGTCGCTCGTTAGCCCAGTTGAAAGCTTTCAGACTGAAACGATATTTTCCGACGTTTACGGCATCTTCGCTTTCAGTAGTTTCTAATGAGAACAACGTTTTGCTTTTAATGTGAAAAAGGAAACGCTTACCATCAATAACCGGCTGGAGAATGCCATCGATATTGGATTGCGTGGTTGTCCATTTAAAAAGAGCCGTAGTTTTGCCTGAGTTAATAGGGCCTGAAATAATTTTTATACTGTACATTTTCTTCATTCATCGTAAGAAGCAAGAAAAAAGAGAGGGAAAAGAAAAATATGAGCCGTTGTATTCCGAGGTATCTTCTGGAGACCGACCAGCTGTTATTGATAATGGCGCGGAAACTCGGAAAGAGATCGGTTATTTCGTTTATTTCGGAGGCATGTTCAAATTTTTCCTTTTCGATAAATCTTTTGAATTTTCCGATTACAATTGGAGAGATTATGCTGAACCAGATAAACGAAATTGTAAAGGAGCGGAGCAACATAAACACAACACCCCAGAAACGATTATAATTATTCAGATAATACGAGAATACCAGCAGAAACAAACAAAATATGATAAATAAAATTCCCGACGGGCGCTGCCACCATCTTTTAATCTTTTTACCTTTTTTTTCTTTATTAATAAAATAGTCCGAGGTAATCAGATGAAAAACATAATAAGATTTATAATAATCGTAGGCACTCCTTACCCACCTGGGTATATTAGAAGCCTTTAATCCTACTATTATTCCAGCAAACAAATGCACTCCAACATAGAACGTAATAATCATCATACTGAAGCTGAAGCCAGAACTTGTATCGAACTTATAGAACTGTAGAACGATATAATCTGCAAATTCGTTGAGCGATTCCCATAATGTAAAACCGAACAATAGAGTTAGAACAAAAACCTTCTGAAATGCCGAATAGAACAAAGATAGTACACCCAATAAAAAAGTTGCTAATTTGTGCGATTTGATATAAGAATATAGATAAAATCCAAGGAAAGCCTGAACTGTTATTGCAAAGTAAGAATTCAAGGGGCTGTAAGGACTGACAACAGCTTTAACTAAAGCAGCTAAGAGTGCTGATTTCAAAATGATTTTTTTGTCTTCGGAATAATAAGCCAGAAGTGAAATATATATGACAGTGGCGACGCTAAGGAAAAGGCCGGTGAAAGGAATTTTAAGGATGTGTAGAATACCACCAAACGCAGCCTCGCTGAAAGCCCAGAGAGCAGTTATTCTTTTTAAATCAATTTTGACTTCGTCTGGCTTGACTGAATCAAATAATTCTTCGGTGATAAATCTCAATTATTTCTTTCCTTTCTTTTTGTCGAGAATATCGTCGATCCAGCTCATTACTGCCATCGAAGCCGGGAAACCGATGGTTGGGATTGCCAGAAGCGCCACATGTCTGATTTCCTCATTTTTAATCTTTGCTTTGACTGCTTTTCTGACCTGAGCATGGACTGCGCCTTCCATCATCGCACCTGCCGAAAGAGCCAGCTTAATTAGTATTCTCGTCTTTTCATCGAGCGGACCAGCCTCGTGGACAGCACCTCCCAGCTTTTCGTAAGCCACTGCTACTTGGGGATATTCTTTTAAAAAACGCTCAAATCTCTTGGGTAGTTTTGCCATTTTTTGCCCTGATTGATTCTTCAATTAATTAGTTCAGAGAACTAATCATAATTATTATAGAGTTGAAAATATAATTTTGTATTTTTACAAACAACAAAAAAAATTTTTTCAGGGTACATCAAAAGTGAAAATATTAGTTACAGGCGGAGCCGGATATATCGGTTCTCATTTCGTAAAATACCTCGTAAACAACAATTATTCACCTGTGGTGCTCGACAGTCTCGTAAGAGGTCACCGTGAAGCTGTCGATAAATCAATTCCTTTTGAAAATGTCGACCTGCTCGATTACGTTGAGTTAGAAAAAGTAATTAACAAATATAAACCCGAAGCGATCGTTCACTTTGCTGCTTTTGCATACGTGGGTGAATCGGTAGAAAATCCGGAACTTTACTATACAAATAACGTTGTTGGAAGTTTTAATTTGATTAAAGCAGCTGTTAAACACAATCTGAAAAAGTTTGTCTTTTCTTCCACGTGTTCGATCTACGGCAATCCAAATAAAGTTCCAATTTCGGAGTCTGAACCGGCAAAACCGATTAATCCTTACGCAAACACCAAACTTGTAATTGAGATGATGCTGAAGGACTTTGAATTAAGATACGGTTTGAAGCACGTTTGTTTAAGATATTTCAATGCTGCAGGCGCCGACCCCGAAGGAGAGATAGGCGAGAGCCATTCGCCTGAGACTCATTTAATTCCAATAGTTCTCGAAGCCGCTCTGGGCAAACGCGATAAAGTTTTTGTTTTCGGAAACGACTACGATACACACGACGGCACATGCATCAGGGATTATATTCATGTGATGGATCTGGCAGATGCTCATTTAAAAGCGCTTCTTTATCTGGAAAAAGAAAACACTTCGTCGGAAATTATTAATCTTGGTACAGGCGTTGGAAATTCTGTTCTTGAAATAATTAATAAAGCCGAAGAAGTTACAGGCAAAAAAATAAATTACGAAATTACAGGACGACGTCCGGGCGATCCTGCAGTTCTCGTTGCCGACAATAAAAAGGCACGACAACTTCTGAACTGGAAACCAGAAACAAATATTGATGAAATCCTTTCGACAGCATGGAAATGGCATTCTAATCCAAAATACTGATTATGATTTTCGAAAAAGTACATATCGATGGACTACTGATCATCAAACCAGATATTTATGAAGACGAGCGCGGTTTCTTTTTTGAATTGTTCAACAAATTCAAATACGAAGACGGCGGAATTAAATTTGAATTCGTTCAAGATAACGTTTCAAAATCTGTAAAGAATACAATTCGTGGACTTCATTATCAAGTCGGCAAATTTGCTCAGGGGAAACTCTGCACGGTCTTAAAAGGCAAAGTTCTCGACGTGGCAGTCGACATTCGATATGGTTCGCCAACTTACGGCAAATGTTTTTCTTACGTGCTTGACGACATTAAAAAAGAGCAACTCTGGATTCCGCCAGGATTTGCACATGGTTTTTCAGTCCTATCGGACGAAGCATTTTTCATGTACAAATGCACGGCGCGATACAGCAAAGAACACGAACGAGCTATTTTGTATAACGATCCGCATTTAAATATCGACTGGCACATTGAAAATCCAATTGTTTCGGAGAAAGATTTGAAAGCAAAAAAATTTAACGAAATAGAACACGATTTCTTATTTAAGCAGGAGGACATTTAATGAAATTAGCTGTTATTGGAACCGGTTATGTGGGACTGGTCAGTGGAACTTGTTTTGCCGAAATGGGCAATACGGTTATCTGCGTGGACAACGACCAGAAAAAACTGGAGAAATTAAACCGTCGGATTGTACCGATATATGAACCCGGCCTCGAAATTTTATTCCAGAGAAATATTGACAAAAATAGACTTACTTTTACATCCGACCTGCGTCGCGCGGTTGAAGAGTCTGAAATAATTTTTTTATGCCTGCCAACTCCACAAGGTGAAGATGGATCGGCAGATTTGAAATATGTGTTTGGAGTTGCTGAAGAAATTGGCAAAATATTACAGAATTCTCAAAAGAATGATTTTAAGATTATAGTCAATAAGAGCACTGTTCCTGTTGGCACTTCAGCAGCTGTCAAAAAGATACTTGAAAAGTACAACATTGAAAATTTTGAAGTGGTTTCGAATCCTGAATTTTTGAGGGAAGGATTTGCAGTGGATGATTTTATGAAGCCCGACCGGATAGTAATAGGTGCAAGGAATCCGAAAGCTTTTGAAAAAAT
The DNA here is from genome assembly GCF_052656625.1 of Melioribacter sulfuriphilus. Lineage (NCBI taxonomy): Bacteria > Pseudomonadati > Ignavibacteriota > Ignavibacteria > Ignavibacteriales > Melioribacteraceae > Melioribacter > Melioribacter sulfuriphilus. The sequence goes on along the minus strand of NZ_JBQXXK010000009.1, from coordinate 149,281 downwards.
GAGAGCTTTATACGAGCCCTTTGTGCGACAGGGTAACCCGATTTTTGAAATGGATCCAGAAAGTGCAGAGGTAACTAAATACGCTTCGAATTCTTATCTGGCAATGAGAATTACATTTATGAACGAACTGGCAAATTTCTGCGAAAAAGCCGGTGCTAATGTGGAAATGGTTCGCAAAGCAATGGGATCCGATACACGTATTGGCAAACGCTTTCTTTTTCCTGGAATTGGTTACGGCGGATCCTGCTTTCCAAAAGATGTAAATGCATTAATTAAAACTTCCGAAGAATTTGGCTCGCCGATGAAAATTCTGAAAGTTGTCGACGAAGTAAATAAAAACCAGAAAGAAATTCTCGTAAAAAAAGTTAAAGAGCATTTCAACGGTATCTTAGATGGCAAAACTTTTGCCGTCTGGGGTCTCTCCTTCAAACCCAATACCGACGATATGCGGGAAGCACCCTCAATTGTAATTATCAATCAATTACTCGCTGCAAATGCAAAAGTGGTTGCATACGACCCGGCGGCAATGGAAAACGCGCGTTTCTATCTGGGCGATAAACCTCAATATGCTCAAGACCAATATTCGGCTCTCAAAGACGCCGATGCACTGCTGATCCTTACAGAATGGAATGAATTCAGAAATCCAGATTTCGAGCAAATGAAAAAGCTGCTGAAAAACAGATTGATTTTCGACGGCAGAAACATTTTCGACCCAGCAAAAATGAAAGAACTTGGTTTTGTATACTACAGCATCGGACGCAAACCCGTAATCAATTAAATTTCTCTTTCCCTCAATGCCTGCCTCGTTTATGGCAGGCATTTCATTTTATGTACCATATTGATAAAACACCACTAAATGGGACACCGCATCTTTAAATTACTTCATTTTTTTGATGAATAACCCTAAAATTAAGGCACTATTTATGCGATAATAAAGGAAAGAAATTTTAAAATTTTATGGAACTAGACGAAATCATTTTTCATATTCTCACAATCTCATTCGCAACTGCAATAATTATAATTCTTTTTTCTTATTTAATTACAAAAATAAGAAAGAAAAATCAGCCGCCTGTTATAAGAACCAGTCAGGTTCCCCCGGTTATCAATCCCTGAACACATATAATTTTGCCGCGTAATATAAAAGTAGTTAAGCAATACGACTTTAAGAAAGAGATGGAAAAGAGGCACGTCAAAGCGCACCGATATAAAATTATTAACGAGGAAATTCATAAAAGATAATAGTGAACTGAATTCTTGAAAGTATAGCGGATAAGAATATATAGTCTATTACGAGTGTAATAAAAATTGTGACCTGTAATAGACACGTTACGTTAGCAATTAAATTTATTCGAAGAAAAAAGAAATCCTTTCATCAGATAAGAGTCGGGACTATCTTAATGCGTGCTTTAAGCGATCGGCACAAATTTCATTATACTTTTGATAGCCCCGACTGTCAAATTAAGCTTTCATCCGTTCGCCTTTTTCTTCTTTACTGAAGATCCATCCGACCACTTTACCGATATCGATTTTACCGAAGTCGTTCCAGTATTTCCTGGTACGAACGTGCATTGAACTGGTATCTTCTTCTGGAATTGAACTGGCTTCTGCAATGATTGCATTAATCCTCTCGATCCAGGTTTCCATGTTTTTCTCTCTCAAATCGACCCAGCCGTCGTGTGCCCACAAATCGATACTTTCTGCGGTAATATTCAATTCATTTTCGCCTCTGAACGGAGGAATCTTCATCGTATTACCTCGTAGCAGGGATTTGCCATCGGGCAGAAGAATTGGAATACCAATCGAAATTATTTCATTTCTCAACCTGTCGTTTTCTTTGATGTACTCGAAAACTTTGTTCGATAGTTCAGCTGGAGAAAATTCTGGTATTCTTTTCATTTCGCCGGCGACGTGTCTCAGTAAATTTATTTCATGCAATAATTTTGAAAGGCGCGGTGGACCTAACAATTCGAATGCAACACTTTCTTTGCCGTACAAATTTTCGAGTTCTTCGAGTTTCTCGACGGCTGAATGCTGCAAGAATCCGGCTCTGTATGTTGGTTCGAGCGTTGCATTGTCGAGAGCATTGATTATGTCGTGACCAGTATTACCGCCTTTAATTTCGTATATCAGGTCGTCGGCAATTTCTTCTGGAGTTACATATTCCATCTGTCCTTGAGTTGTAATTGCCTCGAACTCTCCTCTGGAAAAAGTGCCATTCTCTCCGGTATCTATGTAAACCGATTTTAATGATTCACCGGTTGACTTGAATTTAATATCGGGTTTTAATTGCAACTTTCCTTCTAACCTAACAGCATCATTCAAGTCGACATTCTGAATTTCGATTGGTTTTCCTCCTTTTCTAATTTCACCGAACTCAATTTTTTTCCAGGCGATGGCGGCAGTCGGTTTAATTTCTTTTGTAATTGGTCCTTGTGGAGTTCTGCCCATTAAAAATAGCAATAGAGTATGAGCTCCGGCTACGGCAGATTTACTCAGCAGAACGCGTGACGGTTTCTCTTCGCTGTGTGTGTAAGGGATATTCAATCCCATTCCCCCTGTGCCGCTCGTTCCAATCTTAAAATAAATTTTTGTGCCTGCCCTGCTCATTGCATTATAAAGTATTTGTACGTGTCGGATAATTTGAGGAACATATTCGCTGCAGAAGAGTTTTTCCATTTCATTTCGCATTACTTCGGCATCCGAGCCTTCGTTCATTAATCTTTTAATCCGGTAATAAGTCGAATAGATATCCTGGTATGCGATTGCCGTTGCTGAATTTACACAATCGATAACAATTTCTGGTTTGAATTCCATAATTAATTTATAAGCCGCCGAAGCCTCAAGTATCTCGTCGTTCAATTCCTCCATTATATCGTACATAAGAATTCGGCGTGATTCGGGATCTTCGAGCAGTTCCAGACGATTTTTATCCTTAAATTCATACCGTACAAAAATATTTCCCCACCACGGAACAAAATAGTCTTCCGGCAATCCGGTGAATTCTTTCTTTAGCTTTTCAACCTGTGCAAGCGCTTCTTCTTTTTTGAGTGAAGTTACAATAATTCTTTTTGGCTTTTCGCTCACCAGTTTGCGCGTAACGGCGTTACCTACCAGTCCCCATGCCCCCAGAACTAATACTGTTTTGTTTTGAATATCCATTATAACTCCAATTTTATTTTTAATGATAAATTAAGGTTACTTTTATCCGATTTCAAGAAAATTGGTAGTAAAAAAATCTGGTCGATTGATAAAGGGATAATGGTTTCTTAAATTTGTAGCAGTAAAAACTAAGTGGGTATTAGATGAAAATTTCGGATATTTTACAACCCGACAAAATTATACCTTCGTTGAAGGGGAAAACCAAAGCCGAAGTTATTAATGAATTGGTAGATTTATTTCGAGATGACGAACGGGTTAAAGACCTTGAAGGGGTTCGTGAAGCCGTACATGAACGTGAAAAAATAATGTCGACAGGTGTTGGTAAAGGTTTTGCCATACCGCACGCTAAATCAAACGGCGTCAATGATATCATTGCTGCATTTGGTAAACTCGACGAGCCAATCGATTTTCAGGCTCTCGACGGTCAACCGGTAAACCTTGTCTTTTTACTCGTCGGCAAAGAAAACCTTGTCGGGCCGCACATCAAACTCCTCAGCAGGATATCGAGAATGATGAATAACGAGGAATTCAGAGAAAATCTTTCCAAGGCTAAAACTGCCGACGAAATTTATAATCTCTTTCTGGAAGAAGAAAAACAATATTTCGAAATTAACTAATACCAGGTTTCTCCTTAATGATTAAAGCCGTTACAGGTACAAAAGATATCCTTCCAGGTGATATACCCAAATGGAGGTATATTGAAAATCTCGTCCGCACAACTTTTGAAAAATTTAATTATAGTGAAATTCGGACACCGATTTTTGAAGAAACGCGACTTTTTGCTCGTGGCATTGGAGAAGAGACCGACATAGTTAGCAAAGAAATGTATACATTCGAAGACAGAGGCGGACTCAGTATTACTCTTAAACCTGAAATGACAGCCGCTGTAGTGAGAGCATTGATTGAGCATTCACTCCATAAAAAATCACAGTTAAACAAGCTCTTTTATATCTCTCCTATGTTCCGGCAGGAAAGACCTCAAGCAGGCAGGCTGCGTCAATTTCATCAATTTGGGGCCGAAGCAATCGGCAGCAACGACCCTTTTTTAGACGCTGAAATGATTGTGATTGCCTATTCCATATTAAATCAAATTGGACTGAAAAATTTAACCGTAATCATCAATACTCTCGGTATTCCTTCAGAAAGAGAATCCTACAAAAATGAATTAAAGGGTTATCTAAAAAATCACTACAGTCGTCTTTCAAACGAAAGCAAGAGAAGATATGAGACCAATATCCTGCGAATCTTCGACAGCAAAGAGGAACAGGATATCGAGATAATGAAAGATGCACCCCTTCTTATCGATTTTCTCGGAGCTCAAAGCCTCGAACACTTTGATAAAGTAAAGAATGCTCTTGTTAAACTTGGAATAAAATATGAAATAGAACCCAGATTGGTAAGGGGGCTGGATTATTACACACACACCACATTCGAAATAGCAAGTGGCAGCGTCGGCTCGCAAAGTGCACTGTGCGGAGGAGGTCGTTATAACGGTCTGGTTGCCCAACTCGGAGGCGACGATTTGCCAGGCGTTGGATTCGCTGCTGGAATTGAACGAATTTTACTGGCTTGCGAAAATGAAAATATCCTTAATATCCCTCAAGATAAAATTGACGTATATGTAGCATTGCTCGATAAAAATCTCAACGACGATTCTTTTATTCTTACTAATCGATTGAGACAGAAAGGATTAAAAGCCGAGTGCGATTATCTGTCGAGAAGCCTGAAAGCACAAATGCGAGAAGCAAACAAATTGAATGCTTCATACGTACTCTTTTTTGGTGGCGAGGAATATAATGATAAAAAGGCTCTATTAAAAAATATGACGACCGGCGAACAAACTGCCATTTCGTTTGAAGATATTGACTTGGTCGTCGATAAAATAAAGAGAGGTTGATATGCCTCTGCGTAAAGTAAACGATCCGCCAAAGATTCCCAAAACGCGGAAGAAAAAACCCGAATCGGTACTGAAAGCTATACCAGCACCCAAGCCCGACAAGCTCGAGTATTTATGCAAACTCTTTTTCAGATACGATAAAACTGTAAAGAAACAATATCTCGTTATACGTATCGAAACTATCGCATATTTTACAAACTTTACGTACGAAATCACTTATGACTTGATAGAAAAAGAGAACAACATTTATATAATAATTACAGGACTGAAAGCTAGAATGGACCTCGTGCCTGAAGTAGGTCCTGCATCATGCGAATTATTGAGAGAGTTTCTGGAAGGTAATATCAATATAAATCTAACAAAGCAAGACGGGGCTATCAACAGCGCTGAATACCAGGTCGATTTCAACAACAGGGCAATTAATTTGATAAAAGAATTTATGCCTCCCAAAAAAAACAACCGCATCTTCTGTAAATTCGAAGTGGATAATAATAATTTTAGTTTTGCTGACTAAGCGGGGACTTTAAATTGGAAATTATTTACGGCAGGAAGCCCGTACTCGAAGCAATTAATGCAAAGGAAGACATCGAGGTAATTTACGTTGCTTATGGTCAGCATGGCGAAGCAATAAATCGAATATTTACAGCAGCCAAGAAAAACAATTTTAAAATCACACAACTCTCTTCGAAAAAATTCAAGCAGCTGGCTGGCAATCTAAATACTCAAGGTGTAATTGCAATTAAAAGCATCTATAAATTTCTGGATTATCGCGAACTGATCGATCATTCTTTAAAAAGTAAAGAGCCTTTAATTTTAATACTCGATACATTGCAGGATACTCACAATCTTGGAGCAGTTTTGAGAACAGCCGAATGTGCAGGGGTTGATGGAGTAATAATTACGTCAATCAACAGTGCACCTGTAAACGAGACAGTAGCAAAAATTTCAGCTGGTGCATTATCACATTTGAAAATTTCCAGAGTCGGAAATCTTATGCAGCCAATAAAATATCTCAAGGAGAAAGGATTCTGGATTGTTGGAGCTGACGTTTCTGAAAAATCGGTAAATTACGACACTGTCGACTATTCTTCTCCAATTGCCCTTATAATAGGTAACGAAGAAAGAGGAATAAGAAGGCTCGTTTCAGAAGAATGCGATTTCCTGGTTAAAATTCCGATGAAGGGAAAAATTGACTCATTAAATGTATCTGTTGCAACAGGAGTAATTCTTTTCGAAATTAACCGCCAGCGTTCAGTCAAACGAAAGGATTAAGAATTCATAACTTTTTCGTAATAGTCTATGTACTTCGGCACAATCAAATCTTTGTCAAAATTTTTCACTGCTCTGTTTCTTGAATTCAATGAAAAAGTTTTATACTTCTTTTCGTTAGTAAGCAAATCGAGAACATATTTTGCCATTCGTTCCACGTCCCCAATTTCTGCAATATATCCGGTTTCGTTGTGAATAATTAATTCGGGTAATCCACCTACTGAGGAACTGACAACAGGCAAACCACAAGCCATTGCCTCAAGAGCAGAAAGACCAAAACTTTCGGACTGAGAAGGCATTAAAAAAATGTCAGCTGCATTTAAAATTTCTGGAAGTGCATCTTGCTTGCCCAAAAAAATTACTTCTTTATGGAGATTTAATTCCCTCGTTAATCGTTCGCATTCCGAACGTTCCGGTCCATCGCCTACAAGTAAAAGGCGTGTTGGAATTTGCTTATTAACAATATAGAGTATTTTGATTGTATCGGTTACTCTTTTAACGGCTCGGAAATTAGAAGTGTGAACCAGCACTTTTTCTCCATTCGGCGCAATATGATTCCTGAAGTCTTCGTTCTCCTTAGGTCTGTATTTATTAATATCTATAAAATTATAGATAACCTCTATCTCTTTCTGGATATTGAAATTCGTCAAAGTTTTTTCTTTCAGGAAGCGGGAAACTGCCGTTACGCCGTCGCTTTCTTCAATACTGAATTTAACGAGCGGCATAAAAGATGGTTCCAATCCCATCAAAGTTATGTCGGTACCATGTAATGTCGTTATAAATTTAATATCGCTGTTTAATTTTTTTCTAATTTGCTTTGCCAGATATGCACTTATCGCATGAGGAATTGCATAATGTACATGCATTAAATCCAGGTTTTCATATTCAATAACTTCAAGCATTTTACTCGTAAGCGATATATCGTAAAGCGAGTGCTCGAAAAGCGGATAACTTGCCATTTCTACTTCGTGGAAAAAAATATTTTCGACAAAACGATCCAGACGATGAGGAATTGCATAACTAATAAAATGAACCTGATGACCTCTGGCAGCAAGTTCAAGTCCTAATTCGGTTGCAACAACTCCGCTACCGCCATAAGTTGGATAGCATGTTATTCCGATTTTCATAACTTTTCTTATAATTTTTTGTAACTTTTGACCATACAACAAATTCATGATTTAAACTGTTCACAATATATTAATTTTTCAAGATATGAATATTGCACTGGTAGGACATTCGATTATCGACTATATCTCCCATTACGGGAAAGAATATATAAGGCCAGGTGGAATTTATTATTCTGCGCTCGGCATGCTTTCGCAGATTAACGAAACGGATAACGTTTTTTTAATTACGGGTGTAGATAAAAATAAGTTCCACCTCTTTAATTCTCTCTACAGTAAATTGCGCACCGATTTTATTTTCAATTTAGCTGATATGCCTTCAGTCCTTTTAATTACCGAACAAGAAGGAGAGCGGGAAGAAATCTATAAAAATTTATCCGACAGATTAATTCTACCCGATATCGACTGGAACCGTTTCGACGGCATTCTAATTAATATGATAACTGGTTTCGATATCGATCACCAACAACTTGAAAAAATTAGAAAGAATTACAAAGGACTAATTTATTTCGACGTCCATACATTGGCACGCGGAGTTGATACAAACAACAAGCGCTTCTTTAGAACAATACCTGAAATAGAAAAATGGCTATCATGCATCGATATCCTGCAGTGCAACCAGAACGAGTTAAAAACTATTTATGACTACAGTGACAGGAAAGAAGCAGCGGCAGAAATTATAAATCACGGAGTTAAGATTGTTCTGATTACAAAAGGAAATTCAGGAGCAGAACTTTATTATATTTCGGGCGAGCAATTAGAAACGGTCGAAGTCAAAGCTGAAGATGTGGATGAGATTAATAAAATTGGTTGCGGCGATATCTTTGGGTCGGTCTTTTTTTATTCATATCTTTCGACGCAGGATTTGAATTACTCTCTAAAGAAAGCCAATTATTTTGCCGCTCTATCTGTATCTGGTAAAATTGACAACATTATAAAAGCAAAATTATGATTAAGACGAGAATCTTGATTGTTGGATCGAATGGAATGTTAGGTCAACGTCTCACACGTTTCTTTTCATCGCGTTTGGATAAATTTGAACTTTTGTGTACCTCGATTGAAAAGAATTCATATATAAAATCAGTTCAGTATAAAACCCTCGACATAACAGACAAAAACAGTGTAAAGAAAATAATACTCGATTTTTTTCCCGATTTTGTAATAAACGCCGCCGCTTATACAAATGTTGACAAAGCTGAAACAGAACGCGAACAGGCGTGGAAAATAAACGTAACGGGTGTAGAAAATCTGGCATTCTATTCATGGACAATCGATGCCCATCTTATCCACATTTCTACCGATTATATTTTTGACGGGAAAAAGGGACCTTATACCGAGACCGACCGTCCCTGTCCAATTAGTTATTACGGCAGGACAAAACTTGCCGCGGAGAATTCGATAAGAGCAAACGGAGTTAGATATACAATATTGAGGACAAACGTTCTCTACGGTCCAGTTCAAGAAGGTAAGCCGGATTTCGTTAAATGGGTAATTAACTCTCTGAAAGAAAACAAGGTTATCAGCATTGTAACCGACCAATACAACAATCCAACTTTTACGGACGACCTGGTAGATTCCATAGCCAGAATAATTGAATTCAAGAAAGAAGGAATTTACAATATAGGCGGGAAAGAAATACTATCCCGCTACGAATTCACACAGAAAATTGCGGACTATTTTCAACTCGACAAAAAATTGATTCGACCTATATTAACAAAAGATTTGAATCAACCGGCACCGCGCCCACTGAAATCGGGATTAATTATTCTCAAGGCCATAACCGAACTGGGTTATCAGCCTCATTCAATTGAAGATACTTTTTCTGTAATAAAATCGGAATTGAATTTATAGTGTTTCATATTTCTCTTTTAAAATTAAATGCACTAATCGTATCGGAAAAATTATATCCAGTGAATATTTTTGAACTCAACGTAGATAACTTAAGTAAATCAAAAAAAAATGTATTTTTTAATATATAATTCAGCATTTCAATACCCATTCAAAATTTGTATATTTTGTTATGATTTATATCATACAATGGTAAAACACAATTTCTTAATATTCAGGCAAGAAATTTAACTTTCGTGAAATATGGAATTCCAAAACTGGTCTATCGACAAAGGGGATTATAAAAGAGATAAAACAGCCACGTGGACTTATCAAAAGAAGCTAATTAAGAAACGGCGACTAAAAAAAATATTGCTATTAATTCTTTATATAACAGTCCTCACATTTGCATCATACATAATTATAGAAGGATTATGAGTAGCGATCGAGTCTGAATTTTTCACCAAGATAAAGTTTACGAACTTCCTCGTCTTCAGCTAATTCGTGGGCAGTTCCTTCCTTAAATATTTTTCCGTTAATCAATATGTAAGCCCGATCTACAATGCTCAACGTTTCGTGTACGTTGTGGTCTGTAATTAAAATGCCGATGCCTTTATGTTTCAAGTTGGCGACAATATTCATAATATCTTCCACGGCAATCGGGTCGACGCCTGCAAAAGGCTCGTCGAGCAGGATAAATTTTGGATTTGTAGCCAGTGCTCTTGCAATTTCTGTCCTTCTTCTTTCGCCTCCACTGAGTTGAAATCCCATACTTTTTCGAACGTGTTTTATACCGAGTTCGTCGAGAAGGGATTCGAGCCTTTCTTCCCTTTCTGACTTAGAAATGTCTATCATTTGAAGAATTGCCATAATATTGTCTTCGACACTCAATCTACTGAAAACGGAGGCTTCCTGTGGTAAATAACCGATGCCCATTTTAGCTCTTTTGTACATCGGTTCTTCCGTAATCTCGTTACCATCCATGAACACTCTTCCGCCATTGGGTTTAATCATTCCAACAATCATATAAAAAGTAGTGGTTTTACCTGCGCCGTTCGGCCCTAAAAGCCCTACCACTTCTCCCTGTTCAACCGATATAGAAACTTCGTTTACGACAGTTCGTTTCTTATAAATTTTCTTAAGACCTTCACCACTTAATTTCATATTACCAACCGTAGTTTTCAATTTTTAATGAATTCGTCTTTTACTGGTTTATCTTTTATTAGTATAAAATCGGGCAAAGTAAAGTCAATTTCTTTTTCGGTCACAAGATTTTCGGGGTAATATTCACTTGCCGGTTTTCCGAATAATTTTACTTTGTCCACCTTATTATCAATGAAATAAATCACTGCACTTTGTGAACTCGATTTTATCAAACCGTTAGGTTTATTTTCTTCATAAAGGTAATAAATACTCAGCATATTTCCACTTACAACCGTTTTATTCAATTTGCCACTTTCAAAAAACATTTCGAATTGTGCACCAGAAATCTGGTCGTATCTTTTTGGATAGTCAATATTCTGCGTGACAAGAAGTGCATTTAACGTTGTTTCGGAATCCGATTTAATTATCATTCTTTCCAGTTTATTATTATCGGTTATAATATCGATTGTGTCCCCAAGAATCTGCGTATTTTCATTCCATATTACAGGCGCCATTTGATCGTTCGGTAATTTGTATGTAAAAATTCTATCTTTATCTCTATAATAAATGGTAAAGTTATTTACCGAAGCAAATTTTCCTTTAAGTATCCTAACAGAATCGGTGCAAATCAGTCGATTTGTAGAATCCGAATACGATTCCATAATTTTAGCTTTTACAAACAATGTATCCTTTTCACCAGATTCGAGTGTGTCAATCTTCATCAGGAAGGCATTGCCGGTTACTTTCGAGTAATCGTTTTTACTTTCCAGATAATTACCTTTAATCAACATACTGTTATTCAAATCTTTCAAGATGACGTTATTAAAAGCAAACGTAGTATTCTCGTTTCTGTAATTTATCAAACTGTCTGTTTGGAGAATTAAAGATGTGTCAATCACTGTTACGTTGCCCGCAGCGACTGCTTTATCGGCGTCATCGTAATAATAGAAACGGTCGGCATTTAATTTTGTCACCAAATCGTGTATAACGACATTGCCATAGAAGAATGCTCTTTTTTCGTCGTAATAATAATAACCGTTATCTGCAGTCAACGTTATATGACCATCTGTGTAAAATACTCCGTTATTTGAAAAACTAATTTTTGAGTCGTCATAATAAAATCCACGGGTTGTTTTTATTACAATGCTATCCTGTAGAATTATAACATTTCCGATCAATTCAGCTCTTTCTTTTGTAATGTATTGAATGGCAGTATCACACTTTATAATAACATTGTCCTGATACATAACCACGTTGCCGTGTACTTCGCGTATTGTTTCACCGTTAATTCTTTTGCCAATTAGGCTGTCGCCTTCTACACGTAATATATTACCCTGTCCGTATATTATAGAAAAAGAGAGCAGCATTATAAAAATTGTTTTCTTCAACGTTCATTTCCGTTTTTAATGATTGCAGAATAAGTAATTCTGAAAATTGTGTAGTTACTCATTTGCTGGTCCGATAGGAAACCGTAACCCTCAATAATCTCATCCTTCGATCTAATCGATACAAATTTGTCAGTTAGAATTTTTTTATCGGAATTTCTCCACATCAGTTCGCTCGTAGTTAATACAGTACCGCTATCGTTAACAGCCATCACACTGTCGTAAGCAAACATATCCATCGTTCTGTCGTCCACTTTACCTCGAAGAGAAGTGAGGGTGGTAGTTTTTTTATTTTTGTCATAAAAATCGATTTTCACTCCTTCGAGTAAAGTTATTTTTTTTTCGTCGTATTTTCGGAGATGGTCGGCATATAAAATTGCTTTCAGTATCCCGTCGTTACTGAATACAATTCTGGAATTCCAGCTTTCGTGAGCGGGTATTTCACTTTCAGCAGGAGTATCCGAAATCACGGGTTTCAGATTTTCATCTGAGCATGTTGTAATTATCAGTACTGACAGTATCAGAAAAAATTTTTTCATCTTCTTTGCAAGCCGAGTTTAACAAGGTCGTGCAGATGTACTATTCCCACAGGAATTCTGGAATCGTTAATTACAATTAGAGAAGTAATATTGTATTTTTCCATTTCTTGCAGAGCAAACGATGCCAGGAGGTCGGGCTTTATAGTTTTAGGATTTTTGGTCATGACGTCGGCGGCTTTCAGGTCTTTCAAGTCGAGTGTTTTTTCGAGAAGTCGTCTTAAGTCGCCGTCGGTTATTATGCCAGTTAATGTACCATTTTCGTTCACCACGCACGTAGTCCCGAGTCGTTTCGAAGTGATTTCGTAAATAGTGTCCTTCAATGAAGTCTTTTCATTTACAATTGGAATGTCTTTTCCTTTAATCATTATTTCTTCGATACGCAGCGAAAGTCTTTTGCCCAGGCTGCCTGCAGGGTGAAGCAAAGCAAAATCCTCCGGTGTAAAACCTCTCATCTCCAGAAGAGCAATGGCGAGTGCATCTCCCATTGCCAGTGCAGCGGTGGTCGAAGCCGTTGGAACCAGATCGTGCGGACAGGCTTCCTGCTCGACAGATACATTCAAACAGACGTCGCATTCTCTGCCAAGTTTTGATTCGCGGGCTCCAATCATTCCGATTATCTTTACATCAATTCTTTTGAACATTGGGATAAGATTCAATAATTCATCGGTATTACCACTTTTGGAAATCATAATAACCACATCGTCTTTTCTTACCATGCCGAGGTCGCCATGAAGTGCGTCGGTCGGATGCATAAAGATAGCAGCTGTACCCGTAGAATTCATGGTGGCTACTATTTTCCGGGCAATCAATCCCGACTTTCCCATGCCTGTAAAGACAACTCTTCCCTTCGATGAAAGAATAATCTTTACGGCTTTTACAAATGAATCATCGATACTTTTTTCCAATCCGAGTACGGCTTCCCCCTCGATCTTTATCACTTCCTTTCCTTTTGATATAATTTGTTCTTCCGACACTTATTGCCTCTTTTTTGTTTTAAATAAAGAAAATAAATCGAATATACTTTTACTTTTTGGTATTTCATTTAACTCAAGTTTAATATCAAGCCTTCTAATATATTTGTTGTAGAAATACAATCCTCTTATAAAATCTTCATCTTCGAACTCATCAATATTTTCAAACAAATAATCTGGATTACCGACAATTTTTGGCGATTGGATTTTTTTAGCCCGCATTATTTCATTGAATAAATTTGATAGAGGAATCAAGTAATTTAAGCCCGTCTCAAATTCATAAAGCCATATTCTTTTGAGTTGAGGCGCTATTGCGAGCAGATATTTATTTTTTACAATTTCAATTTCTCTAACTCTGGAATTGTCGAAAGGAGCTTTCACACCGGGTACCCAGTTTGCGAATGTTTCGATGTTCAAGAGCCTGCCGTATTGACTAAGCTTTTCGTCCTTAGAAATTTCGATTTCGAAAACATCATCTTCAAGAGAAGAAATTGTAATATACACTTCTGCATTTTCATATTTAATTCTTCCCACCGAAATTGGAGTTGTTGCATAAATATCCAGATTATTTTTACCGCTATTATTTTTGGGTACAAGAATTAATTTGTAAGAATCTTGAATCTGTTCGTTTGATAAATCAATTCTTTTTAAAACAAAAGAATTTTCGATTTTATTTCGGATTGATCTATAACCAGGTTTGTTTTCGGGAAGAATGGCAAAAAGCCATTTTTTTTCGAGAGTATTGATTTTTGTATCAAAGTTCATCTTTAACGTCAAGATAGTCTAAAATTTCCTTAAAAATTTCTTTTGTGTTAGTACCATTAAGAATAAAATCGACCACTCTTCTTACTTCCCGGCGTGCGGTGCGAGGCGCCGCCGAAAGTCCACACAAATTCAGTAACGGTATGTCGAGTATGTCGTCCCCCACATAAAAAGTATTTTCACAATCGATATTCATTTTTTTCAAAAGAAGTCTGGCAGAGGATACTTTATCGATACTTCCGTATACAACATAACAATTTTCTATATCCTTCAGTTTTTCAACTAATTCATCTTTCTGTCTGGCAGTGATGATGGCAATTGCGAGATTACGATTTTTAAATTCTTTGGAGTACTCAGCAACGGATTCAATCAAAAGTTCTGCATCGTTTTCATTCTGAATAAGCACGCCGTCGAGGTCAAAAACAAATAATTTAATATTGTTCAGTTTCTCTTTTATATTAATATTCACTTTTCACTATCTCGTCGAATTTCTTAATCAAAATCAGCAAATCCTCGAGTTGATTCAATGGGAGCTGACTTCCCGAGTCGCTCAAAGCTTTTGGAGGATCTGGATGAACTTCGAGAAAGAGTCCATCGATACCCACAGCGGCAGCAGCTTTTGCGAGCGTTTTTATAAATCTCGGCTGGCCTCCGCTTATTCCTCCTTTACTCGGAATTTGAACCGAGTGCGTTGCATCCATAATTACCGGATATCCGGTCTCTTTCATTATTTCCAGACTCCTCATATCGACAATTAAATTATGGTAGCCAAATGTGGTGCCTCTCTCTGTCAATAAAATTTTTTTATTGCCAGTCGATTCAATTTTTTCCACAACGAATTTCATATCTTCTGGTGCAAGGAATTGCCCTTTTTTAACATTGACGGCTTTACTTGTTTTACCAGCGGCTATTAATAATTCCGTCTGCCTGCAAAGGAAAGCTGGAATCTGGAGTATATCTACAACCTCAGCTGCAGTTTTAACTTCCGGTTCTGTATGAACATCGGTTAAAACTGGAAGACCTAAAGAATCCTTTACTTCTTTCAGTATTGCAAACGCTTCATCTTCTGGTAATCCTGTAAAAGAATTGAGACTTGTGCGATTTGCTTTTTTGTAACTCGATTTGAAAATGTATGGAATTCCTAATTTCGAAGTAATTTTCTTAATTTCCTCTGCGGTGCGCAGTGTAATTTCTCTGTTCTCGATCACGCATGGACCGGCAATAAGAACGAAACGATTTCCCCCGCCGATTTCTATATTATTAATCTTCAGCATCATTAAAATAGAGATTGTTGATTGTTATGGATTCCGCGTTTACGATTAAAGCGAGCGTATGCCAGTTCGGTGGCTTCTCTGCCGCGTGGAGTCCTTTGAATAAAACCTTGTTGAATTAAAAACGGTTCATAGACTTCTTCAATTGTACCTGCATCTTCGTTGACTGCCACGGATATTGTATTTAACCCGACTGGGCCACCGTTGAATTTTTCAATTATTGTAAGGATAATTTCTTTGTCCATTTCGTCGAGACCATCTTCATCAACTTCGAGTGCAGAGAGTGCTTTGCGCGCAATTTCGACGTCGATATATTTTTTATTTTCATAATCGGCAAAGTCCCTTGTTCTGCGAAGCAATCGGTTAGCTATTCTTGGAGTTCCTCTTGAACGTTTTGAAATCTCCTCGGCTGCAAGGTCATCAATCTCGATGTTTAAGAGGCGCGCCGAGCGATTAATTATTTTTTTAATGAGAGAACTGTCGTAATAGTCGAGCCGTGCTTTAATACCGAAACGGTCTCGCAGAGGAGCCGTCAAAAGACCAGCACGCGTTGTTGCTCCAATTAGAGTATACTTTGGCAACTTAATCTGGACAGTTCTGGCATTTGGTCCACTGTCGATCATAATATCGAGTTTAAAGTCTTCCATTGCAGAATAGAGGTATTCTTCGACAACTGGACTCAAACGATGTATTTCGTCGATAAAAAGGACAGAATGTTCTTCGAGATTTGTCAATAAACCTGCGAGGTCCCCTGGTTTTTCAAGAACGGGACCTGAAGTTACTTTAATCTTAACCCCCATTTCATTTGCAATTATATGAGCAAGGGTTGTTTTGCCTAATCCTGGTGGACCTGTAAGCAATACATGATCCAGACTATCACCTCTTTTAAGAGCAGCGCCGATAAATACTTTCAGATTGTCTGTAATTTTACTCTGACCCGTAAACTCGTTAAAAGTTCTGGGGCGCAGAGTTTGTTCAACTCTAATATCCTCGTTATTTGCAGCGGGATTTAGATTCTCGGTTCTTTTCTTCAACTTCGGGCTACCTCTTTTTTGAATGTCAATTTATACTTTTCTATACCCCATACCATAATAATCATCGCAGCAATCATAACAATTGCACAGCAAACAGACAAATATAGATTCATACTCTTTGCAAAAATGGTATTAAGTCCCGGTACCCATGCACTGCCGTAAAGGATTATTACATGCACCGCATAAACAACGAGTGTATGCCTTCCAATCCATTTGACAATATCAGGAATGCTATCAAGTTTAACTGCAATATACGACATAATGCTATTCAGTACTATTACAGCCCCCAATCTCAACAAAATAAAATAATAAGCATCTTTTTGGAGTTCGTTCAGATAGTTAATGAAAAGAAAGAGGTGTGCAGCAATTATAAGAACAATACCGATTATTAATAAATTTTTGCTGAAGCGGCGTGAGGTAAAGACATCAGGATTTTTTGCCAGATAACTGCCAAGCAGAGCACCGCTTATGACATAACCTGTCCACGGGAAAAGAGGAAACAGAGAGCCCGTTTTATGATAAAAATATGCTGCCAGTGGAACGGGCATATACGCTGTCCACTGAATATTTTCAGTAAAAGGATGGATGATAAAAAAGAAAAGTGCTCCTAGTAAAAAAACAATATAGCTGTTGATTTTAAAAGTTTCGCTGATATATTCAAAGATCAGAATAAATAACAAGCCGAAACCAATCAAGTGGAGCGCATCTACAGTAAAGAAAATATACCACTGTTCTAAAGAAACACTCTGATAATCGATCAAAGTTGCTGTGGGGAATCGAAGTAGATAGCCGATTAAGAGCAGAGTGATAACACGTTTAAATCCTTTGTATACTCTCAGATTTTCCCAGAAAGGGTGATTTTGAAGTTTGAGGAGATAAGTAAATACAACACCTGAAGTAAACATAAAAATTGGTGCTGTAAAACCACGCTTTATTAACCAGAGTTGGTATAACCATGAATCTGGATTGCGGAACTGGTCTGCGAGGAAAGTATCGGTTGTGTGGCCTTCGACCATCATCAAAACAGCAAGGGCACGCATTAAGTCGAGGTATATTATTCTTCGAGGGGAGATATTCATCTTCTGTTCTGTTCAACCCATTTTTTCAAAAAGTCGATAATTTCTTTAGTTGGAGTACCTGGTGTAAAAAGTTCACCTACACCCATTTCCTTGAGTTTTTTTAGGTCCTCATCAGGAATGATACCGCCGCCGAATAGTAAGACATCATTGAGATTTTTTTCTTTCATCAATTCGAGAATTCGTGGAAAGATAGTCATGTGAGCGCCCGAAAGAATACTGATACCAATAGCATCCACGTCCTCCTGCAATGCCGCTTCAACAATCATTTCGGGAGTTTGTCTTAGCCCCGTGTAGATTACTTCCATTCCAGCGTCCCTCAAAGCCGCCGCAACAACTTTTGCACCCCTATCGTGTCCGTCGAGCCCTGCTTTGGCTACCAATACTCTAATTCTGCGATCCATAATAACCTCATTATTTTTATATCACTAAAATAAAATGGTTTAAAGGAAAAGACAATTTGTCATCTGTGGGACTTGATGTACCTTTCGTAAAATCGGCGTGCGATTTCGAGGTCCTTAGGTGTATCAACAGAAAGGCTGTCGTATTGGGTCAAAACCACTTTAATTTTAACTCCGTGTTCCAGCATTCTAAGTTGTTCAAGCTTTTCAATCCTTTCAAGATCAGTTTGCTTCCATGAAGTAAATTTAAGCAGAGTTTCTCTCCTGTAGACGTAGAGTCCTATGTGTTTATACATTTCTCCAGTTTCTACACGTTCGAGATTTGTTTTCGCATCCCTTACGTATGGAATTGGCGAGCGCGAAAAATAGAGAGCAAAGTTATTATAATCGAAGACTACTTTTACAACAGAGGGGGATTTCATTTCTTCGACCGTTGAAATTCTTCTAATCAGTGTGGAGACTTCCACGTCTTTATCGAAAAGCAAAGGTTCAATGGCTTCGTCAATCATTTTGCCCTGGATAAAAGGCTCGTCGCCCTGAATGTTTACGAAAATTGATGCTTCTGGCAAATGTTCTGCTACGATTGCAATCCTGTCGGTGCCGGAATTAACTTCTTTCGGAGTCATATATACTTCGGCTCCGAAATCTTTGACCACTCGATAAACTTTGTCGTCGTCAACAGCAATTACTATTTTATCGACCAGTTTCGACCTCTTTGCATTCATCCACGTATGCTGAATCATCGGCATACCTCCAATGTCTGCAAGAGGTTTACCCATAAGCCTGGTTGAAGCGAAACGAGCGGGAATTACACCGACAATCATATTAGAACAATTTATTTATTGATGACTTTGGGAACTTTAAAGAACTCTTCGTCTCTGGAAGGGGCGTTTTTTAGAGCATCGGCACGGTCTATCGACGCAACCAGCTTATCCTCCCTGAACACATTGACATTTTCAATCGGATGAGACAGCGGTTCAACTGTTTCTGTGTTTAACTCGTTCAGTTTTTCCATGTAATTAAGTATCTCATTCAGTTCTGCAGTATAACTTTCGAGCTCTTCGTCATTAAATCTCAATCGGGCAAGTCGAGCAATATATTCGACTTCCCTTTTCGTAACAGACATAAAATCTTTCTCCTTTAATTAGTTGGAATAGAATCCTTTACTATTGAATGTTCCCACCACAAAAGAACCTTCGCCATTAAACGGGTTGTTTTTTATTCTCACCATCAATGTATGATTCCTGTCCCCTCTTTTGGGACTTTTATACGAAATCAAATAAAAGCTGTTTGCAAATTTATCTACTTCCAATTTTATTTGCTCGAATCTGGAATTCAATTCTGATATATGGGATATCGGATAATAACCTGCAGTTCCAATTGAATTTAAAACAGCTGGTTGAATTTCTGGTCCAAGTCCAACTGCAAATACAATTTTGTTATAGACAGAATTGACTGCTTCAGTTAAAGTGTGCGAACCCTGGGTATCTCTACCATCGGTAAAAAGAATCATAAAGCTTTGAATAACGCTATCGGCAGTAAAAACATCTTTGAGTAAAGACGCGCCTTTAATCACTGCGCCATATAAATCAGTCGACGAATAACCAGGCTGATATCGCTGAATGCTTCGCATTAGGGAATCGGTGTCGCTTGTAAAATTAGCAAGTATTTCTGTCTGTTCAGAAAATTGCATAATAGAAAATTCCTGCTCATTGTATTTATTAGAAATAAATTCCACAGCGGCGTTTCTAACTTCGTCAATGTCGTTGTTCAGACTTGTACTGTTATCCAGTAACAAAAGTGTTCGTAATTTATAATTGATCCCTTCTCTTTTATTTATTGACAATTTAGACTCGGAAGGTGAAAGTGGTTCGCCGTCCTCAAATACTTCGAAGTCGGAAGATTGAAGATTCGTTACACCCTTCCCCGTAAGGTCGAAAACCTGCAGCAATACATAAACGTTGCTGGGTTCAGACGTTTCAACTTTATAGAGCTTTATCACATAGCCAGAAGTAGCAGCTTGACCGGATTCTATAGTAGTAAAACTCCAGATCGGTCCGGCTATTTTAGAACCATCACTGAAATAAGCCGTTACTTGCCAGTAATATGTAGTTGATGCTTTAAGATTCGTTAAAAGATACGAAGGCTCACTCAGACTGTCTGCATAAATAATACTCGGCGGATAAGTTTCTCCAAAATATAAATCGTATCTAATAGCATTGTCTGCCTGCCATTTCAACGTAACAACGGTCGAAACTCCAGTTTTGTTGTTTTCTGGAGAGGGAGAATGAGGAACATTTGTATCGTTAATAAAAGGTTCGGTTCCAGCCTCTTTCTCAAACTGGCAGCCCGACAATACAAATGCTAAAATTATAGAGTATTTTGCTATCTGTTTTATCAAATCCATAAATTCATTTTATGCAATTCAAATATAATCAGATTGGTAAAAAGAATTGGCTTTTTATTTATTATACTCATATTTCTATTGCTTTTGTAGACAGCCAAAAGCTATTTACACATTTGTTGATTCATAAAATTCAACTACAAAGTTGCTATAATTTTTCTATATAGCCAATTCTTTTTTTCAACGAAGGATGGCTGTAGAAGAACCACTCGATCAACGGGTGTGGTTCTTTATCGACGAGATTTTGTTCAGACAGAGAAATGAGCGTACTTATAAATTCCTCTTTTCCACCCGTTATTTTGACTGCAAATTCGTCCGCTTCATGTTCATATTTTCGCGATATAAAGTTCATAGCTGGAGTGAATACTATCAAGATCAATCCCATACATATCAATAACAAGGGAAGTGCGGCAAGCCGGTAAATATTGTCAAAACCGAACCACTCTACAGCTTTCGCATAAAATCCCGCAGTTAAATAAAAGCTCGTAAAACTGAATACAGCTCCGATAAAAATATTTTTTATTAAATGTTTTTTCTTATAATGACCGAGTTCGTGGGCAATTATAGTTATTATCTGCTGAGGAGAATAATTCTCGAGTAGTGTATCTGCCAATAAAATTCTTTTGGCTTTACCCAGTCCGGTAAATGCGGCATTCGCTTTTCTGGTATTCTTGCTCATATTGAATTTCATAACAGATTCAACTTGAAGCCCCGCATTCTTAATCAGCTCTTTGATTCTATCTTTTATTAAATCATTTTCGATTGGTGTAATTTGATAAAAAAGCGGTATCAATACGAAAGGTGCTATTCTGGCAAGCAACACCGAAAACAAAAAAGTTACAACGCCGAATGGCAACCACCATAAATCTCCAAACTTTTGGAGTATCCAGTAAAAAATCAAAACAAGCGGCAACCCGATAACGCCGCTTACCAGAGCACCTTTGAGTTTATCTATAATCCATCCAAAAATATTTTGATTCGATAAATTGTATTTATGCTCAAGTAAATATTCCTCATAAAAATCGATGGGTAAAAGAATCACGGATAAAATTATCAGGGCAATGGATACAAATAAAATCAAAGCTATGTATGCATTGCTACTCAAAGAAATAACAAATTGTTCAAGGCGAGTGCTCCACCCTGTGGCTATAAATACAATGAGTATGATGAATGACAGAGCAGTTTTAGAAATAGAGAGAAGAATTTTAATCCGGCTATATTCTTTAGACCTGTCTTCATATTTGTCTGACAACATTCCTTTCAACCCATCCTACTTTTCCGTCTGGTAGTTTAATTTTCACCCATTCACCTACTTTATCGATAAGTTCCATTTTTAATCCTTCGTGCACTACAAATGCATCGTTACTATTATCGTCGGGAGCAACTTTAACGCTGTAAACATTTTCGACTAAAATTCCGTAATGCATCGATACTTCCCTGTTGTACCTTGTATAAAGAATTAACGACAAAACTATCAGAATCGGGAGGGCAAATGAAGCCGAAAAGAAAGAGATTTTCTGGATCTTAATTTTTTTCGATAGGAAGTATCCACCTAAACTTGCAATAAAAATAAGATAAACTACAATTACAACGGCTGCCCATCCATCGAGCGAAAGTGAAGTGACAATTGCATCCCACCATTCAACCAGGAAAATGCGCGGTACTTCTTCCACCTTATCGACCGTTCTTGCTCTGGCTATGCGAAGATTATATTCGAGATCCTCGTCGCCCGGTTTAAGTTTAAGTCCCTTTTCATAATAAAGTATAGCGTAACCAATTTTACCTGACTTGAAATATGCATTGCCAAGGTTGTAATAAAGCTCGGGGCTTTCATAACCAGCGTTTAATATTTCATTATAAATCTCGATTGACCTGTCGTAATTCTGCTGTCGATAATATTCATTGGCTTGTTTAAATAACTCTTCTGCAGACTGAGCATTCAAATTCAAACTCAGAACCAGCATTAAAAAGACTGTTAATCGCAGTATCATTTTTTCTTCTCCAGATATGAATCGATTTCTACTATTGTTTTAACTGCGTTATCATAAAATTCATTGGCAGAAATTACAGTTTCAGATTTTGGAGCAAATCTAACATATTCACATTTTTCAGCAATGTCTTTGATTTTGTCCAATAAATCTGCGGGCACATTATATACCGCTAATTTATTCAGAGCCAGTTCAATTGTAAATTCGGATTTATCGATGCCCAATTTATCCTCGAGATATCCGAAAAGGGCTGAGGACAATTCAGAATAGAATTTCTCGATGTCGTTTCCATCGAGAGCTTTTCTTGCCAATTTCAATCTTTTCTTAGCGGCTTGTTCAGCTTTTCTGTACTTGAGCAAACGAACATCACTTTGAATCCTATTCTTCCTCCTGTTGACAAAAATCAATATTGTTAGAATCAGAGGTGAAAAAATGAGAGTAATCCAGAACCATGGTTTTATTAATCTTTCATTTTCTTTTTTCATTAAACTCAAATCTGAAGTTTTGATATATCTTATATCTTCGCTCAGTAGTTTAATATCTTCTTTAGAAAATCCCGCAGTTTCAGATTCGTATTCGCCCATACCCTTTAATATGGTAATTTCGTATTCGGTTGATTTTATTGTCACATATTTTTGCGTTGAAGGATTGAAATAAGAAAATTCAATTGAAGGGATAACTTTTTTACCAGCAGTTCTTGGAACAATTAGATATTCGGCAATCTTCTGGCCTGATATAACGGAACTGCGATTGATGTTTTCATAGACTTTCGGATCATATTTTTCGACCCCTGCCGGCAAAGGAGGCTCAGGTACAGTCAATAGTTTTATATTGCCTGTTCCGGAAATCGTATATCTCAACGTAATGCTTTCATTTGTGTAAGCTTCCTTTTTGTCGATTTCTGTTTTAAAAGTAAAATTACCGACCGCACCGTCAAACGACGGCGGAACGTTTTCCGATGGCAATGGCATTACATTTATTTTCAATGTATTCGAACGAGCTGTGTATTCTATTGTTTCAGTTCTACCAAAGAAGGAATCGTTAAAAAACTCGTCAAAGATATCGTTACCTGTTCGTTTGCGTCTGATAATAATTGGGACATTCAATTCAAAAGGCGTAACACTTAGAGTTCCCGCTCTTGTTGGGAACAATGCAACTTTTTTAATTTCAGCTACGCGGTATCTTTCACCTTTGTAAGTTCCTATCGTAAAATTGATGGTCTGTCTCGGTTCAATTTCTTCAGCCCAGAATCCCTGATACTGAGGTAATTTGGTTATTTGAGGCGAGGCTATATTTACTTTTGTATAAAGCTTATAGGTTACAGTTACTTGCTCTCCTACGTATGCACGGGTTTTACTTGGTATGGCTAATATAAAAACACTTTTGGCTAACTCTTCTTCCGAAATTCCTCCTGTTGATGTTTTATTATTCTGTGGAGAACCTTTAACTACATTTATAGTTATCGGTTCCGTTTTGTAAGTCTTCCCTTCGAAATTGATTTGTGCAATACCGATAGTAAACTTTCCAATATTGGAAGGCTGGAGTATGTAAGAATAAGTCAGAGATGCAGAGACCTTGCCGTTTATGATTTGCATGCTTGTAGATTGGTTTGGACCGCTGAGAACTCTAAAACCCTCAAAAGATGGCGGTCTGAAATTAGTCAAATTATGGATCGATTCGCCTTCGAATATAAAATAGACCTGAAATTGCTCGTATTGC
This sequence comes from Melioribacter sulfuriphilus, assembly GCF_052656625.1. NCBI lineage: Bacteria > Pseudomonadati > Ignavibacteriota > Ignavibacteria > Ignavibacteriales > Melioribacteraceae > Melioribacter > Melioribacter sulfuriphilus. The sequence continues at coordinate 125,312 of NZ_JBQXXK010000009.1, read as the reverse complement.
GATACGGTTGTTCTGTCAACACTTGCACTGAAACTTTGCGCCGCAATATTAATCAGTGCACCGATCCAGATTAAAATTAAGACTACAAACTTTATTCTTCCTTTTTCCATATACCACCTGGTATTGAATTACCAATCCTTTTCTGTCTTTACAGGTTTACCTTCCATTTTACGTAATTTTTTCTGCAATTCTTTTTCATTGTCTTTCATGGCTTCAAGAATCCTCTGGGCCTCTTCTTTTGAAATCTGATTTCTCTGTTGCTGCTGTTGTTGTTTCTGATTCTGTTGATCTTTTTTATCCTTCTGATTGTCCTGATTGTTTTTATTGTTCTGATTTTTATCCTGGTTTTTATTCTGGTCTTGATTTTGATCTTTGTTCTGATCCTTATTCTGATTCTTATTTTGATTCTGGTTCTGATTTTGTTGCTGTTTTAATTTATTTAAAGCGTAAGAAAGATTATACTTTGTTTCAAGGTCGTCAGGATTAAGTTTAAGAGCATTCTTATAAGCTTCGATGCTTTCATTATATTTTTCGGATTTCAATAACGAGTTGCCAATATTGTGAAATATCTTTGCCTTCATCAACTTATCGTCCGTAAACGAGAGGGCATTTTTGAATGATTGAATCGCTTCGCTGTATCTGCCCTGTTTATAGTATGCATCACCCAGATTGAAATGACCTTCGAACAAATCATTCTTTTTTTCGAGACTTTTCTTAAAATTCACTTCGGCTTCGGTATATTTCTGTTCTTTATAAAGTTCGGCGCCTTCGTTAATTAAATCTCTTATGCTTTGACCGGCTACAATTCCGTTAAGTAAAATAATAATCAGCCATGAGATAATTTTCTTCATTCCGATGCCTCTCTCAAATTTACAATTTTTGTAACAAGAGAACTCTTATTGTAAGAAACAAAGAAATCGATCAGCAATAAAATAATGGCGGGCACAAGAAAATAATAAAATCGATCTTCATAATCAGTAATTCTTTTGGCACCGTATTCCGTCTCTTCAATTTTTGCGAGATCATTGAAAATTGCTTCCAGTTCATCTTCTGTATTGGTACCGTGATAGTACTTTCCCCCTGTTTCACTGGCAATTTTTTTTAGAATTTCTTCATTGAGTCGTGTTAATACAATTTCGCCGTTAGGATCTTTTTTATAACCAACCTGAATTCCGTCTTGATTATAAACCGGGATCGGCACTCCCGATACAGAACCGAGTCCTATGGAATATATTACCACGTTTTTGTCATTAGCTTTTTCGATCGAAGCGTCGATATCACCTTCGTGGTCTTCGCCGTCGGTTATTAAAATTATTGCTTTCTGAGTTGGGTCGTCGTATTTAAATGAATTTAATGCCAGATCGATAGCAGCAGCAATTGCTGTTCCCTGCTGTGGAACCGAGTTGATATCGACAGCATTCAAAAACAAATTTGCAGCATTGTAATCCGTCGTAAGTGGGAATTGAATGTAAGCCCTGCCGGCAAAAACAATCAAGCCCAACCGATCGCCCTGAAGTCTTCTAATTAATTTCGATATTTCGTATTTGGCTTTTTCAAGACGATTCGGTTTTATATCTTCCGCCTGCATACTTTTCGATACGTCGAGCAATATATAAACATCAAAACCGACCTGTTTGACTTCTTCGACCTTTGTACCCACTTGCGGATTAGCCAGTGCAATCATAAGGGAAAAAAGAGCCACAAGGAAGAGAACAAACTTAAGATGTTTTTTAGCGCTGCTTGATGCTGGCATTAAGATTGGGTACAAAGGTGAGTTGGCAAATTGCTTGATAAGATGAATCTGTTTTTTATGGAAATAAAAATATAAAAATGCCAGTAGCGGTATCAAGAACAATCCGTATAAAAATTCAATATGTTCAAAGCGTATCATACTCAAGGCAGTTTTCTTAAATAAAATTTTGCTATTGAAAATTCAAGCAACAGAAATAACAATCCGCCGAATGCCCATGGAAAATACAATTCTTTAGCATGGCGATAAGAAGTAACTTCTACTTTAGTTTTTTCGAGTTTATCGATCTCGTCATAAATTTCGGCAAGTTTACGGTTGTTTGTTGCACGGAAATATTTACCGCCCGTAATTTCTGAAATCTGTTTTAGCAAATTTTCGTCGATTTCCACCGGCACCATCTGACGTCGGATGCCGAAGGGCGTTTGAAAAGGATAAGGAGCTTCGCCAAGCGATCCAACTCCAACAGTATAGATCCTGATGCCGAATTTCTGGGCAATTTGCGCAGCTGTAATCGGGTCAATTTCTCCAGCATTATTAACCCCGTCGGTCAATAATATCATCACTTTACTTTTTGCATTGCTGTCTTTGAGCCTGTTAACCCCGTTAGCAATTGCGTTACCGATCGCTGTGCCATCCAGTATCATACCGCTTTTAATTTCAGATAGTAGATTCCGTAACACATTATAATCGATTGTTAGCGGACATTGAGTAAAACTTTCTCCTGCGAATATAACGAGTCCGATTCTGTCGTTTGTCCTTCCTGCAATAAAATCACCGATAACATCTTTTGCAGCTTCGAGACGATTTGGTTTGAAATCTTCTGCCAGCATACTACCCGAGACGTCAAGCACTATTGCGATATCGATCCCTTCTGTATAAATATTTTCTCCACTCGAGAAGGTTTGAGGCCGCGCCAATGCAACTATGAGAAATGCAATCCCGACGAGTCTCAATGCTTGAGGCAAATGGACTAATTTTTCCCTGAGACTCTTTGGTACATCGTCCAAAAGTTTCAATGACGAAAAGAGAAGCGAAGGAGAATATTTATTGCGTTTTTTCCAGTAGAAATAAAAAAGCAAAGGCAGCAATAGCAGTAAATATAAGACCCATTGATTTGCGAATTCGATATCCTTAAACATTTGCCGCAGCCTCTACTTCGTTTTTAGGTATGAATACAGTTTCTTCGACAATCTCGTAGGCTTGTCTCATCATTTCTTCATTCACTTCTGGGAGTGGTTCGAATTTAGCAAACTTAACCATATCAGCATTACTAAAGAATTTTTCTGCCGTATCGATTATGTTTCTTCCGTCTTTGCTCTTTTTTAGTTCGTCAATAATTTCGGCAGATGTTTGCTCCAGTGCATTGAATCCAAATCTCTCCTCGAAATATCTCCTGATAATTTCAGTTATTTCGCTGTGATACTCTTTTATAAATCCTTGTTGCCACAACTTCTTTCCTTCAAGCTCTTTAAGCGAAGCCAGCGCTTTCTCATGCGGTGGTATCTTGATAACCGCTTCTTCCTCAGTCATACTCTTCTTCTTTTTCCAGTAACGATAGCCAACATAAATGAGCATAAGTAAAATTAAGATGCCAATGATTATCAATAAAATTGCTATCCAGTTGAGTGGTATCGTAACAGGAGCTTTTACATCCTGGATATCTTTTTCAGGGTCGGTTTTTAATGTATGTACATTAATCGTCAAACCCTCGACTGCGGCAAAACCGGTGTCGTTACCAGCAACATATTTAATGTAGAACGATGGAATGGTTACCCGGGCTGAATCGTAGTAAGAAAAAAGATAGCTGTGCTTTTCGATTATTCTATTGTCAACTCGTTTAATCTCCGTACTGAGCGTATCAATAAATTCAAGATTCTTCAAAGAATCTTTTATTGAAGGCAGTAAAATTTTTATATCTGGCGAGTGAACAATTTCGAGTTGATATTTTATATAGTCGCCAATTTTATAATCGGATGTATCAGTTGTTGCTCTAAGCAAAACCTGTTGCGCATTAATTAACTGTGAAATTAAGAACAAAAAAAGAAAAATATTTGAATAACCGTATTTTACCATCTTCTTTCTCGCATCTTAAAAAATTCTACCAGCGGCTTAACATAGGCCTGGCTTGTATCTATTTCTATGGAATCGATCCTTCCGGAAACAAAAATCGATTTCCTGTATTCTTTCAATCTTCTGATTGTTTCTGAATAATTTACTTCGAAGTTCCTGCTGTTAGTATCAACATATCTTATTTCACCAGTTTCGGGGTCGTGAAACTTAATAAGTCCGAATCCATAAAGTTCTTTTTCTCTTCTGTCGTTAAGAACAATTCCTACAAGGTCATGCTTTTTTCCAACTATTCGGAGAACCTTATCATAGCCCTCATCCAGAAAGTCTGATATCAAAAAAACAATTGCTCTTTTTTTAATTGCATGATTGAGGTATTCGAGAGCCTGTTTGATATTGGTTTCATTTCCGCGAGGTTCGAAGGAAAGCACTTCCCTGATTAATCGAAACGAATGAGTCTTCCCTTTCTTAGGAGGAATGAATTTTTCAATTCGATCTGTAAATAAAATCAATCCAACTTTGTCGTTGTTTTTCAGGGCTGAGAATGCAAGTATGGCACTCAATTCGGCAGCTAATCTTTGTTTGTTTTTTTCATTACTTCCGAAAAGTAACGAGCCACTCATATCTACCATTAGAATAACAGTCAGTTCGCGTTCTTCTTCAAAGACTTTTATGTAGGGATGTCCAAAACGTGCCGTCACGTTCCAATCGATATTCCTGATATCGTCGCCCACTTGATATTCACGCACTTCGGCAAATTCCATTCCACGCCCTTTAAATACCGAATGGTACTCGCCTGAGAACAATTCATTGACAAGTCCTCTTGTACGTATTTCGATATGTCTTACTTGTTTGAGTATATCTTTGGTAGTCATCTTCAATCTGAATATTAAGGCACTTCCACTCTATTAAGTATTGTCTGAATAATTTTTTCGGAAGTAATTTCTTCGGCTTCAGCTTCGTAAGTTACTGCAATTCTGTGCCTCAGAACGTCGTAGCAAATAGAACGGACGTCTTCGGGAATTACATATCCTCTTCTTCTAATAAAGGCCATGGCTCTTGCGCCCAGCGCGAGATTAATAGAAGCTCTTGGAGAAGCGCCGTAACTAATAAGGTCGGTGAGTTCGTCCAGACCGTAATCTTTTGGATTTCTTGTAGCAAACACAATATCGAGTATATATTTTTCAACTTTCTCATCCATATAAACTTCGTGTACAAGATTTCTCGCACGCAGAATGTCGTCAGGATTTATGACCTGTTTAACTTCGGGTAAATTATTAGACGAATTTAGTTTCATTATCTTTAGTTCTTCCTCTCTGGAAGGATATGTAATTTTAACTTTCAGCATGAAACGGTCGACCTGTGCTTCGGGCAAAGGATATGTTCCTTCCTGTTCAATCGGGTTCTGAGTGGCCAGAACGAGAAATGGCTCGTCAAGTTTGAACGTCGTATCACCGATTGTCACCTGTCGTTCCTGCATGGCTTCAAGCAATGCACTTTGAACTTTAGCAGGCGCTCTATTAATTTCGTCTGCAAGTATAAAATTCGCAAATACAGGTCCTTTTTTAATTGCAAAGTTGCCATCCTTTTGATTATAAATTAACGTACCGACTAAATCTGCAGGTAATAAATCCGGTGTGAACTGAATTCTTTGAAACTTTGCTTTCATTGACGATGCAAGAGTTTTTATGGCAAGAGTTTTTGCCAGGCCTGGAACTCCTTCTAAGAGCACATGCCCGTTGCTCAATAATCCAATAACCAGCCGTTCGAGCATATATTTTTGACCGACAATAACTTTGCCGATCTCATTAAACAGAATGTCAATGAACTCGCTTTCACGTCTGATTTTTTCGTTTAATGCCGAAATGTCCAATTTGCCACCTCAATATTTTTTAAAATCGTACGGTTTAACAAAACTTGTATGTAAAAGTTTCTATAAATTTTACGAGGTGTAAATATAAAAATATTCGAACAGAGTAGTGCAATTCAATTCAGGTAAGAGAATTTTATAAATTTATTAAATTTAGTGTCAATAAAAAGAGGTTTCTGATGAAAAAAATAGTTACCCTTTTTCTAATATTAATTTTCGGATGTGCTACACAACCGAACATTGAATACAAGGAATATAAGGATAAACTGATTGAAACTGCCAGAAGATGTTACGACCGTCAGCTTTTCTGGGGCTCTGGAGGGGATATCAGTGTAAAGATTCCCGGCACAAATAAGTTTATTGTTAAATCAACTGGATATTCGCTCGGGTACCTCGACTACGACAAAATTACGACTATGACATTTGACAATGATGTGATTGAAGGAAGGACTCCTTCGCACGAAGCTCCTATTCACGGTAACATCTACAAAATTAGAAAAGATGTGGGTGCAATTCTTCATATGCACGCTCCTTATTCAACTGCATGGGCAACCGCTGGTATGAAAGTGCCTCCAGTAACTCAGCAATCCGTTAAGCTACTCGCAAAGAGCGGTATCGTTAAATACTATCCAGTAGGATCAAACGAGCTTATCGATGAAATTACCAATTTATATAAAGACGAAGTTATAAAAGTAGTATTCATGGAAAATCACGGTGTATTCGTCGTTGGCAAAGATCTCGACGAACTGCTAAACAATGCAGAACTTGTCGAGAACACTGCTCGTATAGCTTATTTGTTAAAATCAATTGGTACACCAAAGGAGTTCAAGTTCGAGTAGCAAATCGATTTGAATAACTATCAGAAACACCAACTCGAATAAAATGACGAGCTTATATTTTATTAGTCAAAGAAAATGGATGATTAACAAACAACTCTAAGCTAAAAGGCGGTTGATATATTCATAATTTTATTCCTTTAATTCTGACAACCAGCCAATTTTTTTGTTATCTATTTATTGCTGAATATGAAGTCATTGGGATTGTAACCGTTTTGTTTCAAAATTGAAAAAATTTGTTCCATGACTTTATTTTCTAATTCAGGGGTACGACTTAAAATCCATCCATATTTTCGAGAAGGTGTTCCCACTATTGCCCATTTGTAATCCTTATCCAGTCCGATAATCCAATAATCGCCCCACACAGGTCGCCAACCCAAAATGCTGAAAAAACTTACTTCAAGTTTAGAATTCGTTTTTTTATCGACAATTCTTGCCACACCTTCAACTTTATCTAATTCACCCTCTTTATCGATACAGGAGTTTACCACTTTTATTTTGCCATCTTCAGTTATTGTGTAAAGTGCAGTTGTTCCTTTAATACAATCATCCTGAAATTTATTTTGTATTTTTGCAATTTCGTACCAGAGACCAGCATACTTATTAATATCGACGTGGTCAACTGTTTTAAGTTGCTTGTTCTGTGCAAATAATAAACCAGCTAAAAGAAACATAAGAGAAAGATTTTTCACACTCCTCCGTTAATTTTATAAATCCAAAATTAATTTCAGATTTTCTTCTGTAACTTTCAATAATCCATTGGGAATAAGTCTCGGCGTAAGATCTTTCCAATTTTTATCTTTGTCAAAGACTTCTTTGAAAAGCTTGAGAGCGTCTTCCACTTTTCCGTTATTGGCCAGAGTAACAGCCGTCCAGTATTTCATTTCAAGGTTTTCGGGAAACATTTTCATAGCAGCTGAATATTCTTTCATAGCAGTTTCCATGTCATTTTTTTCAACAGCCAGATCGCCGTTATTCATATGCTCGTATGCGCGGTGTACTTTAAGTAACCTTTTAATTTCTTTTATCGGTTCGGGGTGGTCGTCTACTCTTAAGTCGATCAATTTATCGATCCATATTTTACCCGTTGGTTTACCAGAAAAGACCAATAAAGCGGCAGATTGTTTGCCTCTGATATCGCCGCCAGCATTTTCTGCTGCTTCTAATGCAGCCACCATTCTCTCGGCAAGTGGACCTTTTGAATTTTCAAATGCATTTGACATTGCACTCCAAATTTTGTCGTTCGACATTAAATTGGCTTGAACTGAGTAATTTTTCCCTTCGATGTGTCCGGCAGGCTGAATGCAATTCTTGCCCGTAAAAGCTGCCACATTTCCTCTGGCATCGAGGATGGCTAACTGTCTGTATTCCCTTCCTTCATCTTCTTTGAGAAGTTGATCTACAGCTTCTTTCGGACTATATCCTTTTTTCAGAAGTTCCAATCCTTTCGGTCCGAAAGATACATTGACAAACGATTGAGTAGCCACAACTCCAACTCCTGCTTCTCCCCAGCAAACTACAGTGCCAACAGAAAACCAATGCGATTGAACGGCAACGCCAATTTCGCCCGTAGTTGAATCGTAAGCAACAATGGAATAAGTGTGGGCTAAAGGAATATCGCCGTAAAATGTTTGTGCCGTCATAACGACGAATGGAATTAATAACAAGTATATTATCTTCTTCATAACTTAATCTCCCGATTGATGTAATAAAAATAATGCATGGAATAAGATTAGTCAATTTATTTGCTATTCACAGAGACAGGATATATTTTCAACAATCACAATTTATTAATTTACGGGAGTACAAATGAAATTAAGCAAAATATTCGTATTACTTCTCATTTCTGCAACAGTAAGTTTAGCTCAGCAGGAATCCATTCTGAAGACAGCGGAAGATTCGATCAGTTATAGCGTAGGACAAAGTATCGGGAAGAATATCAGTGACCCTCAATTAAATATTAATTATGAAGTTTTGTATCACGGCTTGAAAGATCAATCGGAAGGAAAGTCACTTTTGACCGAAAGTCAGATTCAGACAATGATGATCAGACTAAATCAAAAACTGATTGCAATGCGCAATGCCAGGATCGACGAACAAAAAGTAAAGAACAAAAAGGCAGCTGATGAATTTCTAACTGAGAATAAAAACAAAGAAGGCGTAGTTACTCTTCCAAGCGGATTACAATACAAAGTACTAGTAAAGGGCGATGGTCCTTCGCCAAAAGAAAATAGTATAGTAAAAGTGCATTACAAGGGGACAACAATCGATGGTAAAGTTTTCGACAGTTCTTACGACAGAGGCGAACCCGCTGAATTCGAACTCAATAGAGTTATAAAAGGCTGGACGGAAGCATTACAATTGATGCACGTCGGCGATAAGTGGGTGCTTTACATTCCACCGGAATTGGGTTATGGAGAAACTGGAGCCGGCGAGGTTATCGAACCGAATTCACTCTTGATTTTTGAAGTTGAACTGCTGGAAGTAAAATAAAAGAGGGAGGCAATGCCTCCCTTCCTTTTTAAGCTAAATTTTTTTCTTCCAGCCAATGTTGTGCATCTAAAGCCGCCATACATCCTGTACCTGCTGCTGTAATAGCCTGTCTGTATTTTTTATCTGCAACATCACCTGCAGCGAACACACCTTCTACGCTAGTATGAGTGCTACCAGGTTTAGTAATTATATATCCCGTTTCATCCATTTCGAGCTGGCCTTTGAAAAGCGATGTATTGGGTTGATGTCCGATTGCTATAAAAATTCCATCGGCTTGAATTTCTGTTGTCGAACCGTCTTTAGTATTTTGGAGAATTGCACCGGTAACAGATTTTCTTCCGTTTTCTTCTTTACCCAGTATTTCTTTGATAACGGAATTTGTTATGAATTTTATTTTTGGATTTTTTTGTGCGCGTTCGAGCATAATTTTAGAAGCTCTGAATTCATCTCTTCGGTGTATAATTGTAACTTCAGAAGCAAATTTTGTTAAATAAGTAGCTTCTTCCATTGCAGTATCGCCACCACCAACTACGAGCACTTTCAAATCTTTAAAGAAAAATCCATCGCACGTTGCACATGCCGACACTCCGTATCCCATATATTTCTTTTCGCTCTCGAGTCCAAGTAATTTTGCTGATGCTCCTGTGGCAATAATTACAGAATCTGCTGTGTGAATTTCGTTCTCAGCTTTAATTACAAAGGGACGTTTTGAAAAGTCGACTTCTGTTACATTTTTGAATATACATTTGGCACCAAATTTACAAGCCTGTTTTCTCATTATGTCCATTAATTCAGGTCCTTGAATCCCGTTTTCGAATCCAGGATAATTTTCTACTTCGGTCGTTATTGTCAACTGTCCACCGGGTTGCATCCCTTCAAAAACATAAGGATTCAAATTTGCTCTTCCAGTATATAATGCAGCTGTTAAACCCGCCGGTCCCGATCCAATGATAATTACTTTGTGATGATTATTATTCATAATATCTCCCGTATTTTAATTTCGTTAGATGTAAATATATTCAATCCGTTTCAGAATCAAGCAGAAATTTTGCGTTTCGTTTTAGACCATTTACTTTCGACCTTTTGATTGGGCTAATAGAAAACTTTTCTTTGAACTCTTCCTCAGTGATATTTTGAATATCTTCAATTAATAATTCTTTCCCGATCAACGGCTTGAAAGCTTCCTCGTTAGTAGACGAAGAAAATTTTTTATTCCATGGACATACATCCTGACAGATATCGCAACCGAAAAGCCAGCTGTTAAACTTACCTTTGAACTCCCGCGGTATCTCCCCTTTATTCTCGATTGTTAAGTATGAAATGCATTTGTTAGCATCAACAACGTAATCCTGAACAATGGCATTTGTAGGACATGCATCGATACAAGCTCGACACGTTCCACATAGTTCATTTACTGGTCCAGTATATTCGAATTCCCGATTATTTATTAATGTGGCAATAAAAAACCAGCTGCCTAAATATCGGTTTATGATATTAGAATGCTTTCCCATCCAGCCGAGGCCGGCTTTAAGAGCCCATACTTTATCCATTACAGGACCTGTATCTACATAAGATTTCGATATAAAGCCCTCGTCCAGATTCTTTAGTTCTTCTTCGAGTAGTTCGAGTTTATCCCATATAATCAGGTGATAATCTTTACCCCAGGCATATCTTGAAATTTTTCCGTGTCCCGGCAAATTAGAATGCTTTTCGTCTGTATAATAATTCAGCCCCAAACTGATAATTGATTTTGCTTCGGGCAATATTTTTTTAACGTCCTCTCTTTTTTCGATATTTCTTTCCATGTATTGCATGCCAGCGTGGTATTTTCGATCGAGCCATTGAGCGAGCCTGTCTGCTTCATCTCGTAAAATTTGATATGGAGCAAAACCGATTAAATCGAATCCAATTTCTCTTGCTTTTTCAATTACGATTTCATTTGTAAGTTTCATAATTTGACCGAAAATTCTGTATTGTTTTTCACCAATCCGGGAATCGATCGGTAATTTTCACGAATACATCGTCTCCGATTAATTTTACTTCATATACAGGTATACCACGACTCCCATTAGGCAAACGGCCATCTTTCAAATTAAATTTCCAGCCATGCAAAGGACAAATTACATATTCGTTTTCAATAATACCGTCATACATAAGATGAGTCTTTTGATGCGGACAAATATTACTTATAGCATATACATTATTATCGATTTTGAATAATGCAATTTCCACATCATCAACAAAGAATTGTTTCCCTTCTTCTTCTTTTAATTCATTGATTTTGCAGACTTTTACAAAACCGTCGGGTACCTTCATGGCAGTTTATCGAATTTTTCTTTGATAACGATTGTTCCCTTTTCATTGCGCTCGAGCGTTGCGGCAGCACTAAATGGGTCGTGCTCAAAAAACAAAATCCAGTTTTCCTCAACCGCTCTGTTAAGTATTTCAGTTTTCTCTTTCAAAGTTACCAGCGGTTGGAGGTCGTATCCCATAATGTATGGCAAAGGAATATGTGAGGTAAACGGGAACAGGTCGGCACAGTAAAGGAGTGTCGTATCCGAATCGCAAATTCGAACAAGTTGCTGCGCAAATGTGTGTCCGTTAACTTCGATTAGTTCAATTCCTTCAGTAAGTTTTTGATCACCTTCTGTAAAAACAACCCTATTTTTATCTACAAGAGGTTGATACCGCTCATTAAAGTAACTCGCTTTATCTCTCAAAGAAGGGTTCATTGCCCATTCATATTGCTTTTTCTGAATATAATAAGTGGCATTGGGAAATGAGGGTTGCCACTCGCCGTCAACTAATTTTGTTGCTCCTCCCGTATGGTCAAAATGTAAATGCGTTATAATAACATCCGTTATTTCTTCATGACGTATGCCGTTTTGCAACAACGACTTTTCCATTGAAAAGAGTGAATTATCGATACAATAAATGCTTGAAAATTTTTCGCTCCAGTTTGCGCCGACACCTGTATCAATTAAAATTTTTCTTTCTGGAGAATTTAAGAGAAGACAGCGCGCATGCAAAACAATCCTGTTATTTTCGTCGGGGGGATTTGTCTTTTCCCACAATATTTTCGGTACAACGCCAAACATAGCGCCGCCGTCGAGTTTGAAACTGCATGTCTCAAGTGGAATCAGTTGATATCTATCTATTTTCATTAATTTTTCTTATGTTTTTTGGAAAAAAACATCAATTAAGATGAAGGTACATCATGAACATCAAACACAGACTGTTGAGTTCAGCTACGCTGCTCATTTTGCTTGCACTGCTTGGTTGTTCTCCTGCAAATCTAATAAAAAAAGAAGAAAAAGATGCCGTTGCCATAAAAGTAATGACGTTTAATATTCGATATGGCAGCGCCGAAGACGGAATTAACAGCTGGAGCAATCGTAAAGAAGTTGCCTTCGATGTAATAAGAAATTATTATCCAGATTTGTTAGGGATGCAGGAGGTACTCAAATTTCAGCTCGATGAAACACTCGATCAATTTCCGTATTATGCTTACGTGGGGGTTGGGAGAGATGACGGCAAAACAGGTGGAGAATATTCACCCTTATTCTATTTGAGGGAGCGGTTTATAGTTGATACATGCGGAACATTCTGGTTCTCTGATACACCTGAAATTCCAGGTTCGAAATCGTGGGGTAACGAAATTACAAGAATAAGTAGCTGGGCCCGGCTTTTTGACAAATTCACAGGAAATGTAATTGAAATTTACAATCTCCATCTTGACCACAAATCGAAAGAATCGAGAATTAAGAGCGCCCAGTTGTTACTCAGTAAAATCAATGAGAATATTCCCACTATAATAACTGGAGATTTCAACAGTTCCGAAGACGAAGAAACTATAAAGTTAATATTAAACAGCGGCTTTAAGGACACCTACCGTTTTGTCCATGCAAAATCAAGCCACGAGGGGACATATCATCGTTTTATAGGCGACGATAGAGGAGATAAAATAGATTTTATTTTCGTTTCGAATCATTTTAAAATAGTGGATGCAGAGATAATTAAAACATACAAACTGACAGGTAATAATAAGTACTATCCTTCAGACCATTTTCCTGTTGTAGCTGAAGTAGTAATAGATGTCCACCTTAAATAAAAGAATCCCGAAGCTTCTGAAGCTTCGGGAATTTAAAATTATCTCCCTAACGAATCGAGATATTCTTTCTTTTTTAGGAGAGTTTCTTTGTCTTCTACATGCTTGGGGTCGGGAACGCAGCAATCGACTGGACAAACAGCAGCACATTGAGGCTCGTCGTGAAAACCAACACATTCAGTACACTTGTCGGGGACAATGTAAAAGTAATCGTGCGAGAAAAATCCAGTAGCACCGGATGGAGCCGGATCGTCAGGGCCATAGGTTTTACCTCCCAGTGACCATTCAGCACCGCCTTCATAAATTGCATTGTTAGGGCATTCCGGTTCGCAAGCGCCGCAATTGATGCATTCATCAGTAATCATTATAGCCATTTTCAAATCTCCTGGTTTATTTGATAAAAGAAAATTTAGCTTAAAATCTTTCTAAAACCAATGAAATAATAATAAAAGGATAATATAACTTCAAGGGAAAAAGGACTTTCGCTCTTGAAATATCACCAGCTTCCGCTTGCACCTCCGCCTCCAAAAGAACCTCCTCCACCGCTAAATCCTCCTCCAAAGGACCCGCCGCTCCAACCGCTACCTCTACCTCCCATCGAACCGATAACCAGCCACGGCAGTAATCCCCCTCTCCTTCCACCTCTGGTTAAAAGTATGAAAAGTATTATCATTATTATGTAACCGATCGGTAATTTTATATCGTCCTTTTCTTCCCGTTTTTCATTAGTATATTCACCTTTGACAGCCATCATAATAGCTGCTATGCCCGACTTTATGCCTGAATAGTAATCGCCTTCCTTAAAATAAGGCCTTACTTCATTTCGTAAAATTGAACTTGCGAGCGCATCGGGCAAAACTCCCTCCAGGCCGTATCCCACTTCGATACGCATTTTCCGGTCATCTTTTGCAACAAAAAATAAAACTCCGTTATTTTTACCTGCCCTTCCTATTTTATTTTTTTCTGCAACTTCATAGGTATAATATTCGAGTGGGTAACCTTGTAAAGAACGAATCATAAGAAAAACAATTTGTGTAGAAGTTGAGTCGTCGAAACTTTTGAGTAAATAATTAAGCTCACTCAATTGCTGTTGTGCAAGTGTTGAAGTAAAATCGTTGGCATAATTTTTCAGAAGAGGTATTTCCGGCTGAGCCGCCAACTGAATTGTAATTAAAAATATTAATAAGACAATTTTTTTCATCAATTGTACATCTTAAAATTGAACTCTGGGAGCTTCTTCCGCTCCGGTTGCGGCTCGGAAATACTCTTTTTCTTTAAAACCCGACATATTTGCAATAATAGAAGCAGGGAAACGTTTGATTTGAGTATTGTATTCCTGTACTACCTGATTATATTTCATTCTTTCGACGGCAATTCTATTTTCCGTTCCTTCGAGCTGAGCCTGTAACTGCAGAAAATTTTCGTTTGCTTTCAGTTGAGGATAATTTTCAGAAACAACCAGCAATCTCGATAATGCATTGCTCAAACCATCCTGAGCCTGCTGAAATTTTCTAAATGCTTCAGGGTCACTCAATTGGTCAGGCGATAGTCGTATTTGACCGACTTTAGCCCTTGCTTCAGTAACAGCAGTATAAGTTTCTTTTTCGAAATTTGCCACGCCTTTTACAGTTTCAACTAAATTTGGGATCAGATCGTATCGTCTTTGATATTGATTTTCAACCTGGCTCCATGCCTGATTGACCTTTTCGTTCAAACCAATCAGATTATTGTAGATGCCCACACCCCATCCCACTATAACAAGAATGAGAATGACAAGTGCTGCAACTATGCCCAGTGTAATAATTAAACCTTTTTTCATCATACCTCCTGAAAAAATTAATTAGTAAGACTTCTCATAGGGGCAGGAATTCTGCCTCCTCTATTTATAAAAGCGGCGCTGGAAAGTCTTTTAACTTCCATAATTGGAGCTTTACCAAGCAAGCCGCCGTAATTAACAAAATCGCCAACGCCTTTGCCGAAAGCAGGAATAATTCTGACAGCAGTAGTTTTATCGTTAATAACTCCGATAGCAGATTCGTCGGCAATAATACCAGCTATTGTTTCGACTGGGGTATCTCCTGGTATAGCAATCATATCGAGTCCCACAGAACAGACAGCAGTCATAGCTTCAAGTTTTTCTAATGTCAGATTTCCACTTTGAACGGCACGAATCATACCCATATCTTCACTAACTGGAATGAAAGCGCCGCTTAGGCCTCCAACTGAAGAACTTGCCATCAAGCCGGCTTTTTTTACTGCATCATTCAACATAGCCAGAGCAGCCGTAGTTCCCGGAGCTCCAACATCCTCCAGGCCCATGGCTTTAAGAATATCTCCGATACTGTCTCCTTCAGCCGGTGTGGGAGCCAGTGATATGTCGACGATCCCGAAGGGAATACCGTTTTTTTGGGCTACTTTTCTACCGATTAATTCACCTGCACGTGTAATCTTAAAAATTGTTTTTTTAATTACTTCTGCAAGTTGCTGCAGGTCAACATGCCCTGCTTCACGGATTGCATCGAGTACAACGCCGGGGCCACTAATTCCGACATTGAGCACCACTTCCGGTTCGCTAACTCCATGAAATGCACCGGCAACAAATGGATTGTCCTCAACTGCATTGGCAAATACGACCAGCTTGGCGCATCCGATCGAATCGTTTTCTTTTGTTAATTCGGCTGTTTTTTTAATGACATCAGCCATCATTTTAACAGCGTCGATATTAATCCCTGTTTTTGTAGAAGCGACATTCACACTCGAGCAAACACGCTTCGTCGAAGCAAGCGCTTGGGGTATCGAATTAATTAGTTCAGCTTCGCCATTTGTCATTCCTTTTTGAACAAGAGCTGAATATCCAGCGATATAGTCAATACCAATATCTTCCGCAGCTCTGTCAAGTGTACGCGCAATTTCGATGAATTCCTCTTCTTTGCAGGAATCAAACGGTATGGAAATCGGGGTAACAGAGATTCTCTTATTGGCAATCGAAATTCCGTAATGCGACTCGATTTCTTTTGCATATTTAACGTGATTTTTCCCGTAACGAATTATTTTATCGTATATTTTCTGACAAGTAACTTTAATGTTTCTGTCGGAACAGTCCCTCAAACTTATTCCCATTGTAACCGTACGGATGTCAAAGTGTTCAATTTCTGTCATCCGTATAGTTTCAAGAATTTCTTCGAATTCGTATTGCATATCAGATAATCTTTATTTGTGATTGTCGATTAAATTCTGTGCATAAATCTGAAAACATCCTCATGCTGCAAATAAATTTTAATTTTAAGGTCGTCAGCCACTTTTTGCATTTCATTTTGAATTGCGTTCAAATCTTTTGGAGAAGCAGTAATATCGATAATCATTATCATTGTAAAAAAGTCTCCCATGATTCTTTGACTCAAGTCGAGGATATCACAACTATTTTCGGCAAGCGCCTTTGTGACTGCAGCAACTATGCCGGGTTTATTCAATCCGAACGAGGTGAGAATCACCTTGCCCGAATCCATACTCTTGTCTTCCAGATTTATATTGTCAATGTTCATCTTTTCGATTTTGGAGCGGACTGCATTTTTAATCTCATCTTTTGAAGCTCCCAGACCAAGTTCTTCGATTGTTTCGAGTGTAATTTTTCTAATAACGTCTTCCGTTATTTTCATGGTTTTGCTCCGTCATAATTTAACTGGAAATAAACGAGCGCACGGTTAAAAATTTCTTTGTTTCTTTTGTGTGCACTTTTTTCTGCAGCTTGGATACTTCCTCTGTAAAAACGTAACCATAAAAGAGCGCCATTTGCCATTCCGTCGAAAATACGTTCAGCCGCAAAAGCCTCCCCCGTAAAATAACCGAACAAAATGTTATATCCGAGAGATAATAGTCCTTGTAGATAATTGCCAGTATAAATGAGACCACTTCCCGGCACAATATAAGAAATTGTTTTTGCAAAAGTAACCGAATATTTTTCTTCGATAACATTCCTGCAAATTCGCTGCATCTCATACGACAATTGATTTTCCTTCAGAATCTGATAAGCCGATTCCCAATCTTCATCAAAAATGTGTATCCATGCCTTCCAGTATAAAAGCGAATCTTTTTTATTCTGGAATCTCGCATCATTCTCCATTTCATGAATGATTTCGCTGGCTCGTGGAAGTGTCCCTCTCAAAATATTCACCTTGACCATTTCGATTTTTGCCCTGAATTCGCTATTGGCATCATTAGCATCGAGCGCTGCTTTAAAAAAATATTTAACCGCATCGTCAAAGTGCGCACCTCCTTTATAAGATTTTCCTATCATCAGATTACAATAGTAAGAGTATTCCTGCTGACGATTAGTCGTCTCTGCAAAAAAAATGAGCCTTTTGTATTCTGTTATAGCATCAAAATAATTATGAGTTTTATAAAGACTGTCTGCTTTTGCCTTCAAAAACTCCAGAGAATTCTGAGCATTTATGGGACTTACAACAAATAGTAATATTAAGAGAAACTTTTTCATTGTAGTGTTAAGTCCGGTAAATAATAATTTCTTGAATGAAAATAAAATTTAATTTTTTTGGCAATTTCTATACGGATTTTTGCATTATAAATATTTGCCGAAGCAACCGAGCCATAAATATTTCCTGCATAAAATGCTGTTGCTATTCCGGCAAAAAGATAACCTCTAAATTTATGATTATGCTGAAAAGCCGATACGGAAAGATAAGCTGTTAGTCCTGTAACTATAAACGAAGTGACGCCGTCGCTTAAATTGCCTGTATAAATTTTTCCAGCTCCTGGAATAAAAGCTGAAAGAAGTCCGGCTTGTAATTCGCTCTTAAGTGGTGGATTAAGTTTAAGATAGTAGAGACTTTTTACTTCGGATCTGTTTGAATCCGGGAAGATCTCAAAGAATGCGGTCGTATCCTCTACTTTTTTGCCTTCATACAGATAAGATATTGCAGAAAGTAATTTCATTTTATCACGATATACTTCCGGTTGATAAACTTCATGTTGTGCCAGTTTTCTGAAATTATCGAATTTACCCGTCAAAAAATTCGACAGGTAAAATTTTAATTTTGCCTTATCTTCCAAACTCGAGTTAAAGAAAAGTGATTTGAAAGTTGCTGCGGCTTCTTCATAACGCTGCATGTTAAAAAAGCAGTCAGCGTACTTAAAGAGAGCAGTGTCGTTATACGAAGATTTAAGATAGGTTTTGTATTCATCCAGAGCTCTTAAATAATCATTTGTACTATAAAGGTAATTGGCAAATTTCAGCCGTAATTCTGGGGAGTAAAAATCGATGTCGGCTGTTTGAGCTACAAGCCTTAATTGAAGAAAAGAGAGAAGAAAAATTACAAGAAGCCTATTTATCGTCATTCAGAATCGCCTGATATTTTTTCGGTGAAAGCGAATAGATTTCGGGAGGGTCGTAAAATTTACCCTTCTTCGAAACGGGATAATGATTAAGTCCTTTGAAAAAATTGATATCTCGTTGAAACCTGTCAGAAAACATGAGAAATCCCTTAAATAATCCTTCCGCTTTGATTGATTTCACAAAGAATGCCGAACATGAAGGTTCGAAGGGGCAATTGTCGCCGTCAATATCGGAAATTAAAAAACGATAGCCGTTAGCAAGGAAAACAAGGAAGTCGTAATCATTCTGTTGAACCTCATCAATGCCATAGTCGACATAATTAATTTCAACCGCGCTCCATTTAATCCATTCGGCTTGTGCGTTCAATGTTGTGCCGAAAATCAATATATACAGTAATACTCGTATCATCATTCACTTAAAGTTAAGGTTCACTAAAATAATTAATTTTAACTACAAGATGGAGGGCGGAGATGAGAATTCCGCCCTCTAAAAAATTAATTGAAATGTTTCAAGATTTCTCGTGCAATAACAATTCTCTGAATTTCAGAAGTGCCTTCGTATATTTCTGTAATTTTAGCGTCGCGCAGATATCTTTCCACATGATACTCTCTAACATAACCATAGCCGCCATGTATTTGAATGGCTTCGAGTGAATTCTCGACCGCAACTTTTGAAGAATACAATTTTGCCATTGCTGCTGCTTCGATGTAATCCATCTGCCTGTCTTTCATAAAAGCTGCTTTAAGGGTTAGAAGTTTGGCAGCTTCGAGGTTAACCGCCATATCGGCAAGTTTGAACTGGATAGCCTGTAGATTTGCAATTTCGGAGCCGAAAGCTTTCCGAGTCTTTGAATATTTAACTGCTGCCGAAAAAGCAGCTTCGGCAATGCCGCAGGCTTGTGCAGCGATGCCAATTCTACCGCCGTTTAAGGTGTTCATTGCCACATTAAAACCTTTGCCGACTTCCCATAAAATATTTTCTTCGGGCACTTCGCAATTATCGAATAATAGTGAGCAAGTGTCGCTACTTCTGATGCCCAGTTTGTCCTCTTTTTTACCCTGTGTAAATCCCGGCATCCCTTTTTCTACAATGAAACAAGTAATACCTTTATGACGTTTTTCCCTATCGGTTTGAGCAAAGACCAAATAATAGTCCGCGTTAATACCGTTAGTAATCCAGTTTTTAGTACCGTTTATAATCCATTTACCACCTTTCTTAAAAGCAGATGTATGCTGGTGAGTAGCGTCGCTACCGGCTTCGGGTTCCGACAATGCAAAAGCCCCAAGTTTTTCGCCCCGCGCCAGGGGTTTAAGATATTTCTCTTTTTGATAATCCGTCCCCCATTCTTCCAGACCGTAGCATACCAGTGAATTGTTAACCGACATAATTACTCCTAGACTTGCATCTATTTTCGAAATCTCAATCATAGCCAGTACATAACTAATTGTGTCCAGTCCTGCCCCACCATAATCGGTCGACACCATCATGCCCATGAATCCCAGCTCCCCCAATTTTTTTACCAGGTCGTACGGAAAAACGGCGTTAATATCGCGTTCCACCACAGATGAAGCTACTTCGTTTTCCGCAAATTCTCTGGCTGTCTGTTGAATTAAAAGATGGTCCTCTGTAAGGTTAAAATCCATAAAGACTCCTGGCATTCGTTAAAATTATTTTATTTCTTATGAAACTAAGGAATGGAATTCCGAATATCAACCAAATTATTGACAGGCAATTAATTTATGGAGTATTTATATTTGGAATTATGAAAGACAATCCCAAAAAAATATTAAAAGGTCAGACGCTGAGTGAACTGCGCAATTATTTCGAATCGATCGGCGAGGCAAAATATCGCGGCGATCAGCTTTTTAACTGGCTCTATAATCATATTGTATTTGATGCGATGGAACTATCAAATTTTCCCAAAAGTTTGCGCATGCGACTGGCCGAAGAAACAGAATTTACTACTCTTACATTACTGGATAAACAACATTCAACCATAACAGGAACGATTAAATATTTGTTCTCAACAAATGACGGACACAAAATCGAATCGGTATTGATTCCCGACGGAGAAAGAAACACACTCTGTTTGTCGACACAGGTAGGCTGTCCCCTCGATTGTAAATTCTGTGCAACGGGATTAATGGGCTTTAAAAGAAATTTGACAGCTGGAGAAATAATTGATCAGTACCTCATAATTGCTTCTAATAACGGCAAAGAAAAAATAACAAATATAGTTTTTATGGGGATGGGTGAGCCATTAACCAATTACCAAAATACGTTGAAAGCTATCGAAATATTCACACACGAATTATCTAAAGGATTGAGTCGCAATCGAATCACAGTATCGACCGCAGGAATACCGGAAAAAATAAGGGAACTTGCTGATAGCAACCTTCGTGTAAAACTGGCATTTTCACTCCATTCTGCATTTAACGAAATCCGCAATAAAATTATGCCAATCAATAAAAAATATCCCCTCGAAAAAAATATTGAAGTATTGAAATATTATGCGGCCAAAACAAAAACACGAATTACTTTCGAATACACAATGCTTCGAGGTATTAACGATCGAAACGAAGATATAAAAGAATTAGTTAAATTGTGCAGTCAGATTCCATCTAAAATTAACATAATACCATTTAATAGCATTAAGCATATGAATCCAGGCGGAATTTCGGCAGAACTGGAACCGACTCCGTACGAAGAAATAATAAAATTTGCAGATAAATTGCGACAACACAACATAAGCGTTTTCATTAGAGATACTCAAGGCGACGATATTGCAGCTGCCTGTGGGCAATTGGCAGTTAAATATAACTAATTAAAAGTGAGTCAATCATGAAAGCAGCAATTATTATCCTGCTTTCGTTTATTCAGGTTTATTCGCAATCAACAGTAGAAAAAGCAAAAACTGTCCTCATATTACCTTTTTATGAACGACAGTTCAATGTATCGACAGAATTGTATCACTCTCTCAAGACGGGCTTTATGAGAGAAAATTATTTAGTACTGGCAAACGATACAGTGTGGAAAAAACTTGATAGTCTCGGCATTTCATTTTCCGACATCGATTCTGAGATTGCAGATTCGATAAAAAAAATCATCGACTGCGATTTAATTGTCTACGGAAGGATTGACGAGGATATTAAGCCACGCAGTTCATCTTTTCACGATCGAAACGTTTCTTATAAGCCTTTTATAATAAAAGTATACGATACGCGTTCAAAATCTCTGGTGCTCTATGAAAGGATAGAACTGATAAGCCGATGGGGACTTTTCAGCGACAATACTGAAATTCACGATATCGGATATAAAACGGCATTGAAATTAAGGGCGCGAGGCTACTAATGATAAATCGATCGTTAATTCTAATTTCGATAATTATAGCATCATACGGTTGTGAAGTGTCGAATACCGAACCAGAAGCACATAATTTCAGGTTCGAGCAATTAGATGGCTGTCAAACTCTCTTGTACCAGAATAGTCTGGATAAGTCAACCGCTGCAAAGGACAGTTGTTTTAATTACAGCTTTAACGAAAATTTAGTAGTTGAGTTTTGCGTAAGAGGAAACTGCTGTCCCGATTCCAACCGATTTGCTGTAGATGGAAAAGTAGTGGGAGACACTATCAACATAGCAGTCAAAGACACCGCAGCTAACTTATGCAGATGTATCTGCAATTACATTATTTTGGCAGAATTTCAGAATTTAACCGGCGACGAATATTTTGTTAAATGCATAGAAAAAGACTCGGGCAAAATTCTTTATCTGAGAGAAGTAAAACGTCGCTAACTTTTTTGAAGTTGTTTCGTCATATATTCATAAATTTTCCAATTATTCGAATGAAAAAACTGATAATAATTTGTTTCCTTTTTTCGTCTCTTGTTTACTCTCAGCAGAAAGGAACTATTAATGGTTTTATATACGACGTCTCCAATGGCGAGGCTCTAATCGGAGCAAATATTTATCTTAAAGGGATCAATCTGGGAACGGCTTCGAACACCAGTGGTTACTATGCTATCCCAAATATTCCCGAAGGGACATACGAGCTTACGGCAAGTTATATCGGCTACGAAACTTTTTCTACTAAATTCACAATTAAAAAAGGGGAAGAAAAAAGGCTCGATATTAAATTAACTCCGAAAGCTGTTGAAAGTCAGGAAGTTGTGGTTTCAGCCGATTCGGTCGGAGTGCCAGAAAGACTTTTCAACAAACCGGTATCGAAAATTGACCTTACCCCCGTTCAATTGAGCAGAGTGCCACAAGTAGTAGAAGCCGACCTGTTACGCACACTACAAAGCATGCCAGGCATTGTGCCTGTATCCGATTTTTCCTCAGCAATATATGTGCGGGGTGGTACACCTGATCAGAATTTATTTTTAATCGACGGCACGGATGTTTACAATCCCGAACATGCATTCGGATTGTTTTCTACTTTCAATACTGATGCAATTAAAAAAGTAGAAGTATATAAAGGAGGATTCGGCGCCGAATATGGTGGTCGCCTATCGGCAGTAATAAACGTTACCAACAACGACGGTAACAGAAAAAATTTCGAAGGGAAAACTACATTAAGTCTTCTTACATTAAATACTACTTTACAAGCACCGATTGGTAAAATTGGTTCGCTATCCGGCTCATTGCGCCGTACCTACCTCGATCAAACACTTGCAAAAGTAATTGATGACATACCAGACTATTATTTTCTGGATGGTAACTTAAAAGCCTTTTTTGATATTAATAATAAAAATAAACTAAGCATAAGTTTTTATGGCGGCATAGACGACCTCGATTTCAAGTTGGATGAAGACCGTCCTCAATCATTCGGCTTCAAATATGTTTGGGGAAATCAAACGGGGAGTATTAACTGGAAAACAATATTATCCCCAAAACTTTTCGGAAATTTCTGGATAACCGCCAGTAGATTTTTCTCTGATTTTAATATTGATCTAGTTGAATTCAGAGAGGAAAACAGAATTGAGGATTTTACTTTTAAAGGAGCGATTGATTATTTCTATAGCAAAGAGTTTAATTTTAAATTGGGTTTCGAACAAAAGAATATTAACGGAGCTTTAAAACAGAGTTTCACGTCTGCGCGCATCGATGTATCGAAACACAGAACTCTCTACTCACTTTATTTCAGTGCACAATGGAATCCAAATCCTCTCTGGAATATCGAAACGGGTCTGCGCTACGATTATTTCGATTCCGACAAAAATTTTAGTAATCTCGATCCGCGTTTGACAATCAAATATAGACTAACTGAGGAGAGCAACCTTAAATTTTCCACCGGAATTTTTCATCAATATGCAAACAGAATTCCGAGATTATTTTTCGTAAGCATCTGGGTCAGTGCCGACGATTACATAAACGGTTCCAGTTCAAACCATTACATCCTCAGTTACCAGCGCATGCTCACTAAAAATGTCGAATTGGAAATTGAGGGCTATTATAAAACATACAACAACATTTACTCCTTCAATCCCAATTATACAGCGGAAGTGGAACCGCAGGGTTATTCGGAAGACAATTTACCCATCTTTGCTTCAACCAAAGGTTTGTTCAACCGCGGTGATGGGCATTCGAAAGGCATTGAAATTCTGCTCAGAAAAGACGCTGGAGCATTAACTGGCTGGCTGGCCTATTCTTACGCACAAACAGAATATCTAATTAATAACGTTAACAATAACAATTATTTCAATCCCAGACACGACAGAACTCATGCAATAAATTTTGTACTCAATGCTGATCTAAACAATCTATTCAACGAATTATACGGAAGGAAATTTACTAATAGCAAAAAGCAATGGAATCTGGGATTAAACTTCACGTACTTTTCAGGACAACCAATTACACTCCCCGCTTCAGTTTATATTGCAAATTCTGTTCCCGACTGGGACTTAACCAAGAACAGTTTACAACTTTATCCTTCAGGAATAAATGAATTCAGGTTACCATATTATGCACGACTCGATCTTAGTATCAATTATAAAATATTATACGATGGATGGTCACTTTCTCCTTACATTCAGGTATTTAATCTACTCAATAGAAAAAATGTATGGTTTATTCAATACGAAAATGAAATTGAAAATAATACTGCACGATTGAAAGTTAAAGATGTAACAATGTTTCCAATTCTTCCAAGTATTGGCATTACAATAAAATTCTGATAAAATGAAAAAATATTTATTAGCAATACTTAGTTTGTTACTGGTAGCATGCGGTGAAGGTACCGTTGAAATTGGTACCGAACAGTACAAACCGAAAATTGTAGTTGAAGGGTATCTTATACCAGGGAGTTCCATAAAAGGAATTCGTATAACCAGAAATTTCCCGATTAACACTCAACCAAATCCTTTTGATCTTATTCTAAAAAATGCCAACGTTAAGATTACAGAGATTGAAACAGGGACTACAGAACTCCTTTCCTACAACGATTCAATGTTTTCATTTGAGGGTTCGGACAATTTTGTTATCAAATATAATAAGTCATACCGCCTAACAGTTGAAGCTGATATTGATGGTTATCGTCTCAGAGCCTCAAGCGTAACGACTACGCCTGCAGAAGGTTTCGAAGTCATACGTGGAGAGTCGGTACTCGATTCGATGAAATACCGTCAGAAGGAAACTGATAACAATGTCAAAAATTTCAAAGTTGTCTTTAAACCATCGCCTGGAACGGACTTTTATGCTTTTTCAATAGTTGCACTCGATGCTTCATATTCTACGTTTATTTACGATAATCCATATATCGCTGTCGATTCGTCGGACCTCGACGAGAATTTTGATAATTTGAGGAATCAGCTTAAATGGCTTCAGTACGTAAATTCATCGGCAGAAAAAATTGAATATGAGATCGAGTGGCTCGATACCTGGTTCTACGGCAGATACCGTTTAATAATTTATGCTGGGGACGAAAATTTCCGTCGCTTCCTTTTAACTCATAACAACGTTCAGGAACCAGATGGTAATTTCCATGAACCGTTGATGAACTTCGAAGGCGATGCCATTGGTATTTTCGGTTCGTATCTTGCTGATACTCTCTACTTCAAAGTTCTCAAGTAATATCTTCTCGTATTTATTATCTTTGTAAAAAAAATTTTTTTGTATGGGTTGGATTTACATATTAATTGCCGCTTTGTTCGAAATAAGCTGGGTTGTTGGCTTAAAATACAGCAACGGACTTACTAATCTTAAAGCGAGCATTTTTACCATAATTACAATGCTACTTAGTTTTTATTTTCTTGCACTCGGTTCAAAAGAATTGCCGATAGGAACTGCTTATGCTGTATGGACAGGCGCTGGAGCAGTTGGTACAGTAATTTACGGCATGTTCTTCTTTAACGAATCGAAAGAATTTTTAAGAATATTTTTTATTATGATGATTATTCTTGGAATAATAGGCCTGAAATTAACTGACAAACAATTTTGACAATGAGAAAATTATCGCACGAAGAAATTTCAAAAAACAGAAGCACACTCGATACGCTTCATAGAGTAAAAAAATTGCCCGTCTACGCTGTCCTTCACAATATCAGAAGTAGCTACAACGTAGGCTCGATATTGCGTACTTCGGACGGAGCCATGATAGAAAAATTGTATTTGTGTGGGTTCACTCCTGCACCTCCGAAAAAAGAAGTCCTCAAAACATCGCTTGGTGCTGAAGAGAGCGTAGCCTGGGAATATATTAAAGATACCAAAAGCATTATTAATGAGCTTAAATCTAAAGGCATTAAAATTTGTGCACTGGAATTGACCGATAGCAGCAAACCGTATTATAATCTAACAAAAAATGATTTTCCGCTCTGCCTAGTAGTTGGGAATGAAATCAGCGGAGTAACCGACGATATACTCGAATTATGCGATATTTCAATTGAAATTCCTCAGTACGGAATAAAGCAGTCGTTGAATGTAGCGGTTGCTTATGGCATATCGATTTTCGATTTAAGGAGGATTTACGATACAAATAATTAGCCCGCATATGTAAAATAGCTTTCCCCTCTGTCGTTAATATGAATCAGCAAAATATTTGCACGGACAAGTTTAATTAAAGTACGCGACGCTCTACGTTCAGAGATATTCGCAATTTTACAAAGAGTTTTAACGGTTATCGTTTCATGCCTGTCAAGGTAATCAAAAACAATTTTTTCGTTTTTCCCAAGAGAATAATTTTTTAACGACACGCCTGCTGACTGTGTCTGTAACAACTTGATCATTTCTTTACTCGCCTGTACGCTTTTATCGTTAATCCTGACGTACACAATTGCGTTATTTAAATCAAGGTTGGGTTTATAATCCTGTAGTCTATGGGGTTTAAGTTTAGATTCTTTAATTTCCACGACCATAATTTCTTTGTCATTAATTGGAATAACTGAGGTAGAATATTCGATAGGTGGTTCAATAAATTCACGTGCGGTTTTTTCAATTAACTCGAGATCGGATTTTTCACTTTCGATGCCATAAATTTTTTTATCGTCGTCCACTCCAAATAAAAGATAGCCACCGCGCGTATTTGCAAAAGCCATCATTTCTTTGGCAATCTTTTCGTAGGAGGAGAAGCGCTGTTTGAATTCAACATATAAACTTTCACCTCCTTCTATTAATTCCAATATTTTTTTGCGGTTCATTTCAAAAGCTTTTTCTTCACAGAATCGGCTTTTTCTTCGTGTTGAATTACTGGATGTTTTGTAGTATCCTGTTTAACGCCTTCGGATTTTTCCTCTTGAATTAATTCCCTTTTCATCATTTCTTTTTTCACATTAACTGAGTCAACCGTCTTTTCAGCATCATGTACTTCCCTCGTTTTTACGGTATCCTTAGATGCGTTTATCTTTTCGGCTTTTTCTTTCTCAAGTCGTTCCATTTCATCTTTGTATGTATTATACTTTGCAGCCACAGCTTTTCCATAAGGCGTCGAAAGGTAATCTTTGGAAGTCAATATTTTATAGTAAAATGCAGCTGAATCGTTCTTCGCCTGTTCTTCGTAGATAAATCCGATGTAATAAATTGACTTTGGTGCATAGGGTGAACGGGGATGCTGAAGATAAATATTTTTAAATGCCGCAATTGCCTCGTTATAATTTTTCTGGTAATATTTTTCTTCAGCTTCAACATATAACTTTTCGACAGGATCATCAACTTCTTTTATTTCAGTTGCATCTTCTATTAAACCGAGTTGCTTACCAGCCGCTGTATATAATTTATGTCGGGGATAATTATCATAAATTATTTTAAAAAGACTATCGGCTTTTTCTTTGTTCCCTTCGGCTTCGTAATATGTACCAAGCGCGTAAAGTGTATTAACCTTGAACTGACTTTCTGGATACTCTTCCAGAACTTTGTTGAAATAAAACAATGCAGAGTCAACATTGTTCAGTTCTGAATAAAACAAATTTCCTTTTTCAAACAGATTCTCTGCTATTAAAGATTTAATCGAATCGACACTAATTGAAGGTCGCGCGGGCTTTTTGACTTTTCCTTTTGCAATTAAGTCGATTAGCGACTGATTTTTTTCCGACATATCAGTAGTGTCGCTTACGGTTGTATCTTTAACGGCAACGGTATCCTCTTGGGACTCGCCTTCTTTGCTCCTTCTCAAAGGGTTATTTGTTCGAGCAGTATTCCGTTCCATTTTTTGGCGGTTCTGTTCGAGGTATTGTTTGTATGCAATATCGTAATCGACCGAATCGCGTATGAACCGGTCAGGATTCACCATGTAAATATATTGCAGATTTAAGTCGTTAATTTGGTCGTTCAGTTTGAAATATTTATCCATTACTTTATTGTGCGATACTACCTCGGCTTTCAATTCCCTGTCAATTAAAGGAGAAGTAACCACCTTATTATAATATTTGTAGGCACTATCAAAATCTCCTTTGTATAGTTCATAAATTTTTCCGATCATAATATCGGCAGAGACAGCAGAATTTTTCTTTTTGTATGTGGTATCGATATTCTTGTAAATCTCAAGAGCTTTATCAATTTCTTCTTTTTCATAATAAATATTACCCAGTTCCAGAATAATCCTATCTTCCTGTTCCTTGAATTTACCTTCGCCCAACAAATCATTAATCATTTCCTCGCTCTCTTCGACTTTGCCCAGGTCTCTTAAAAGTCGGGCGTATTCAATTCTACTTTCAAATTCGACGTCGAAGGAGGGAGAATATTCGAGAACTTTTGCAAAAGATTCGAGCGCTTTTTCTTTGTTGTCAAGGATAAGATGGATCTTACCAAGCTGATAATAAATCAAAGCCACCGTTTCGTCGTCTTCGGCATTAGTAAGAAATGAATTACACTCGTCTACTGCATTTTCGTATTCTTCCCTGAATAGAAGAAATGCAATTTTAGTTATCGAAGCTTTTTCAAATAACTCATAATCTTCGTCGACAAGAGCTGTCTTTTTTACTTCTTCGATGAGGTTGAGACCCTCTTCGAAATTTCGAAGTTGCAGATGTGTTTTAGCCAGCCACAATTTATTTTCGAGGGCATATTCCGATTCCGGGATGGCAGACAATTCAATGAATTTACGTTGAGCTCTCGCATATTCCTGCTGATAATAAAATGCTTTGCCGGTAAGGAAAAGCGCATCGTCGAAATACGAAGATTCTGTATCGAACTGTAATATTTTAGAGCACTTTTCGATAACCCTCGTCAACTCTTTATCGAGTTGAGGTCGGACTTTTTCCATTCTAAAAATAAATGGATCTGTTTGTTCTTTAAGGATATCTTCTTCAGCGCGTTCGAAAATTGTTTTTGCATTATAGTAGGTGTTGAAATAAGTAGTAAAATTTTTCCAGAGGCTGCAGGAATAGAAAACGAATCCAATCGAAATAAAAATAAAAGTTCTCTTGAACATAAAATTACCGTTCAATTTCAAAGCGCTTCGGTGCCCGATTCGTCCGTACGTATACGGATTGCATCCGAGATATCAGAAATAAAAATCTTGCCGTCGCCCACCTGTCCAGTTTTTGCTGTATTCAGGATTGCATCGATGGCTTTCTCGAAAATTGATTCGTCGACTACGACTTCGAGTTTAATTTTAGGAACGAATTCTATTTGATATTCACTACCTCTGTAAGTTTCTTTATGACCTTTCTGGCGTCCGTAGCCGCGCACTTCGGTAATGGTCATACCTCTAACGCCGACTTCGAGTAGAGCCTCTTTGACTTCGTCGAGTTTAAAAGGACGAATTATGGCTTCTATTTTTTTCATAAAGTCCTCTAATTAGAAAATTTACCGTGGCAATTTTTGTATTTTTTTCCGCTGCCACAGGGACAGGGATCGTTTCTGCCGATTTTTTCTTCAACGCGTACGGGCTTTTTCTTTACCATGGTGGTTGCCTCTTCCATAGGCTTCGCCCTCAGACCAAGATTATCAGCGGAATCTTTTATTGTACTCATTCTGGAAGGCTGGTGTCTTCTGCTTTCTTGAACTTCAACTGCTCTCTGAGGCCAGAATTTAAAGACAAAAGAAATAATTTCGTTTCTGATAGTATCGAGCAGCTGAACAAATAATTTGAATGCCTCGGCTTTATATTCAAGGAGTGGATCTTTTTGACCGTAAGCTCTCAAACCGATACCTTCTTTAAGGTCGTCCATGTCGCGTAGATGTTCTTTCCATTTTTCGTCGATAACGCTTAGAACGGCGTATCTTTCGAGGCGCGACATCAACTCTTCACCAAGCATTTCTTCTTTACGTCTGTAGAAGTCTTTTGCAGCTTCAAGAATTTTTTCTTTTAAACCATCTTTCCCAAGCTTTTCGATTGCATCTGGTTCGAATTTAATATCAACAAGAATTCTCTGGAATAATTCGTCATGAATAACATCAAAATTACCCTCATCAAAATTTTCTTCAACTAAAGCATTGACATACTCTTCGAGGTATTCGATAATTTCACCTTTGAGGCGTTCGCCTTCGAGAGCCTGCTTACGTCTTGCGTAAATTACTTCGCGCTGTTGATTCATAACGTTGTCGAATTCGAGCAAACGTTTACGGATTGCGAAGTTGTTTTCTTCAACTTTTTTCTGAGCTCTTTCAACCGAGCGACTTATCATTGGATGTTGAATCGCCTCGCCGTCTTCCATTCCAAGTCTTCCCATAATCGATGTTATTCTGTCGCCTCCAAAGAGTCTCATCAGATCGTCTTCGAGTGATATGAAAAATTTTGACGTTCCGGGGTCGCCCTGCCTTCCGGCTCTACCCCGCAGCTGTCTGTCGATACGACGCGATTCATGACGTTCAGTGCCGAGTATATAAAGTCCTCCCAATTCCCTGACGCCTGCTCCGAGTTTAATGTCCGTGCCGCGTCCTGCCATATTGGTTGCAATTGTAACGGCGCCTGGCTGGCCAGCAAATGCTACGATTTCCGCTTCTCGCTGGTGCTGTTTTGCATTAAGTACATTATGAGGAATTCCCTGCCGTTTTAACATACGGCTCAGAGTTTCGGATACTTCAACGCTTGTAGTACCGACAAGTACAGGACGCCGCTGTTCGCGCAACTCTTTTATTTTTTCGATAACCGCATTGTATTTTTCTCTTTTCGTTCTGTAAATCGCATCATCCTCGTCTACTCTGATCACGGGCTTGTTTGTGGGAATAACAACAACTTCCAGTTTATAGATTTCATAGAATTCATTTTCTTCGGTTTCAGCAGTACCTGTCATACCAGCGAGCTTTTTGTACAATCTGAAATAGTTCTGCAGAGTTATGGTAGCAAGTGTTTGAGTGTCTCTTTCGACCTTAACATTTTCTTTAGCTTCGATAGCCTGATGAAGACCGTCGGAATACCTTCTTCCTGGAAGGATACGACCGGTAAATTCGTCGACGATTGCAATCTTGCCATCTTCTGTAACGACATATTCAACATCTTTTTCGAAAAGAGTATAGGCTTTCAACAGTTGATTAATGGTATGTATTCTATCGGAACGTTCAGTAAATAATGCGTAAAGTTCGTCCTTCTTTTTCAGTTTATCTTCGGCAGAAAGGTTCGGATCGTTTTCGATTTTGCTTATTTCGGTGCCCAGGTCGGGAATAATAAAAAATTCTTTCCCTTCATTGCTGCCTGCAGCCAATTCTTCGCGACCTTTTTCGGTAAGGTCAATTTGATTAAGTTTTTCATCGATAGCAAAATAGAGTTCTTCGTCAATTTCAGGCATTCTTTTGGCATTCTCTCTCAGGAATTCCAATTCGGTCTGCTGAAGTAACTTTTTATTTTCTGGTTCTGAGAGCAACTTCATCAATGCCTTATTTTTCGGGAAGCCTCTGTAAGCTCTTAATAATAGAACACCTGCTTTTTCTCGATCTTTGGCATCTCCTGAAGCAAGTAAAGTTTCGGCTTCTTTTACAATCGATGCAACAAGATTAGCCTGCTTTCTAAACAGGCGCTCGACGCGTGGTTTCATTTCGTCGAATTTATGTTCAGCCTTTTCAACTGGTCCTGAAATTATTAGAGGTGTTCTGGCTTCGTCAATGAGTACAGAGTCGACCTCGTCGACAATTGCATAGTTGTGACCTCTCTGGACACAATGACTTTTGTCGATTGCCATATTATCGCGCAGATAGTCAAATCCAAATTCGTTATTCGTGCCATAGGTTATATCGCAATTGTATTCTTTGATTCTCTCTTCGGGTGTCATATGATTTAAAATACATCCGACCGTAAGACCGTGGAATTTGAATATTTCTCCCATCCATTGACTGTCGCGTTTAGCGAGATAGTCGTTTACCGTAACAAGATGAACACCCCTACCAGTAAGCGCATTGAGATACAGAGGCAATGTAGCAACTAAAGTTTTTCCTTCACCTGTAGCCATTTCTGCAATTTTACCCTGATGCAGAACAATGCCACCAATCAACTGGACATCGTATGGAATCATATCCCATGTAATTTTGGAACCAGCTACTTCCCACGATTTTCCTACCAGACGCCTGCATGTATCTTTTACAACTGCAAATGCCTGTGGCAATATTTCATTTAGAATTTCCTCGTATTTATCGTCGAGCTCTTTTTCCAGCTCTTCAATTTGATCATATACTTTGTGTTTTTCGCTTGCATCTTCAATATGGGCAAGTCTTTCTTTGAGCGTTTCAATTTGATTTCGGATTTCAGCAGTTTCCGATTGAATTTTTTCTTTAAATTCAGCGGTTTTTGCTCTAAGTTCGTCGTCCGTCAAATCTTTTAGTTTTTCGTATTCCTCATTGATTTTGTCGACTATTGGCCATAATTCTTTCAATGCTTTTGTATTCTTATCCCCAAAGATTTTTTTCAATAGCGTACTAATCATCAATCACTCCAGTTTTTCGAAGTTGAAAGTTAAATAATGAGGTTCTGAAATGCAATTAATCACCTGATAACTCCACACTTATAAAGTCAACCAATCAGATAGTTCCACTCGATATAAAAATTGGAACAGAATATTCTTATTTTTGTTTTCAAACCTTTAGCCTAATATGAATAAGAAGAAATTTCGGTTTTCAGAGAAATTCACAAAAAGATTAATCGAGCTCTCGGAAGGTTTGATTAATTCGGAGGAGTTCGAATCTGTCTTAAGTCTCCTGAAGGAAGAAGCGTCGAAATATTATTTTTCTCCCTCCTCTGAAGTAAACTTACTCAGAGTATTGACTGCAATATATGACAAGCGAAGCTTTTTAAATGAATTGTTAGTTTATCCCCACCACGCCGAAATTCTAATAGCAATTACTGCCAGCAGCAATTATTTAACAGATATAGTTGTGCGTAACCCGGAATATCTTTATCAAACTTTCGATCAGGAATATCTTAAGAGTATTCTCGAAGAAGAAAAACTAAAAGAAGAATTGTTAGCAGGGATCGAAAGATATTCAACAGTAAACGCAAAATTAAATTATATACGACAATTCAAAAAAAGATACATACTGAAAATTGGATTAACCGATTTGCTGGGCATGGGTAACCTCGAGGAAATAACTTCTCAATTAGCCACACTGGCTAAAGTAATCAATTCCGGTTTATTCGATTTTTGTTATTCTGAAATATTAAAAAAATACGAGGTGGAAAATATTGATAACAGATATTGTCTGTGCGCTCTTGGTAAATTAGGAGGCAACGAATTAAACTACAGCTCAGATGTAGACATGCTGCTTTTTTATGATGAGAATGGTTCATACGGCAATAAAGAATACCACGAAATTTTATCCGAAGCCGCCCTGCTTTACATCAAATATTCGACAGAAATTACTGAAAGGGGTTACATCTATCGCGTCGATTTCAGACTGCGACCAGATGGTAAATTTTCGCCTTTATGTAAATCCTATACAGATTACATACGTTATTACGAGGCACGGGGTGAGGATTGGGAAAGGCAAATGTTAATTAAACTCGACTTTGTTTCGGGCGACAGAGAACTTTACAAAAAATTTTACGATCTAATTCAACCATATATCTTTCCCGCATCGTTTACAAAATCCCTTAAAGCGCAAATTAAAAAGATGAAGACGAATATTGAGCTTCATAGCAAATCAGAAAAAAACATTAAATTGTTTGCTGGTGGAATAAGAGACATCGAATTTACCGTTCAGGCGCTTCAATTAATTAACGGCGGAAAAATAAAGGAACTGAGAACTGGCAATACTTTGATGGCAATAAAAATTCTTAATTCTTATCGCCTGCTAAACGACCATGAAGCTGAAATACTGAAGGACGCTTACATTACCTACAGAAAAATCGAGCATTTCCTCCAACTTATGAACGATACACAAACGCATTTAATTCCTGCGGAAGGCGAGTTACTCTTTAAATTGCTGAACTATCTTGGATTTAAAAATCCTGCGGAATTCAATAAGAAACTTGATGAATTAAGAAAAGAAGTAAGAAAAATTTACAACGATATTATGGGCGAAGACGAAGAGGCTTCTACAGATCTTTTCGTCAATATTAAATTTACAGATATTAATCGTGCGGATAAAAATCTAAAATACTTGCGTAGCGGGATTGGATATCTTGAACAAAAACAATTCGACTCCAGAACGATTGAACTATTTTCTAATCTTGAAAAAGACCTGGCGAACTATCTTGAAAACTCAACGGCTCCGGATGTAGTACTCGAGAATTTTACTAAAATTATCAGAGCAACAAAATTTCCGTCAATCTGGTATGCTCAATTTTCTAACACCGATTTTTTCAACGACTTCCTGCGCATTTGCGAATTCGCATCGAAAGCAATCGACATTATTACAATAGATAAGCTCTCTGAAGAGTCTTTTATTTCAGGAGAAGTTTTTCTTAAAAATTTATTCGACGACATTAGTAATTTCAGTCTCAATAAAATCATTCTATCAACTTCTATCCAGTATACACTGGGTTTTATTGACGTAGATACCGTTTCGAAAATTTTGTGTAAATATATTGACATAGCAATACGTGAATCGTGTGAAAAATATAGAGAAGAATTTCCCTTTTTCGTTGCAGGACTGGGCAGTTACGGAACGATAAAAATGCACTACGTTTCTGATGTCGATTTAATCGTCGTTACTGATGATATTACAAAACATCCCGAAATCCACACCATTTTTCAAAACGTACTGGGAATTATTAAGAACAGGCTACCTTCATTCGAAATCGATTTTCGTTTGCGACCCGAAGGGAAAAGCTCGCCTCTCGTCTGGGACATTAAGAATTATAAACAATACCTGCGAACAAGAGCGCGCACGTGGGAACTTCAGGCATTGTGGAAATCGCGTATAATTACGGGTGAATTGAATTTATTCGAAGATTTCAGAGGAGAAATAATCTCCCGAGTAAAAGAATCCGACAAGGAGAGATTAAAAAAAGAGATTCTGGAAATGTATAAACGCATTCAGAAAGAGGAGATACTCAGAACGGGTGATACATTTAATATTAAAAAACAACGAGGTGGTCTCCTGACGCTTGACTTTCTCACTCAATTTATTGCACTTACAAATGCAGAAATTTTTGATTCTACATTCGGACAACCGACGGTTCATACTCTCGATATTTTAACAGAAAAAGTCGACAGAAATGATTTCGAAGCGCTCTCCAAAAATTACAGGAGATTAAAAGAAATTGAGTTGGCAATTCAGATACTTTTCAATACGAAAAGTACAATTGTGCCGCTTGGCACAGAAAAGAAAAATCAACTTGCTGCATTTTTCGGCCAGAGTCCTGATGAATTCATGAACGAATTCAAGTCGATTATCAAAGAAAATATCCAGTTGTTCGAAAAATATACTGCTTGAATGGACTATTCGAGTTCATCCATCAAATCTTCTTTTTTCTCCGGGTCGACTTCCCTTTCGGTCATGAACGATTGTAATAACACATCTACCTGTTGAATTAATTTTTTCTTATAATATTTCGGCGCATAAATTGAAGCGTCGAGCATATAAAGCCGTTTAGTAGGTTCATCGTAAAAAGTATAATTAATAAAAGGACCACCCATCGAGCCGTCATTCATCTTCCATAATCCTTGAGTCATCAAAGCATAACGTCCCAGAAAATTGACTTCTTTTGTAGTTCTGTAGTTATCTTCGATTACGACGTAATTAGAATCGTCTGAAGTTCTATAGAATTTTTCTGTAACTCTATTACGAATAGCATAAACTGAATCCCTATTAAGAAGCAGAGGCGATGCATTATCAATCCAGTGAACAAAAATCCATCTTTCCATATCCGTACCGGGAGCTCGTCTTAGCCATACAAAATTATGCTTGGGATTATCGATTGCCAGATGATAGTCGGCCTGTACATAAATCAACCAGCCGTAATTTTTAAGAAGTTTAGCTTCGATATCTTTTTTTTCGTATCGGGAGTTGTACAAACTCTTAAAAAGTCGCTCGTTGGATATTTTCTGAAAAGAGTAGAGCAGATTTTCATGTTCGTCCAGAATTTTTTTGCTGAGTGTGTTCAAGTCGTTAGCTGTGAGAATCATTACCAGTTGTCCTTTTGCCCACACGTCAAATTTATTTATCACAAAAACAGAATCCTGACGCACCATCTCCTTTACCTGCCTATTTAATAATCCATCAATATAATTCGAAGTATTCGATCCACTCCCCAGCGGTGCAATGATTATAATGTTTTTCTTGTTTTTGTATTTATCGAGGTCGGAGATCTCTTTTCTGATCAGGATGAACAAATTTTCAGGCTGTGGTGTGTAAATGATCTTGCTAAAGACGGTCAAAAGCGAGGCTTCAATTTGTTCATATTCGGTGGAATCTGCAAAGACTATGATTTCGTCCTCATTACCTGTAGCACTTTTCTTGGCATCGCAGGCAACAATCAATGCAATCAGTATCGGAATTAGTAAAAGATTTTTTGTTCTCATGACTCAAATTTAATTTTTGACCTTATACATGGTGCTTTCAATAATTGTTTCAGTAAGGGACGTTATGAAGCAGAAGGGAAACGTTTGGGAAAAAAATCGCATACAAAATCCACATAACGATTCCCACAGATATCGGTATTGTTAAATTGTCATCTAAAAAACCTGCCGATAAATTTTCTACTATAGCTCCTGCAGCCACAGCTACAAATCCGATAAAATACTCAGCCACATCGCCTGTAACTTTTGGTGTAAAGAGAACTACCAATCCAGAAAAGAAAAAAAAGGCAAAGGTGCCTTCAAGACTTTTTTTCAGTAATGGTGTGTGTCCATATTTCCGGCCTACTAAAGC
Source organism: Melioribacter sulfuriphilus (assembly GCF_052656625.1). Lineage (NCBI taxonomy): Bacteria > Pseudomonadati > Ignavibacteriota > Ignavibacteria > Ignavibacteriales > Melioribacteraceae > Melioribacter > Melioribacter sulfuriphilus. The sequence continues at coordinate 88,164 of NZ_JBQXXK010000009.1, read as the reverse complement.
AGCTGCAATGTCGCCAATTATCAGAACGGCAAAAGCAGTAACTGCAATAACTTTTGGAAAGACTGAAATCACTATTACGGCGGATACCAAAACATAAGTTGCGCCGTTCAACCTTTTTGTGGAATGATCCTTTTCATGATTTCTCAATAGGAAGCCGAATAATTTATAAAAAAAGTCGCTGACTGGTTTAATGTAATACCTGCTTAGGTCGATAATTACAGATAAGATAAGAAGAGGCGCAAGTATAGTGAGTGCCAATTCCTTAGTTATATGGTAATAGATAACTGGAATTGACATGGAGCACAGATGAATTGCCTTCCTGAGCACTTCGTTTTTATAATCGATTGTAGCGTAGTCAGTCGGCATTATCTGACTTATTGTTATCGTCTCCGGTTTCTCTCTTCTTTTTTCTTTCTTCGAGTAATTGCTTGACATGTTCGGGTACTTCGTTCTCTTCTTTTTGTGTTTCGGTATTATTTCTTTTTACCGGCGGAAGTTCCTCGCCTTTAATAATTTTTTCAATTTCTTCGCCGTCAAGAATTTCTCTTTCCAGCAATTCTTTAGATAGTTTATGAAGCAGGTCGATATTATCAGAAAGAATTTTTTCGGCTCTATTCATACAGGTCATAACAATGTTCTTAATTTCGTCGTCAATCTCCTGTGCAGTTCTTTCGCTGTAATCTTTGTGACGAGTGATTTCTCTGCCGAGGAATATTTCCTCCTCTTTTGAACCGTAAGAAAGCGGACCTAATTTTTCGCTCATACCCCATTCGCATACCATTTTACGGGCAATATTTGTAGCTTTTTCGATATCATTGCCTGCACCTGTAGTATATCTTTTAAAGACAATCTTTTCAGCTGCTCGTCCACCTAAGGCGTAAGTAATCATCGCTTCGAGGTATTCTTTCGAATACGTATGTTTTTCGTCAACGGGTAAATATGTAGTAACTCCGAGAGCCCTGCCGCGAGGTATAATAGTTACTTTATGAACGGGATCGGCTTCCGGAAGCATTTTTGCAACAAGCACATGTCCAATTTCATGGTAAGCCGTAATTTTCTTTTCTTCTTCTGAAATAATAAGGCTTTTACGCTCCATTCCCATCATTACTTTGTCTTTAGCCTCTTCAAAGTCTTCCATCGAAACTTTCTTTTTATTTTTACGGGCAGCCAATAATGCTGCTTCGTTGACCAGATTTGCCAGTTCAGCGCCTGCGAGTCCTGGCGTTGCTTTGGCAAGTACACTCAAATCGACGTCTGAATCAAGAGGAATTCTGCGAGTGTGCACTTTTAGAATTCCTTCCCTGCCTTTAACATCGGGACGATCGACAACAATCTGACGATCGAATCTGCCAGGTCTGAGCAATGCCGGGTCGAGAACGTCGGGTCGGTTTGTAGCTGCAATAATAATTACTCCGCTATTTTGTTCAAAACCGTCCATTTCAACCAGCAGCTGATTCAAAGTTTGTTCACGTTCGTCGTGACCGCCACCCAATCCGGCGCCTCGATGTCGACCTACCGCGTCAATTTCGTCAATGAAAATTATGCAGGGTGCATTTTTCTTGCCCTGTTCGAACAGGTCGCGTACACGACTGGCACCGACACCAACAAACATTTCAACGAAATCGGCTCCTGAAATTGAAAAGAATGGAACACCTGCCTCGCCAGCAACAGCACGCGCCAGTAAAGTTTTACCCGTTCCTGGAGGTCCCAGCAGAAGAACGCCACGCGGAATTTTTCCGCCTAACTTCTGGAATTTGCCCGGTTCTTTTAGAAATTCGATAATTTCTTCGAGTTCAAGCTTGGCTTCGTCTGCACCTGCAACGTCTTTGAAAGTAACTTTAATTGCCGATTCAGTAATTAACTTTGCACGACTTTTACCGAAGTTGAACAAGCCTTTTGTTCCACCAGCACCACTTTGCATCCTTCTAAATAGAAGGATCCATACGCCAAATAAAATTATCCAGGGCAAGAATCCCAATAAAATGGTTGTCCACTCGTTGGAATCTTTTACAAATGTAAACTTGATGTTTTTCTCTTTCCACAGTTTTACCTGTTCTGATAGGACGGGCTCAATAAGAGTAACCACGAAGACCTTGACTTCGACATTTACACCGTTGAGAAAAATATTTTCCTGAGTTTTTAGCTTGCCTTCGAAACGGTAATCGTTAATGTCTGTTTTATAGACTTTAGCTTCCGATATTTTATCCTGATTTAAAAAGTTTTCATAAACATCATACGGAACTTCAACAGCGTTATCTACTCCGCTGCGCATAAATTGCATAATAATCACAGCAATAACGATTATAGCGCCCCAGCTAAAAACTGTTCTAATAATTTTCGACCAATCAAAATCGCCGTCAGGTTTTTGTTCGTTATTGTTTAACGATTTTCTCGGTTTTGAATTTTTCTTTTTATATTCGTTTGGCATTCCTTTTTTAACCTCAATTTATTCACTCAATGCATAGATGGATTTTAAATTCCTATATTTTTGGGCGTAATCGAGACCGTAGCCGATTACAAATTTGTCTTCAATTTCAAATCCAATATAATCAATTTTAACGTCATATTTTAAACTGCTCGGTTTTACCAGCAGAGAAACAACCTTCATACTTGCCGGATTGTGCCCGGCTATTAAGTTTTCGATATATTTAATGGATAATCCACTATCGACAATATCTTCAACTATAATGAGATGCCTGTCCGAAATATCGGCATTAAGATCTTTTATAAGTTTTACATTGCCTGAACTTATCTTAGAATCTCCGTAACTCGAAAGTTTAAAAAAGTCGACCTCACATTTGATTGTAATTTGTTTCATTAAGTCGGACATAAACATAAACGAGCCATTTAACACACCAATGAAAATTGGTAGTTTTGTTTTATAGTCGGCCGATATCTGACGTCCCAATTCTTTAATTCTGTTTTGTATTTCTTCTTCTGTAAGATAGGGTACAAATTTTTCCGTGCCGACCCATATTTCGTTATTCAAGGGATTTATCATTTCATCCATAGTTTGTATATCTTCCTTGTGTTAGTTGTAATTTTAAATCGTTCGTCTATCCTTAAACCGACGACCCAAATAATATAGTTCCCATTTGTCATGACCAGTTGATTATTCCTTTCGACCGGCGCTACTCTGGAATCGGTAAGGAAATCTGAAATTTTCTTGTGGTGTTTCATTCCCAGCGGGATGAATTTATCCCCCGCTTTCCATTTCCTGACCACAAAATTTTCGGATAAATTGTCTCCCGTAATATATTCAACTTTCCCTGATTTCTGGTAACTTACTTCCGTTTTGTCGACAGGAGTGATCCCGATGGTTTGCCCAAATATTTTCACGCTTGTCCCCGGTGTTAATTTTACACTGCAATCCTTAACTTTTTCAGGTTCGAGAAGTGTTACATATCCTCTCTGTCGAACTGCAATAAGTTGTTTTTTTAATTCAATCGTTTTACCTGTTTGATTTAGATTTCCGATCGACTTCAAGTCTGTATATTCGAGTTCTATTTTCCATTTTTCTCTAACAGCCTTTCTGATCGCATCATTTAAAAGTACGCTTTCAACTTTTTTAAATGCTGTCGATTTTATTGATAATTTATTTTGCTTTACGATGAAAAAAGAATTGATGATTTTATTTATTTCCTTTTCGAGATAATCAAAGTATTTTTCAATTGTTTTTGACGTGCGAAAGACAGCGTCGTCAGCAGAGGGATTTATTTCTTTAAAAAGAGGAATAATTTTATTCCTTATAAAATTCCTCCTGAATGCGTTTTGAAGATTCGTGCTATCAATTTTGAAATCGATATTTCTATCATTAAGATATGATAATATTTCTTCCTTGGTCAAAGCAAGGAGGGGACGTATGATATTATCTCTTTTAACGGGAATTCCCGAGATTCCTTTCAAGCCGGTTCCTGAAATTAGATTTAGCACCACAGTTTCCGTATTGTCGTCTTTGTTATGAGCTGTTATGACCTTAGCATTCAGTTTTTTAGAGAGCCTGGCGAGTTCTTCATATCTTAGATTACGCGCCGCTTCTTCAACAGAAAGTTTATTCTTCTTTGCATATTCTTTTACGTCCAGGTCGATAATGGTCAATGGTATTTTTAACTTGTCGCAGATTGAAACTACAAATTCACGGTCCCGATCGGATTCCTTCCCTCTCAAGTGATGGTCGAAATGGACAGCATAGAGGTGGCATTTATATTTTCGCGAATATTTGAAAAAAAATGAGAGAGCAAAAACGGAATCCGGTCCTCCGCTGAGTGCAATCAGCAAATTATCTCCCTCGTTGACAAGCTCTTGTTCTTTAATAAAATTAATTACTTTCTCTTCTATCTTTTTAATCATTCAAAATCCTTATCTTCTCATTAGACGAATCAAAGCATCTTCTCCAACTTTTCGGACTTCATTCATATAGAATTTATAGGCTTTTGAAAGACTATTGATTCCCAATCCGCTGCATAATGGAATACCTTCGCAAAGCAGCTTGGGAGCAATGAACAGAAGAATTTCGTCGTCGAGCTTATTCTTAATAAACGACGAGAAAACTCTACCCCCTCCTTCTACAAGTATCGAAGTGATTTTCATTTTACCCAGTTTTCTCATCAACGATTTGAGATCGAGCATTCCTTCAGAACTTACAGGGACAAAGACAAATTCTACACCCGCTTCGTAGTATTTAGTTAATTTCGGTAGATCTTTGTTTTTTTTGTCGGTAACAATTATCAAGTTATTGTCCTTATTTTTCCGTACGAGATCAGAATTTGGTTTTAGTTCCAGACGGGTATCGAGCACAATTCTTTTGGGATTGCGCCCTTCTACCAGTCTTACGGTAAGAGAAGGTTTATCTGTTTTAACAGTATTATAACCTACAAGAACAGCATCATATTCGGTACGAAGTTCATGAACCATACTTCTCGATTCGACAGAAGAAATCCATTTCGAATTCCCGTTTATATCGCTTATTTTCCCATCGAGTGTAAGCGCCATCTTTAACGTAACATAAGGTGTTTTAAAGGAGCTGTATTTCAGAAAGAAGCGGTTTAAATCAATCGATTCTTTTTCCATTATTCCGGAGATAATTGCAATGCCACTTTCTTTTAATTTCTTTGCAATTTTATTGTAGAAAAGAGAATTATTGTCGAGGGTGCCGAAGACCATCTTTTTGACGCCTGAATTTCTGAAAAGGGCAACATATCTTTCTTCTTCTCCAGAAGTAATAATGGGATTGATATTTGAATAAAGTATTGAACCATTTGGAACATTACACTTCGAAAGAAGAACAAATTCAGGTTGCTCCGAATGACGGTCCTTCAGAAATTCGGCAGCAATAATTTTACCGTCATTTACAATAACGACGCCTCTCAAAGAAAGGGGGCTAACTGCTCCCTTCCCTTTTTCAGCCATCTGGAGTGTAATTTGAATGAAAGATTCGTCTTGCAATTTATTCCAGCTCTAAGATTTCAAATTTTATAATGCCAGCCGGAACTTTTGCTTCCACGATCTGACCCACTTTAGCGCCAATTAATGCCTGTCCGACAGGCGAAGAAATTGAAATTTTACCCGCCTCAAGATTTGCCTCTTCGGGAGATACGAGTGTATATGTATACGTTTTTTGATTTTTCAGATTTTTTACTTTTACAGTAGACAGGATATGTACCTGGTCTTTCGGCATATTGGATGTGTCGATAATTCTGGCTCTCGAAAGGAGTTCTTCGAGCTTGCTAATTTTCATTTCAAGAAGACCCTGTTCTTCTTTGGCGGCGTCGTATTCAGCATTTTCCGATAAATCGCCGTGTGCGCGAGCTTCGGCAATTTTTTCCGCCATCTTTTTTCTGCCGTTGGTCTTTAATTCATTCAGTTCTTTTTCTATTTCCCGCATTCGCTCTTTACTCAGATATACAAAGTTTGCCACTTCAATGACTCCTTTTTCTTTATTTTTGTCTTTTCGTAAAAAAAATTGCCACCGCATTCGCAGTGGCATCGAAAAAATAAAAATATTCATCGAAGTTTTCAACTATAAAAGGCATATCAAATAGGAAATCAATTTGAGTCGTTTGATTTGCTAAAATAAACCAACCATGTGAAAAGTACTTTATCCAGATAAAAATTACACAACAAGACGTAATAAAAGTAAAACTAAACTACGATGAGATTATATGATACTAAATTGAGAACTCGATAACACCGTAAGCTTAACATTACTTTAATGAATACCATTAAAATATACTTAATGGGGGAAGCAAAATTTAAGAAGCGAAGTAGAGAGATGATCTATTTGACTTTAAGGATACCTTTTACAGTAATCTTTATATCAGTAATTTAGAGCAAACTTTCAGTTTTGAGTTGGCTTTCTTAAATTGTAATTACTAATACTGTAGGGCAAAGATGAACAAAAAATTGTTAAGTCTGATTTTATTCTCAATAGCGATGGCTTATCTTGAAGCAAGTGTAGTTGTATATTTACGTAAAATCTACTATCCCGACGGTTTCAATTTCCCTTTGAAGCAAATTGAAACAAAGATGTTGATAATCGAAATCGGGAGGGAAATAGCCACAATATTGATGATAGTATCGATTGCATATATTTTCGGGACAAATCTTCGAAAGAGATTCATAACTTTTTTGCTGGTATTTGGCATCTGGGATATTTTTTATTACGTATGGCTCAAAATACTTATAAATTGGCCGCTTTCACTTTTAGACGACGATCTATTATTTCTTATCCCCGTTCCGTGGGTATCGCCAGTTATCGCTCCTGTAATCGTATCGTTATTCTTCATATTGATTTATATACTTGAATCGAAATTTGCAGACGAAAGTCAGACAATTAAACGCAGCGCCATTTTACCTCTGGCTACAGGAACTACTTTAATACTTATTTCGTTTATGTGGAACATCAACGAAAGGATTAAATCGTATTCTCCTGTTGAATTTCTTTGGGAAGTTTTTACTGCAGGGATAATACTCTGGATAGCAAGTTTATTAATTACATACAGAACTAAGGAGAAAATTATGGCTACGGAAAAATTAAAACTCGGTTCTAAAGCACCCGACTTCAGCCTCGAGGGTGTTGACGGCAAAACATATTCGCTCGACAGTTTTAAGGAGAAAGAAGCTTTAATTGTGATTTTCAGTTGCAATCACTGTCCTTATGTACAGGCATATGAAGATAGAATCATAAAAATTCAGGAAGATTACGCCGGAAGAGTACAGGTTGTAGCAATCAATTCAAATGATGATGTAAAATATCCCGAAGATTCGTTCGAAGAGATGAAAATTAGAGCCGAAAAGAAAAAGTTTAATTTTCCATATCTAAGAGACGAAACTCAAGAAACAGCCCGAGCATACGGAGCCACGCACACACCTGAAATTTTTTTGTTTGACAAAAAGCGTGAACTCCGCTTTCACGGTAAGATTGACGACAACTGGCAGGAACCTGCAGCAGTTAAACAAAATTATCTACGAGATGCACTTGATGAATTACTCTCTGGCAAAGAGATATCTGTGCCGGAAACTTTTACAATTGGCTGTACGATAAAATGGAAATAAAAAAAGCTGCCATAAAGGCAGCTCAAATTCTGACTTTAAATCTTCAGAAATTTAATACATAATTCCGAGATTCAGTGTGATGTAAATATGTCCAAAATCCTTGCGAACCTTACCTTCAAGGCTTTCAACTCCATCGTCGAGCATATGAATAAAATAATAGCGCACGTTAAGCCCGGCAAGATTTTTTTTGCTAATTCCAAAATTGGCGCCAATTCCTACATACCCGCCAGCAGCGTAGTGCATTTTAGCATCGCCGAAGGCTGAAAAAAATTCCTTTTCGTAGGGTGTTGTAAAAACAAATGTTGGACCTACACCCGCGTTGACATAAGGTCTCAAATTATCTGTTAACGTTTTACTGAATAGTCTGTACTGAATTCCGAGGTTCAACGGAAGAAGAAACACACGATTCTTTTTCCCGATTACATAAGGAATTCCAAAGTAAGGGTCGATATATTCGATTTCCCGCTCGTCTTTCGATTCAGAAACTGATAAGTCAACAAAGCCGGTAATATTTTCACTCAAACTTTTTCTGAAAAAAGTACCAAGTCCAAATCCTCCTTCTCCAAACATAATATCAATTCCCCAGCTGTTCTCGGGAAAAATTTCATTCCGTTTTTCAGGTGCAAGTTTTCCAATACGTTGTCCGTATGCTGAGAACAAGGGCAACAAAATCATCATAACCAAAAACCTCTTCATAATACACCTCCTTTTCGACTTGTAAACCAATTTTTCACCTTTAATATGTATATTAGACAAGAATAAAACAAATTAAACTGCAGATAGGTTTAACATGCCACAAAATCTGGAACTAAAAGTAAGGGTACAATCACATCGAAGATTTCTTACCTGCTTAAAAAATAACAATATACCGTTAGTTTCTCAATTAAATCAGAAAGATATTTATTTCACTTACGATCAAGGATTGTTAAAATTGAGAATAGAAAACGGAAAATATTCTCTTATAAAATATAAGCGGAATGAATCCGGGAAAAGATGGAGCAAATATCAAATATTGTATCTCAACGGCGACGATCCATACAACTATTTAAAGGAGATTCTCCAGATCGAAACAGTAGTTGAAAAGAAGCGCTTTCTCTACATTTATAAAAATACCCGTATTCATCTGGATAAAGTAAAACTGTTAGGATTTTTTATCGAGCTGGAAAATGTATTAAAAGAAAATAAAAAAGATGCATCTCAAGAATTTAATTTTATAGTAGAACTTCTTAATTTGAATAACGAAGAAGAAATAAGAGGTTCATATAAAAATTTAATAGACTCTTTATGATACTAACTAAAGAACACAACCCGATATTAAATATTCCAGATGCTATTGACAGTATTATAACTTCCAAAAAGTTGAACGAAGCATTATTCCTTGTACCGACGAACCGTAAAGCCCGGCATTTAAAGAAAGAAATAATTTCAGGCGTTCCAGGAAATTCAACCGGGAAAATTAACATCGAAACACTTACCACATTAACCTCAGGCATCCTAAACAGGAAATATAATTTTAAGACATTAAGCGATGCCTCTGCATCTGTTTTTATCAAGCAAGCGGTCAATAGCATCGAGCTTCGATACTTCAAGGTATATAACGGAGAAATTCCACACGGCACGCTTGACAGGCTAAAAAATGTGATTTCTGAATACAAGCGACACGGTATTACACCTGAGAATTTGAGAAATTCCGCAGATGAACTCGACTCAAAAGAAAAACAGAAAGCGCTCGACATAGCTGACATTTATGAAATTTTTAAGAAGAAATGTTATTCGACAAAAACATTTGAAATAGGCGACATCTACGAAGAGCTCCTTAACCTAAACAAGAATGAATTTGAAAAATATTTCAGAGACTATTTACCGGAAGTACAATTCATATTTGCAGATGAATTTATTGAATTCACACATCCAGAAATTAAAATACTAAGCAGGATTTCAGACATCAAAAATGTGCATCTGTATATCAATTTCGATTATAACAAAGACAATAAGTTACTTTTTGGTCACCTCAATCAATGCTATTCGTATTTTGAACAAGAAGGCTTTACGAAGATTTTCGATACGTCCATCTATCCTGAAAGTAATTATAAAGTAACATTAAAAGAAAATTTATTTAATCTCACGCCGGTCAAAAAAGAATCAAGGAAAGTACCCGAGCAGGACAAAATCTTACTATTAAAATGTGACGACCGCGAAACTGAAGTGGAAATGATATCCCGAGCAATAAAGAAACTTCTCAAAGAAAATAACGCAGAACCGCATCGTATATGTGTTGCCTTTAATAAAATACAGAATTATTCAGTTATCATAAGAGACGTTTTTAGAAAAAACGGACTTCCAATAAATTTAACCGATCGATTTACACTTGCAAACAACAATGCCGTAAACGGAATTATTAATTTCCTGGAAATCATAGAAAGCGATTTTTTTTATCAAAATATTTTAAGAGCACTGAATAACAATCTCTTAACTACCAGCGATATTTCTGCTTCAAACCTTTATAAAGCGGCAGTAGAATTAAAAATAATTGCTGGGAAAAAAAATTGGAAGACTGCATTAGAAGAGGCAGTAGAGACAGAGAAATATACACTTTACGGTGATGAACCTGGAATTTCTTTCGCACAGGCAAAGCGGGATTTCGATAAGTTAGTAGAGTTTTTAAAGCCCTTCGAGAATTTAAGCCAGGAATTCTCAATCGAGGAATTCGACAAATGTTTGAGAGAATTTATTTATAAATCGGGTTTACCATTCAAGATTTTATCTGACGAAACCGATAAAAATATACTTGAAGAAAATATTAGAGCATTTGAAAAATTTATCGATACTCTCGACGAAATATTTTTCTTATTGTCAGAAGAATACGGAAAAGAGACTAAATTTAAATTAAGCTTTTTTATTGAACAATTAAGAACGATAACGCAGTGGACCCGATATAATACAAAAGAAAAATCCGGATACGGCATTACAATTACTACACTCGATGAAATACGAGGTTTGAAATTCGACTATCTTTTTATCGGTGGACTTTGCGAAGGTGACTTGCCAACAAGATATAATCCCGAAATTTTCTTCAGTGGAAAATATAAAAAAGGCGCAATGATTCATCAATTAGAAGAGCGTTACCTTTTCTACAAAGCATTATGCTCGTGGGATAAACAACTCTATTTATCTTACCCGCTTACAGATAATGGCAGAGAATTAATTAAATCAAGTTTCCTGAACGAACTCGAATCACTTTTTGACATTAAAGAAGTCGACATGTCGGAACTAAATGAGTTTATCTATTCTGAGGAAGAGTGGTTGATGAACTACGGTCGAGGGCAAAAGTGCCAGTACAACTTCTCCAGGAGAAGTATCGATCTCATAAAAACAGCAATAGAAATTGAAGCCACACGTGAACAAAACCAGGAGTCTTTCGAATATAACGGTTTTATTAATTCAGCAACGATGAATAAGTACAGAAGTATTAATAAGGGCAATGTTTTTTCTGTTTCGCAACTGGAAACTTATGCACGCTGCCCTTTTAAATATTTCGTTGAAAGTATATTAATGGTAGAAGCAGAATCACAACCGACAGAAGACGTTGAAGCGAGAGAATACGGAAATTTGTTGCATTATATTCTATTCAAGTTCTACGAAAGCATAAAGAAAAATAGTTTAGATATTACGAATGATAGAAATAAAGCGGAAGAACTTCTCTTTTCAATTGCAGAAAATACACTGGGCGGCACACTTTTTAGATCACCTTTTTCTTTCTTCGACAGAGAAAAAATACTTGGAATAAACAACGACAGAAAACAATCCGTGCTTTATAAATTTCTTGAAAAAGAGATCGAATATGCAAAGAATGGATTTCGCCCTGCATATTTTGAAATCTCATTCGGCAGAAAAAAACTTTCAGATGTTGATAAGGAATTGAGCACCCCGGATGCTGTCGAGATTGCACCTGATGTTAAATTAAGTGGTAAGATCGATCGCATCGATATTTGTGACAATGCCTTCGACATCATCGACTACAAAACTGGCAATAAAACGCCTACAAAATCAGACTTACAAAAAGGTTTATCATTGCAGTTACCGCTCTATGCTCATATTGCTTCGCAATTGCTAAAAAATTATTATTCTATCGAGTTCAATAACCACGAGCTGTACATCTACACATTAAAATACAACAGTAATTCCTTTGGGAAGAATCCTCTTCCTAAATTCAACGACAGGACTTCAAATAATGAAAAAATTAATAATGCCATCGAAAAATCGAAAGAATTTTTCGATGGGATACAGAACGGTAAATTTCACGTATCGACACTTCCCAACAGACAAACAATAGTCTGCAACTATTGTAACTTATCGACAGTATGCCGCGTTAAAAATTATTGAAGCCCTGATATAATTTCACTATTTTTATTATTGTTAATAATGAAAAAATATGGATACTGTCAGAATATTATTTCTCATTATATATGTAAGTTACCTTGGTCCGCTTTTCAGATTTAAGGGACACAAACTATTTTACTTCTTTTTTATTTACGCAATATCAGATCCGTTGTTATTAATTTTGGCAACATCTACAAGTATGGAGCCTTATCATTATTATTACTACCTTTTTATTCTCTTAATCGCAGTTTTCGTTTTACCGGATATTGATATAAAATATAAAGCAGCAATAATCTTCAGCACACTTTTTTATTTATCGATTGACCCTGATTCATTAGATAAAGTGATAGCAATTATTCTTTTGCTATTATTTCTTTGCTTCTATTTTGCGAGTATGTTCTTTAAAGAATTAATTACAAAGAAAAAAGTTTATGTTTATTTATTGGCATTGATTGGAATACATGGAATTATAATTGCTTCTAAATGTCTTTATTACATGGACAACGACCTGTTAAAAGAGCTTTATTCAATACGCTTGTCAATTAATATTCTACTGGTTTTATTAATAACACTTGCAGGACCTGACCTGGCTATACCTATTAATCTTAAGATTTTTGATAAATTGGCAAAAAAAAGGCTCGGCAATCTCGAGTCGCCTTTGACTTTCATTTCCGAGCTCAAAAAATTAGGACTCACCAATCGCGAACTTGAAATATTGAAATATATCGGCGACGGCTATACATCAAAAGAAATTGCCCAAATGTTAAATCTTTCAAAGAAAACTATCGATTACTACAGAAGTGTGATAAAAGAAAAATTAAATGTTAAAACTAAATCAGAATTAATCCAAATCGTTAAAAACAATAGCTTAGAGATTGAGCAATATATAAAAAATAACAACGGCTCTAACATTGAGAATTCTTCTTCCCACCTACAAACTTCAATTAATTGACATTTACGTGTGAATTAGTACTTTTTTAGGATTTTTTCCCCTTTAAAATGGGAATAAGCCCCTACCTACTTCTCCAAATTAAATTTATTTTTGCACTGTTTCGAGGGCACCATTAGGACCGGATCACCAATCCCGATCCGGTCTGCAGTGGTAATCAAAAATTATGATTAAGAACATCAAAACAAGAAAGCACAAAGTTTCTAATATTCTAACTGCAATACTTTATCATCTCCTTACCTTTTTACTTTTTATTGATTCTGTTACATCTCTGCTTTACCCAAAATTATTGTTCGAAAGATTTACGAAGGATCTGCACATTATACCCGAAATTGCATTTTTCGCAGTTACAATAATTCCATTATTCATACTTATACTCAGCACTTTGCTTTGTTTCAAAATAAAAATTAAGTTTGTTTTGATTTCCGTTTTACTGATTTATTGTATCGATCTACTCTCGCATCTAATTCTATTTTGGGGTGGTCAAGGTGTTGCATATTTTGAATTACTGACTAATCTGGTAATAATTTTAATCACATCCTGTCTGTTAACCAACTACAAATAACTTCCGTTTATTGCGGCTGACTTTCGTTCATATTATTCATAATTTTAGATTAAATAAAAAGAAAATCTATGCTTGATAAAGAAACACTAAAAATACTCACCGAGAAATATCCTGTCTATAAAGTAAAGGATATAAATACTGGCTATATCAAACCGATCGACTTGTATAAAAAATTGAATAAAAATAGAACAAGTTACACTGTTGAATTAGTGGGAAAATCGATTGGTAAAAGAGAGATTTATAAAGTAAGGTATGGTAACGGCAAAATTAAAGTTTTAATATGGACACAGATGCACGGCGACGAACCCACTGCAACATCGGCAATACTCGACCTCCTCAATTTCTTCGAACATGAAGATGACATTCATAATTTGAAAAAGAAAATAAAAGAGAACCTCACAATATCAATCATTCCAATGCTCAATCCCGACGGAGCAGAACTATTTACGCGGGAAAATTTAATCGGGATCGACATCAATAGAGACGCATTACGCCTCCAAACTCCCGAAGCTCAAATTTTGAAAGAGGAATTTGAAAAGTTCAAACCCGATTTCGCCTTTAACATGCACGACCAAAATTGTTACTATACAATTGGAAATAGTGATAAGCTGCCATCGATCTCATTTCTTGCACCCCCTTTCGATTATAATGGTTCTATGAATTCAGGCAGAATCAAAAGTATGAAACTCATAGTCGAGCTAAATCAAATCCTATCATCCATTCAGCCCGCTTCTGCTGCTCGATACAAAGATGACCACGAGCCGAGGTCGTTCGGAGACTATTTTTCGAGCAGGGACACAAGTGTTATTTTAATTGAATCCGGTAACTCGATCGAAGGGGATGGAAAAGAACTTATCCGCAAATTGAACTTTCTCCTTCTTCTTGCCGCATTTGATACAATTGCAGATAATTCCTTTATTCATAATGACGAGTCACTCTACTTCGCAATCCCCGAAAATAAAGAACGCATGTACGATTTAATACTCCGAAATGTAACCTTAGAGAGATTCAATCAATCTTTCACAGTCGATATTGGAATTAAAAGAACCAAAAAATACGATACAAATGGAAAAAGATTTTATTACACTAGTAACATAGAAGAAATTGGAGATCTTTCGACTTATACGGCATGGGAGGATTATAACTTAGAAGGATTTACAATTCAACCATTAAAATATTATTACAATGAAAACTCAGCTGCCTTTTCTGACAACTCAGTTAGAGAATTATTAAAAAAAGGATACGGCTTTATTGTCGACACCCTCCAATCAGATAGCATGGTTTATACTACAATGCCAATTAATCTTGCAAGGTCGAATAAGTTTATTGATTATCCCGCAATCGGTCAGCCTGCCAATATGATGTTGTTAAATAAGTCTAATGAATATTATGTTCTAATAAACGGTTTTATTGTATCGAGTAAAGATTTAAATTTCTTACCTGATTTGTCAAATAAAATAAAGAATGCTCTCATATTCGATTAGAATAGTAGATGACGAAAGAAAACAAAATAGCGAACGATAAAGATCTCTATAAAGAATTCGAGCAGGAAGCGATACCGCATATGAATGCTCTCTACAATTTTGCATTGAGATTGACCGGGGATCCCGAAGAAGCCGACGACTTACTTCAAGAAACTTATCTAAAAGCATTCAGATTTTTCGATAAGTTTGAAAAAGGTACAAATTGCAAAGCCTGGTTATATCGAATAATGAAGAATTCCTTTATTAATGACTATCGAAAAGAAACTAAGGAACCTGTTAAAGTTGATTACGAGGACGTACAGAATTTTTACGAATCGATAAAAGCTTCGGAAGTTACATTCAATCATTATCAACCCGATGCATTCAGCAATCTTTTAGACGACGATATTACTGGAGCTTTATCGGATTTGCCAGAAGATTTCAGAACTGTGATAATACTCAGCGATATTGAAGGATTTTCTTACGAAGAAATAGCCGACTTTGTCGATATACCTGTTGGAACCGTCCGTTCCAGACTCCACAGAGCCAGAAAAATGCTCTATTCAAAACTTTTCGATTATGCAAAATCAAAAGGTTTTCTAAAAAAAGCTGGTAAAAACAAGTGATATGAAAAACGTTAAAAATATTATAATGCCGACGGATTTCAGCAAGCTTTCATTATCCGCTTTCGAGTTAGTTAAACAGATATCCGAACTTATAAATGCTGAAATACACGTTATCCACGTAGTAGAACCAAATCCTCCCTTAATTACAATGAAGTCTTACAACATCGATGAGCAGGAAGTTAAATCAAATTACATTGCACAAACCCGTGAAGAACTTGAAAGAATAGTTGATGAATTACGGGATGAAACCGATAGCAAAATAAAATCGGTTCTTTTAACGGGAATCGATTTTGAAGAGATTGTAAAATATGCCGCAGTTTTACACCATCCGAATGAAGCTGAATCGTTAATAGTTATTGCTACCCACGGCAGAACAGGATTGATGCATACATTGATGGGAAGTGTGGCTGAGAAAGTAATTCGTTATTCAAAATGTCCGGTATTGGTTGTACCGCCCAATCCTGATTGATTCTTAAGGTATTTATTTATAACTTTGACGTGCTAAATAATTTCTATTAAACTAAATAAAGGCAGGTGAGAAGAGTGGTAGGCATCATTGTCCAGGAAAATGAAAATATCGATAAGGCTTTAAAACGTTTTAAGAAGAAATACGAACGTTCAGGCATTCTCAAAGAATACAAAAAAAGAACGTTTTACGTTAAGCCATCGATTGAAAAAAGAATGGATATGATCAAGGCCAAAAGAAGAGCTTCACGCGAACAAGCTCTCAGAGACAAAAAGGCTTGAAAAATAAACCCCGACTAATCGGGGTTTATTTTTTCCCGTTGTTTTCAATCAAACTTCCTTTTTGATTTAAAAAATACTTCTTAAAATGAGTGGTAATTTTATCGAATGCCTCGTCGACTGTATTACAAAAATCGAATAATTTCATGTCTTCTTTACTAATTGTACCATGCTCAATTAATGCGTCAAAGTTTATAATTTCTTTCCAGTATGCTTCGTCGTAAATTATAATCTTCATTTTTTTTGTCACTTTCTTTGTCTGTACAAGAGTCAGTACCTCCATTAGTTCATCCATCGTACCAAATCCACCAGGGAATACTATAAGAGCTTTTGCCAGATACATAAACCAGAGTTTTCTCATAAAGAAGTAATGAAATTCAAAAGCAAGTTTATGATCGACATATTTGTTAACGAATTGTTCGTAAGGTATACTTATATTCAGTCCGATTGAATGGCCACCGGCCAGATATGCTCCTTTGTTGGCTGCTTCCATAATACCGGGGCCACCGCCCGTGCAGATAATAAACCTGTTGCCATTGCCGTCAAGCTTCTTCGACCAGAGTGTCAACTTTTTCGAAAGTTCTACTGCATCTTCATAATATTTTGACATTTCAAGGAGTTTAACGGCTTTCTCAAAATTTCGCTTCCCTGCTGGAGTATTTTGCTTTTTTGCTTCATTTACGAGTTTCAATGCGTCTTTTCTCGATAAAATTCTGGCGGAGCCAAAAAAAACAATTGTATCGATAATTTTATTTTTTTCAAATCTCGATTTGGGTTCATAATATTCAGATAAAATACGAATGGTTCTGGCTTCAGCAGAATTCAAGAACTCGGCGTTTTTATAAGCTTTGACAGGTCTCATAGATTTGCCCATTTTTACCTCGGATGGTTTAATAGGAAAGAATTTTAGGGGCGAAAGAACGACCTTCACCCCTTTTATTTAAATTATTGATTCGGTTGTTCTGTCGATTGTTGAGGTAAAACAGGCGTAGCAGGCACTGATTGTTCGCCACTGCCCTGAATTACACTTTCGCGTTCATTTACTGTAGATTTGCCTGGGAGGAAGAACAGGTTGATTAAAATAGCCAATAGAATCAATGTACCTGCCAACCACCAGGTAGATTTGCTCAAAAAATCAGCCGTCCTTCTCGAACCGAATATTGTGCCGAATTGACCTGTGCCACCAAATGTACCTGCCAGTCCTCCACCTTTACTCGATTGCATCAATACAACTACAATCAACAGGAAGGAAACGATCAAAGCTATGGTTACTAAAAAACTGTACATTCTCTTTTCTCCGATGATATTGTAGCGAGGGAGGGATTCGAACCCCCGACACGTGGATTATGATTCCACTGCTCTAACCTACTGAGCTACCTCGCCAATCATTTAAAAATTGGATAGTAAATATAAAGAGTTGCATCCCAAAGTTCAAGAATTTTGTCTTATTGCATTTTTGACTTAATAAATCGTTGATACTCTTTGAAAAATATCCCTGCGGCGGCAGTGTCTTTGTAGGTCAAAATTTTCAATCCCATTTCTCCGATTCTTTTTTCTGTATTCTCTATTCTGTCGAGAGGGTCGGGATGAGTAGATAAAAACAGAGCAATCCCCTTTTCTCCGCTCGATATTTTACCATCATCCCTTAACTTCTCAAAAAAGAATTTCACGCTTCCCGGGTAAAAACGTGTGCCCTTTAAATACAAAATAGAATATTGATCGCTCTCGTCTTCATTTGCGCGACTGTTTGCAAGGAGCGCCAGTCCAGTAAACATATTTGCCGCAAGTTCTGCTAATTGAGTAGGATTATTTCCCAAGACAATACTCATAACAAACGAAATGCCGTACGCGGCTGTTATTCGCTGTGTGGCGTGTCGCCTTTCAACATGTGCAATTTCGTGACCGAGTACACCCGCGAGTGCGGCTTCCGAATCGAGATACTTAAGCAATCCTGTGTAGACGTATACGTAGCCTCCTGGTACAGCAAATGCATTCAGCACAGAATCATTGTCTATGATTTCGAGCTGGTAATTGTACACAGTCCTTTTTTTGACCTCTGGCGAGTTTAATATTTCTTTGAAGATATTATTTTCAATGTATTTTTTTACTTCAGGATTTTTATTGTAGATTGGATATTCTTTAGAATTTTTCCGTATTTCCTCGTCGAATTTTTTACCGAGTCCAACTTCATCGCTGTCAGAAAATAAATTTATACCTGTTGAACAAGCTACGGTGAAAATTATTAGTATGATCGATATCTTCTTCTTCATATAACCTCAAAACTTTTTTTTCTCTTTAATAAATAAATAAAAACAGGAGCCCCAATAATCGATGTAATGGCTCCTACTGGCAATTCAGCAGGAGCAATAACCGAACGTGCAATTGTATCGCACAATATTAAGAAAACTGCTCCAATTATAAAAGAAGCAGGGAAAACAATTCTATTATCTGTGCCAAAAATCAAACGACATACGTGTGGAATTAACAGTCCTACAAATCCAATGATACCACTTACTGAAACAAGCGAGCCAACTAATAAGCCGGTCAATAGATAGGCGATTGTTTTCAAAAGTCTGGTATTGAGCCCTAATTGCTTTGCTGAATAGGTTCCCATACTCAGAATATTAAACTTATTCGAAAGCCCTACCAGGAAAATTGATATAGATAAAGAAACAATTAGCACTGGATATACATGCTCTTTAGGAGCCATTGATATGTTTCCAATTAACCAATAAACAGCCGTTCTTAAAGAATCATTCAAAAAACTCATAATCAATAATATCAGGGCAGAGAAAAAAGCACCGACCATTACACCCGACAGCAAAAGAGTATTTGGTTCGATTTCTCCAAATCTTTTCCCAAGAATAAAAACAATCATCATAACCAGCAAAGCACTTGAAAATGAAAGAACTTGTGTGCCTTCAAAAGTTAATCCCAATACAAAAGAAAGAACTGCGCCGAAAGTACCACCGCTCGAAATACCGAGTATATACGGCTCTGCCAGAGGGTTCATAAGTATTGATTGAAATACTGCTCCTGCTATCGATAAACCACCCCCTATTGCTAAGGCATATAAAATTCTCGGCAGTCTAATGTCGAATATTATTCGCAATAACAAATCGTTCTTTTCGTTCCCGATTAAAATATTTACCAATTTTTTGAACCCAAAATCTGCACTCCCAACTGATATCGAAAATAATACTGTCAGAAGAAGAATTAAGAATAATAATACAATTTTGATTATATAAAGTGTGGGAGTTAGTCTTTTAATTCTGTCCATAATGTATCCAGTAATTCATCAACACCATAGCCGCTAACAGCCGAAAAAACCACTACCTTTCCGTTATAATTATCAAAAGTAAGTGATTTTATTTTCTCAATTTGTTCAAAAGTTAGCAAATCTGCTTTCGATATTCCGTATATTTTTTTCTTCCGGGCTAATGTTTTCGAGTAGTTATTCAATTCCTTAAGGAGTATATAAAAATCGCGTTGATAATTGTCCGAGATGCCTTCAACCATTATAAGTAATATCTTTGTCCTTTCAATGTGTCTTAAAAATTTCAGTCCCAATCCTTTTCCTTCATGGGCACCTTCTATGATTCCAGGAATATCTGCAATTGTAAAACTATCATATTCTTTATAACGGACGATTCCAAGGTTAGGTTCTAAAGTTGTAAAAGGATAGTCAGCAATTTTAGGCCTTGCTGCAGAAACTGCAGAGATCAAAGTTGATTTGCCTGCATTTGGGAAGCCAACTAAACCCACATCTGCAATCAACTTTAGTTCGAGAATTAAATTCTTTTCTTCGCCTTCTTTCCCTTTTTCGGCGTAACGCGGAGTCTGATTTGTGGGTGTTGCAAAATTACTGTTTCCTTTTCCGCCTTTACCGCCTCGTGCTGCTATAAATTGTTTGCCGTCCTCATTTAAATCGCATAGAATTTTGCCCGATTCTTCATCTTTAATAATTGTGCCTACGGGAACTTTAATTATTATATCTTTACCATTTCTGCCGTCTTTTAAAGAATTGCCTCCTGCCTGACCGTCTTCTGCAACATATTTTCTGTTATATTTAAAGTCGAGCAACGTACCCAGATTTGAATCCGCAACGAATATAACATCGCCACCTTTGCCTCCGTTGCCGCCTGCGGGACCTCCCTTTGGAACGTATTTTTCTCTCCTGAACGCAACTGCGCCGTCTCCACCCTTGCCAGCCTTGACGTAAATTTTTGCATAATCGATAAACATATCAGGAATCTTTTCCGAAGTGTTCTGTAATGATTGATTTGAATAGTTCCGCTTCTTTCCCTGTGGAATCGATATTTCTATTGAGTAATGCCTCGTTTATTATTGCGTAGGCTTCATATATATCTTTTGACTTGGAGATATTTTCTATTGTGTTTGTGAATTCTTCAATATCGTAATCGAATATTACTTCAATTATTTTATTGATATCTTTGTTCTCTAGCAACTTATTGATATCAATTTTTTCTTTACTCTTTTCAGCTCTCGAAAGTTCTTCAGTCGATTCTTTAGTTTCATAATTCTCCTCTTTATCCCTCTTTTCTGTCACAGGTTCTTTGAATAATGTAATTTCATCCTCGCTATCCTCCAACTTTTCTCCGGTTATGTTAGCCTTCTCATCTATTTCATCAACATGGATATCGACCCTCGGCGGCTTATAAGTAATTGACACTTCTTCGTCTAACAAACCGTTATCTACTTCTGAATTTTCCTTTTTTTGTTCGTCCGGTTCGTCTGCTTCACTAAACTCTTCTTTAATGGTTTTTTCTTGCTTGTCCTGTTCCTGTGAAATGTCTTCGAATAATGTTTTCTTTTCAATTAATTCTATCTGTTCATCCGTTTCGGTTATTTCAATTTCTTCATCCCTGGTCTCATTTGTTTCTTCCTGTTGTAAATTTTCAGAATCGTTTTCTTTAATTTTTTCTGCCAACTCAGATGAATCAATTTTGTTTATTTCCACTGTTTCTTCTTCTTTTTCCAACTGAATCAACTCTTCATTTTCATCTTCATCTTCTTTAACATCTTCTTCAACTGTTGTTAAAATAGTTCCGAATTCTTTCATAAGGTCGTGGACATTGCATCTAATCGATTTGTCGTCGCCGTAGAGGATTCTTAGCTTTTTTATATGTTGATCGAGTTGTTTTTCTTTCAAAAATTCTTCTACAGCAAGTAGAGGCACTTTATTTTTCTGGAGTTCACCAATATTAAAGAAATCAGCCATCGATTTTAGGGCGTTTAAAATCAAACTTTGCAGATTTGTCTCAATGCCGATATCGTCAATTTTTTTCAGTAAGTCTGAAAATTCTTCTGCATTCAGAGAAATAATTTTCTTTTTGTCGATATAAGATGAAATAATTTTTTTGAGGTAGGAGTAATAATAGAGGTAATTAAGTATTTGTTTAATTTCGAGGGTTGTGCGATGATTGTTCTCGTCGAAAATGAATTTGGTTAATGTCCAGCGCGGGCGAGCGAGAAAATTAGCATTAAATGATGAAGCGTGTAATAATAATTTCGATACAAAGTCGGACGGCAATTTTTTAGTTCTTTTGATTTCTTCATTTATTAAATAAAAGTAGTGAGAAATTTTTTCGCCGCTGTAATCGAAAAAAGAATTGCTCAAAAGTTTTTGCCTATCCTCGAATATGATAAAGTCGATTTCAGCTGAGATATAATTTATGATGGCAGGGTGAAGTTCCAGATTTTTAAGTTGTTCGAAAGTAAAATATGTCCCGAGCCTGTTTATTTTATTCAGGTTAAAGTCATAAATAAATTTTATTTCCCTTTCGAACATAAAAATAAGCTCGTTGAATTAAGTATGAATAAATTATGGAATTAACAATTCAATAATACCAAAAAGGTCAAAAAAAATCCCGACATTCAATGTCGGGATTCAGTCAAACGTCCACCTCTTCGGATTTGATTTTAGCCATTATAAATTCCCTGTTCATTCTGGCAATATTTTTAATGGAAATTCCCTTTGGGCATTCGGCTTCGCATGCGTAAGTATTCGAGCAAGCCCCAAAGCCGAGCTCATCCATCTTTTTGACCATCGCCTGTACTCTTCGGTATCTTTCTGGCTGACCTTGTGGAAGCAATGCAAATTGTGATACTTTTGCGCTAACGAATAGCATAGCAGATGCATTCTTACAAGCAGCCACACATGCACCGCAGCCGATACATGAAGCGGAATCCATAGCTTCCGAAGCAACATCTTTGGGAATTGGAATTGCATTGCCATCGGGCACACTGCCAGTATTGACTGATATAAATCCTCCAGCTTCCATTATTCTGTCGAAAGCCGAACGGTCTACCATTAAATCCTTAATTACAGGGAAGGCTTTTGCACGGAATGGTTCGACCCAGATTGTATCGCCATCTTTGAAATTTCTCATGTGCAGTTGACATGTGGCAATTCTGGGAAGTGGTCCATGAGGGTGGCCATTAATTACAAGTCCACAGGTGCCGCAAATTCCTTCCCGGCAGTCGCTTTCAAATGCGATCGGGTCGAGGTTTTGACTTTCAAGTTCATTGTTCAATTCATCGAGCATTTCGAGAAACGATGAATCGGGCGAAACAGTAACTTTATACTCCTGAAATCCGCCGGCTGCATTTGGAGCCGGTTGTCTCCAGATTTTTAACGTCAAATTTAATTTTTTCTCTTCCATTTTAATACCCTTAACTTTTCAGTATTATTTGTAACTTCTTGTAGCTAACTGAATATTTTCGAATTTGAGTTCTTCTCTTATAAGTTCCCAATTTCCTAATTCTTTGAATATCCAGGCAGCCACATAAGCGTATTCTTCGTCGTTTCTAAGAGCTTCGCCTTCTTCGGTTTGATATTCTTCTCTGAAATGAGCTCCGCAAGATTCATTGCGGTTCAAGGCATCGATAGCCATCAGTTCGCTTAATTCGAGATAATCGGCAACTCTGCCCGCTCTTTCCAGGCATTGATTGACATCTTCGTTTTTGCCAACTACGTTAACATTTTTCCAGAATTCTTCTCTTAACGTTTTAATTTCCTCGATTGCTTCTTTCAAACCTTTTTCATTTCTCGACATTCCAACTTTGTTCCACATAATTCTGCCAAGTTCTTTATGAATGCTGTCGACCGTTCTCTTACCTTTAATCGACAAAAGTTTATTAATCATATTCTTAATATTGCTTTCAGCTTTATCGAACTCTGGATGAGATGTTTTAATTAGTTCAGGTTTCTCAGAAGCTATATAGTTGCCAATTGTATAAGGCAAAATGAAATATCCATCGGCAAGTCCCTGCATAAGTGCGCTTGCGCCAAGCCTGTTAGCGCCGTGGTCGGAAAAATTAGCTTCGCCTGCAACAAACAAGCCGGGTATTGTACTCATCAGGTTATAATCTACCCAGAGTCCACCCATAGTATAATGTGGTGCGGGATAGATCTTCATCGGCACTTCGTATGGATTTTCACCCGTAATGGTTTGATATATTTCGAACAGGTTACCATAACGTTCTTCAATTACTTTTTTACCGAGTCGTTTGATTGCATCTCTGAAATCGAGATAAACAGCTTCCTGGCCCTGAGCACCCCTCCCTTCGTCTACAACTTCTTTAGCCGCTCGGGAAGATATATCGCGTGGACTGAGATTACCATAGGAAGGGTATTTGCGTTCAAGATAATAATCGCGTTCTTCTTCTGGAATATCATTCGGATGTCTTTTATCGCCTTTTATTTTAGAAACCCAGATTCTGCCGTCGTTACGCAAGCTTTCACTCATTAAAGTCAATTTCGATTGACCTTCTCCATGAACAGGCAAGCAGGTCGGATGAATTTGAGTGAAACATGGATTTGCAAATGCGGCTCCTTTTTTGTGCGCACGCCATATTGCAGTAGCATTACTGTTCATTGCATTTGTAGATAAAAAGTAAACATTCGAATAGCCGCCCGTAGCAAGTATAACGGCGTGAGCCGAGTATTTCTCAATCTCGCCTGTTATTAAATTTCTAACGATTATGCCCCTTGCAACACCATCCACCACAACCAGGTCGAGCATTTCCCTGCGCGAATAAAGCTTTACTTTACCTAAATTAATCTGTCGGTTCATTGCCGAATATGCGCCAAGCAATAATTGTTGTCCCGTTTGGCCTTTTGCATAAAATGTTCTTGAAACCAATGCCCCACCAAAAGATCGATTGGCAAGTGTACCGCCATATTCACGGGCAAAAGGGACTCCTTGAGCCACACATTGATCAATTATATTGCCGCTCACTTCGGCTAATCGATACACATTGGCTTCCCTCGAACGAAAGTCACCGCCTTTAATTGTATCGTAAAATAAGCGATAGACAGAGTCACCGTCGTTCTGATAATTTTTAGCAGCATTAATTCCGCCCTGAGCTGCAATACTGTGCGCTCTTCTGGCGCTGTCATGGAAAGTAAAAACTTTGACGTTGTATCCCAATTCACCGAGAGTTGCCGCTGCTGATGCTCCTGCCAGTCCAGTCCCGACAACAATTATATCGTATTTACGTTTATTGGCAGGGCTTACAAGCTTCATATTGAATTTATGATTAGTCCATTTTTCTTCAATCGGACCTGACGGAACTTTAGAATCTAATTTTAACATCAGTTACCTCCGTAAAAAAATAAAAAGTAGATAGGAATCGAGGCAAAGCCAATAACCATTATATAAGTGTAAATATCTCCCAATTTTCTGATAATCGGGAAATATTTATTGTTATTCCATCCGAAAGTTTGAAAGGCACTCTGGAATCCATGTTTCAAATGAAAACCGAGTAATAGAATTGCCACAACATAAAACAATGAATAAACTGGATCCATGAATGCTTGAACTACAATTTCATAATAATTATGAGATTGAGCCAATGGATGACCCAAATTAAACGATACCCAGAATGTGCGTAGATGGATTACCAGAAAAATAAAAATTATGCTTCCGCTCCAGATCATTGTTCTTGAAAATAAAGTACTATTTTCCGAAGAAGCGTTGATTTTATAGTTGATTGGACGAGCTTTTTTATTTCCGTACCATACACGAATGGCGTCATAGATATGAAAAACAAAAATGAGAACAAGTATTAATTCAATAACCCTTACAAGCGGTTTGATACTTTCGAGGTTTTTAACAACTGTGTTGAACAACTCGGGTCCGCCGTAAAGTGTGAGATTATTAATCAGATGAATTATCAGGAAGAGTAACAGACAGACGCCGGTTAATGCCATTATAAATTTTTTACCGATAGACGAATTAAGTGCATTAGCGATCCAACCCATTAATTATCTCCCGTATTTAGATTGTGGTTGAATATAATTATTAGATGTGCCTTTGAGAAATGTGAATGTAAATTCGAAGTCACGATTAATACCGAACTTTAATAATTCTTAAATTAAGATAAGTTTATTAAATATCTTTTTCAAAGGAAATTTTATTGTTGTATTAAATTATATTTTCTATATTCGCTCAGTTCTTAAAAAAGTTTGCGGTGTCTTTAAAGACTTAATAGGGAAACCGGTGAGGTAACACAAATCCGGTGCTG
Source organism: Melioribacter sulfuriphilus (assembly GCF_052656625.1). Classification (NCBI taxonomy): domain Bacteria; kingdom Pseudomonadati; phylum Ignavibacteriota; class Ignavibacteria; order Ignavibacteriales; family Melioribacteraceae; genus Melioribacter; species Melioribacter sulfuriphilus. Next base: position 62,331 of record NZ_JBQXXK010000009.1, on the reverse strand, counting down.
CCCCGCAACTGTGAGGGACATATAAATCCTTCAGCAAAATGCCACTGTACTGTCAAACGGTATGGGAAGGCGCTGATAGGAGTCCCAAGCCAGGAGACCTACCGCAAATTAAGAATAATCAACCTTCGCGGGTGAGGTTGTGATTAACGAATTTTCTCACATTCGTTCGTTCCAATCCCCTAACCCACGAAGTTACAACTTTTTAATCAACCGATTCTTAATTTAAAAAGGAGTAACTTCTATGAAAGCTTCCATCACTTTATTATTAATTTTTTCTTTCTCGTTTTTAAATGCACAAACCGATACGCTTAAAACTACTCTATCGGAAGTTGTTGTAACTGCAACCAAAACCGAAACTCCCTACTACGCAATTGCCAGCTCGGTTACGGTTTTTACACGAGATGAAATTGAAAATTCCAATCTCAACGACGTAATCGATCTATTGAGAAGAGCACCAGGCATTTCTATCACTCAACAGGGAGGACGCGGTAGAATATCATACTCGTTCATCAGAGGCGCAAATTCAAACCATACGCTTGTTTATATCGATGGAATTAAAATGAACGATCCCACTTCACCGAACAACGCTTTCGATTTTGCGAATCTAACAACCGACGATATAGAACGAATCGAAATTGTAAGAGGTCCCCAAAGCACTTTATACGGCGCTGACGCAGCAGCTGGAATTATCAATATCATTACTCAGAAAGCCGGAGCGAACAATTATTCTCTAAATGCTGAAGCGGGGTCACATTCAACATTTAAAGGTGCTCTTAACCTTAACAGCACTATTGGAAAACTCAATTATTTTATTAATCTAAGTAGACATTCAACAGAGGGAATTTCTGCAAGCAATTCGAAATACGGAAACACAGAAGACGATGGTTACACAAATAACGGCATTACCGTTAAACTTAATTACCCGCTACTTAACAATCTTAATGCAGAATTTTTATATAAATATATAAAGACAAATACCGATCTCGATCAAAACGATAAATATGGAGACGATCCGAATTACACTTATAAAAATGAAGACCAGGTTTTCAAGGCAGCACTTAATTATAAGGGACTGGAAAATTTGCTCGAGCAATCTCTGGTTCTTTCAGCAACCAGAAAATTCGCCAACGCAATCGATCTACCTGACGATTTACGACCTTCAACTTCATCTGACAGTTACAATAGAGGGACACGTCTGGCAGCCGATTTTATGAATATATTACATTTGAACTCCAACACAATAACCGCCGGCGTTGCTTACGAAAAAGAAACAGCTTACACAAACTATTTAAGCAATTCGCAATGGGGCGAATATGCCAGCACCTTCCCTGAATCGTCGATGGACAATGTGGGAATTTACTTACAGGATCAAATCAACATAGCAGGTAAAATTTTCATCACAGCAGGAATTAGATTCGACAAACACAGCAAATATGGTAACAAAACCACATACAGATTTGCACCATCTTATTTTATTTCTCAAACTGGCACAAAGATTAAACTTTCATACGGTACTGGTTTTAAAGCTCCTTCCCTCTATTATTTGCTGGATCCACTTTACGGCAATCCTGAATTAAAACCTGAGGAAACAACCGGTCTGGACATTGGAATAGAACAGTCACTAATCGACAACAAATTTATAACTGGCATAACATATTTCCAGCTCGACATGAAAAATATGTTTGGTTATGATGAGAATTATAAAACTATTAATATCGCAGAAGCGGAATCCAATGGCTTGGAAACTTATATTAATTTAAGAAATTATTACGGTGTTGATTTGAACTTCAGTTATACTTACAACAAAACCAAAGACAAGTACTTGGCAAGCGAAGATTATGGAAAAGAACTTTTAAGAAGACCCGCTCATCAACTCTTCTTTTCAGCAGGCTACCAGATAGATCGTTTTTATCTTGCTGCTGAGTTAAAATATAAAGGTAGCCGATACGACAAAGATTTTTCGGTTTATCCAGCTCAAAGAGTGGAATTGAGTCCTTACACTCTTGTTAATTTTTCGGTTTCATTTAAATTGACTGATAAAATTAGATTGTACGGAAGAATTGATAACATCTTTAATGAAGATTATGAAGAAATACTTTATTATGGAACTTATGGAAGAAGTCTTTATGGAGGCATTAAATTAAGTATGTAGCTTTTAACGCTGCTTCGTATTCGATAAAAAATGCGAAGCAGCTTTTTTATTAATTATTTTATAAAATTCCGAAAGCTTTCTTCCTTGCAACTGAAGTACTTCCCCGGGTTTCATATTTTTTAGATGGAGATTTTCTATTCGCACTCGTACAAGTCGCAATGTAGGATAACCAACAGAAGCCGTCATTCTTCTAACCTGTCTGTTTTTCCCCTCAATTAATGTAATACTTAGCCAGCAAGTAGGTATGTTTAATCTTTTTCTAATAGGTGGAATTCGTTCCGGAAGGTCGGGAGACTCAATCAACCTGACTTTTGCAGGCAATGTTTTCATTCCTTTAATAAACACTCCTTTTCTCAATTTATCGAGTGCTTCTTCATCGGGAATTCCTTCAACCTGTACATAATACTCCCGCTCGTGACAATAATCTGGATTTAATAAAATATTATTTATTTTTTTATCGTTAGTAACCAATAACAAGCCTTCGCTATCCATATCTAATCTACCAACAGGATAGACATCTTTCGGAAACGGGAAAAGTGATTTTAATGTAGGTCGTCCCTGATTATCAGAAAATTGAGAAAGCATCCCGTATGGTTTATAAACCAAGTAGTATCTATACTCTTTCATGATCGCACGGTAGAATTATTGTAAAGCGAGTACCTTCGCCTTCTTTGCTTTCTACTGTAATTTTTCCGTTGAGTTTCTCAATCATTTCTTTACATATCAATAATCCCAATCCAGTGCCGCTTTCATTCTGAGTCCCAGCTGTCGAGCGGTTACTGCCTGGTTTGAACAAAGTTCTCAATCTCTCGACTGGAATTCCTACTCCTGTATCCTGTATCGAAATTTCCAGAGTGTCCGAATTGAATTCGCAGCGTGCAATAACTTTGTCGCCGTCGTCCGAATATTTAATTGCATTACCTATCAAATTATTAAAGATGGAATTGAGCATATATTCGTCGCTCTGAACAACGGCTTTCTTATCAATTTCATTCAATAACTCAATATTTTTCTTTTTAGCATTTGGCATATGCAGATTATAAACTTCCTGCACCAGCTCGTATAAATTAATTTCTTTTATTTCTATTTCCATTCTATTGGTTTTTAAGCGCGACCATTCAAGGAGATTAACTAAAAGATTGTAAATATTTTTCGTTGAGGAACGAATTCCTTTGGCAATTTCAAGTTTAACATTGTCGTCCAATTCGTTGAATTCCTCATAAAGCATTTCCGAATAGCTAAGTAAACCCTGGAAAGGATTTTTAAGGTCGTGTGAAATTACAGAAAACATTCTGTCTTTATCTCTGTTGGATTGCTGAAGTTCCTCTGCCTTTTCGAGTAATTTTTTCTCCGTTTCTTTTCTGAGTTGTATTTCTTCCATTAATGTATTATTGAGGATTTCGAGCTGCTGAAGTTTGAGGTTAAGTTGATTCTCGAGTTCCCTGCTTTTATTCTTTATCTTTTTTATCAGAAAATAAACTAAAATGCTCGCCAGTAAAGAGAGCAGCAGGAGAAGTATAAGTATTAGTTCAAGGTTTATATTCATTATGAATACATAACTTAAAGATATCCAATCAATTTAAAATAGAAAAAGCAGGGCTCATTTGTAAAGAGGAGGGAGAAATAAAAAGGCTGCCAGAAAGGCAGCCTATAATTGTCAAAGGGATTTATAAGTAAACCACCAATCGTATCCTTCTTTTGAGGATTTTCTTTTTTCGGCTTCTGCTATGTCTTTCGGCGGTGGTATGATTACTTTATCCTTAATCAATTCGTTATTGGGCCAGTTTTCGGGCATAGCCACTTTATTAATATCCGAAATTTGAAGTGCTCTTAGAGCTCTCAATACTTCGTCAACCTGCCTACCGATTTCCTGTGGATAGTAGATCATAAGACGGATGACACCATTCGGATCAATTAAAAATACCGCCCGTACAGTATTTGTACCTTTACCTGGATGTACCATTCCAAAGGCTTCGGCAACTTTGCCCATATCGTCTGCGATAATAGGGAAAGGAATTTTAACGCCGATTTTTTCTTCGATCCATTCGACCCATTTAATATGCGAGAAGACCTGGTCGATTGAAAGCCCCAGCAATTCTGCATTTAGTTTTTTGAATTCGTCATTTCTCTTTGCAAAAGCAACAAACTCGGTCGTGCACACTGGTGTAAAGTCTGCCGGATGACTAAAAAGTACAATCCATTTACCTTTGTAATCACCAGGAATATTTTTTATACCGTGAGTAGTTTGAACTGTTAACTCTGGCATTTTGTCGCCAATCAATGGAATTCCATTTCTTACCTGTTCCATTTTTCCTCCTTAGTTATTAATTAATGATTTAAGCATCCACAGATTTTTCTGGTATTTCTGAGCAAGACCATATAACAGTCCCGCTGTAATTTCATCCCTGAATTCGTCTTGAATTTTTATAGCATTTTCAATTATACGATTTGTTACAAGTTCATAGTCGTTTGTAAATGTACGCACCATTTCCTCGGCAGCTGGATAGTAATTTTCAGTTTCGCCGATTTGAGAAAGTCTTAGAAATTCGCTTAATGTCCCGGGCGCATTAACTCCAAGGGCCCGAATTCTTTCAGCCACTTCATCAATATCTTCAGCCAGTTCATCGTACAATTTTTCAAATATTTCATGCAAGCGATAAAAATGTCCGCCGGTTACATTCCAGTGATAGTTTCTCGCTTTTGTGTAAAGCACAAATTGATCCGCCAGAACTGTTTTAAGAAGTTCAGCGGTCTCAACATTAACGCTATTTGATACTTGAGTTTTCATCTTCTTCTCCTTTTGTTTAATTAAAACTAACATTATTAAGTCAATTTGTGTGCCAGAATAATTATCATATTAACTCATTTATTAACAATATCTTAGAATATTTTATTTTCCAGCATTGATGTTGCAACTATATTTAGTTATATTTTGCAACGATTATTCGTAAAACAACTATTATTCGGTGCAATGATGAACGATTTGAAACTAAATACAATCAGTTATTTAACTCCTGCAGTTACGATGGATATCTTGCTTGATGCTATCCAGGAAATAGTCCCTTATGAACTTGCTGTAATTCTAAGTCGTGAAGGAGATGATAAATTGAAGGTCCGTTATGCAAAAGGGCTGCTGGTAACCGATGAAATCTACAATTTTGCAGTTGACCTGAAAAAAAGAACTGACATACGTGATGTACTTATTTCAGGTAATGTTAAATTAGTAGAAGAATCGAAAGATCCCCATCACGAAGACACTTACAAAGGAGTAATCGATCTCCCTTTGGGACATTCGTGTATGTTAGCTCCTCTGAAGATCCATGGAGATATCCTCGGCTTGATGACGCTCGACCACCGTCAGTGCGACATGTTTACTCCTATGAGGGTAAATTTAACAAGCACATTATCCAAATTAATTTCTCTTGCACTTGCTCAATCAATTATGAACGATTCGTTATTGAGTGAAAAACAAACTTTGATTTATGAACGCAATTCTTTATTGGGTGACATTTCATCGGTTCTCAAAGGTCTGGTTGGTAAATCTCAAAAGTGGACTCAGGTAATAGAAAAGATTAAGCTGGTTGCCCCTACGGAATCGCACGTAATGATATTGGGCGAAACTGGTACTGGAAAAGAACAGGTCGCAAAAGCAATCCATGCTCTATCAAATCGTTCTGACAAACCATTTATTACACTCAATTGTTCAGCATTGAATTATAATTTAGCTGAAAGCGAATTATTTGGACACGAAAAAGGAGCTTTTACAGGAGCAATCTCTCAAAGACGCGGAAGGTTTGAACTTGCCGATGGCGGCACTTTGTTCCTGGACGAAATTGCTGACCTGCCTTTCGAAATACAACCGAAATTATTACGTGCAATCCAGGAAGGCACATTCGAAAGACTTGGCGGCGAAATAACTATTAAATCCGATGTTAGAATCATTTGTGCTACCAACGTAGATTTATTCGAAAAAGTAAAAGAAGGAAAATTTCGGGAGGATTTATATTATCGATTGAATGTATTTCCAATAAAACTTCCACCACTGAGAGAACGCAAAGATGATATTTTCTTACTGGCAAATTATTTTATTGAGAAATTAGGAGAAAAATTAAATAAACCAAATATAGCTCTTTCAGAAGCTGCATTAAATAGACTCACAGACTATAGCTGGCACGGAAATGTTCGTGAACTGCAAAATACTCTCGAACGAGCAATTATTTTGTGCAATTACGGAATTATCAAACCCGAGCATATTATTTTTGAATATGAAGAAATTAAAAACAATTCAAATGACGAAGACAACACGGTAGCGCCTTTTGACGAAGAAATCAAAAAAATTATACTCAAAGCTCTCAAAAAATCGAAAGGGAAAATTTATGGTCCAGATGGTGCAGCCTCCCTATTAAAACTTAAACCAACAACTTTGCAAAGCAAGATGAAAAAACTCGGTATATCTTAATCGGCAATGTTGACCTTACTTAACTTCGAATGAATTTCAGGTATCATCATTAGGGCGGCAGATCCATACCATGGCTTTATTTCCATCCTGAGAACCCCTGCTTTAACAGCAGGATCGGATTCGGTGAGTTGTTTCGCTTCCTCCATCGACTCGACATCAAAAATGAAAATTCCTCTCAAATCTCCGTTGTCCAGAAAAGATCCTGCTAAAATTAATTTCTTGTCTTCTCCAAGTTTTGTGATATTTTTCAGGTGAGCTCTTTGAATTTCATTTCGTTTTGCCTCATCTTCAATTTTGACGTCACCTCGAAAGAGAAACACCATAAAATATTGCTTCATACCGTACTGATCGGCACCAACCTGTTTTGCTAATGTTGAATCATAGCTGCCACTTTGAGCTGAAGTCTTTGCCGTTATCATTAATAAAATAATTGCTATAATAACCGGTGAAAGATTTAAGTTTGTCATTGTATTTCCTTGTAATGTTTCACCGGCAAATTACGTAAAATTTCTGAGCTATACTCAGGCGTAATATCTCTTTGTGGTTCTGCAAGCATTTCGTAACCTACCATAAATTTTTTGACCGTTGCTGACCTCAATAATGGTGGATAAAAGTGCATGTGAAAATGCCATTCTTTATGGTCTTTACCATCTGTCTGCGCCTGATGTAATCCTGCCGAATACGGGAACGATATCTTAAATAAGTTATCATACTTGGTTGTAATTGTTTTTAGAATATCGGCAAAGTCTTTTTTTTCCTTTTTTCTGAATTGCAAAATATTTGCAATTGGTCGGCGTGATACAATCAAAGTTTCGTACGGCCATACAGCCCAAAAAGGGACAAGCGCTACGAAGGATTCGTTGCTATAAACCAAACGTTCCTTTTTGCGTAACTCAAGTTTTATATAATCCTGGAGTAAAGTTCTTTTATTTTTATGAAAATACTTCTTGAATTGTTTTAATTCTTTGAGAGGTTCATTGGGAATTTCTTCCTGCGCCCAAATCTGGCAATGAGGATGTGGATTACTATTCCCCATAATTTTCCCTTTGTTTTCGAATATTTGAACGTATTTAATAAAAGGTTTACTTCCAAGAAGTTCAAATTCATTCTGCCAGACAGTTATAACATTTTCAATTTCTTCAATATTCATCTCCGCCAGAGTTAAATCGTGTCGTGGAGAAAAATTAACCACTCTACAAATTCCCTTCTGGCCTCTGGCTACGAGTAAATCTTTTTCATTGAAATTGAATTCAGGAGTTTCTTCAAGGAGTGCAGAAAAATCGTTAGTGAATACAAAAGTTGTTTTATAATCAGGATTTCGCTCGCCATTGGCTCTTACATTACCGGGGCATAGATAACATTCTGGATCATATTCGGGTCTTTTTTCCTCCTGTGTTTCTGATTGTTCACCCTGCCAGGGTCTTTTTGTCCTGTGAGGAGAGCAAAGCACCCATTCACCAGTTAAAATATTCAATCTTCTGTGCGGGTAATCCGTTAAATTTGAATTCTTCATAACTCGACAATTTCCGTTCCGTTGTTTATTGATGTTACATAAACTTCGACGTCAATACCGAATTTTTTTCTATAATTTTCTTTTACCTTTTGAGCGACCGAATCAACATATTTATTTTCTATCAAATTAATAGTGCAACCACCGAAACCGCCGCCCATCATCCTTGCACCGTAGACACCGTTCTGATCTGAAACCAGCTCGACAAGATAATCGAGTTCAGGACAACTTACTTCATATTCTTCACTAAGACCTTTATGAGAATAATACATATACTTGCCGAATTCCTGAAGATTATTTTCACTTAATGCACTGCATGCATTTAACAGCCGTTCGTTTTCTTCAATTACATATTTACATCTCTTATAGATTACACCATCAAGTTTATCGCGGCAATCTTCAAGCATATCGAGAGTAACGTCTCTGAGCGAATTAACATTTTCATATTTTTGTTTAATTATATCGACGCCGGTCGTACATTCTTTCCTTCTTTGATTATACTCGGAAGAGGCCAAAGAGTGTGAAACGTTTGAATTAAAAAGCACAACTGAAACATTGTCAAATTCGAAAGGGAAATAGTCGTAGTCGAGACTTCGACAATCGATTCTCAATACATTTCCTTTTTTGCCGAAAATGTTGATATACTGATCCATGATTCCGCATTGAACTCCGACGAATTGATTTTCAGCTCTTTGCGCCAGTTTAACCAATTCGATTTTTTCGAATCCAAGATTAAATAATTTATCCAGTGCAAAAGCCAGTCCTGCTTCTATTGCAGCCGAAGACGAAAGTCCCGCTCCGATCGGTATATCCCCCCCAAATACACAATCGAATCCCTTAATTTCTTTGCCAGCTTTTTTAATCTGGTCGACAACGCCGATTAAATAGTTTGCCCAACTTTTTTCCGATTTATTTATATCATCCACACTAAATTTCCATTCATCATTTAAATCGTAAGCAAATAGGTTTATCCTTTTATCATTTCTCGGCTTAATTGCGAAATAAATTGCTTTGTCGATAGCTGCAGGGAGTACATATCCCAAGTTATAATCCGTATGCTCGCCAATAAGATTAACTCTGCCGGGCGATCTAATTATGACGGGTTCACCCTTAAAAAGCTCGCTGAATTTTTCTTTAATCGACTCGATCATTTTCAGACACTCTGATTTTTAGTTTTGAAAAACATAACAGCGCCGAATATAATCATCACTGCACCCCACCACAAAGACGGATGAGTTTCTTTCAAAACCGTCTTTACACTTTCCGGATGAAGAGCTTGATAGATGCCGTTTAGAAAAATAATCCCACCCATTATTAATAGTATTAGTCCTACAAAATACCATATCGGTTTCATAATCTTTCTCCTTGGTTTTTACCAAAAGATTACATTTAGAATAATTAAAACGATTAATGAAATGACGGCATAAAACTCAGGTTTTTTTGTAAGAGGAATATTCTGCTCGATTTTTTCATTAGTCAGTCCCTTAACCAAGCCGACTAGTTGTTCTTTTGGTTTCTTTTTTGTAAATAAACTAATAATTACCGTAAGCACTGCGCAAATAAGCCATGCCCACCAGGCTCTCCAGAAATTTGCAGCCATATCGCTCTGAACACTTGACATTGTAATAATACTTTCATTAAACCAATCGAATTTCACTCCCATATACATGAAAAATGAAGAGAGCATTCCGACTACAAGCCCCCAGAATGCACCGTTTGGAGTAATCCACCAGATAAACATGCCGAGCAGCATTGTTGCAAACAGAGGCGCATTGACCCATGAGAAGATTGCCTGCATATAATCCATAATGCTCGGAAAACTTTTTGCCCAATAAGCAGTTCCTAAAGAAATTATCACTCCAACAACGGTAGATACTCTACCCATCCAGAGGAGGTGATTTTCGGAAGCATTTTTGTTAAGTACTGATTTATAAATATCGTAAGTCCATACGGTATTAAAAGCACTGATATTGCCCGCCTGACCAGCCATAAAACCAGCAAGCAAAGCCGTAACTCCAAGTCCCACCAGGCCACTCGGATAGTATCTGGCAATTAAAAGTGGCAGTGCCGAGTCATAGTTTACCTGACCACCGTCTTCAAGCAATTTAAATCCACTTGCTGGATCATTCGACAATGCGATGGCTACAAGTCCAGCTAAAATGACTATGAATGGAAGAGCCATTTTGAAGAATGATGCAAGAATTGGTGTCATACGAGCTGATCTTAAATCTTTAGCCGAAAATGCACGCTGTATAACAAGAAAGTCTGTAGTCCAGTAACCAAACGAAAGGACAAAACCAAGTCCCAAGACAATACCGGCCCAGTGAATAAGCATCCCATTTTGTGTTGGATCACTTGAAGTTGACCAGAGTGTATTCATCGATTCGGGGAGTCTGTTTAAAATGTCGTTCACACTGCCGATTTCAATTATACCCATAACTGAAACAAGGAACAGGCCGAACCAGATTAAGAAGAATTGGATAATCTCCGTGAAGATAGCGGACATTAATCCGCTCAAAGTTACATAAGCTGCCACTGTTGCAGCCGAAGCCCACATACTAACATCCCAATTCCATCCTAAAAATGTATGAAGTACAAGAGCCATTGCGTAGAGATTAATTCCGGAGACAAGGAGAGTCATAATTGCAAAAGAGATGCCGTTAAGAACTCTCGTTTTTTCATCGAAGCGTAATTTAAGATAACCCGGGATCGATTTAATTTTACTACTATAGTAGAAAGGCATCATATAAATACCGAGGAAAAGCATTGCTGGAATTGCACCAATCCAGTAAAAATGAGCGACATACATTCCGTATTTGAAAGTATTTCCAGTCATGCCCATCAATTCGAGAGCGCCAAGATTTGCCGATAAGAAGGCCAGGCCGGCAACCCAGGAAGAATTTTTTCGTCCTGCAAGGAAGAAATCCTCTTCACTCGTGGTAAATTTTTTCAGGTAGAAACCGATACCGATAACAAAGAGGAAATAGATAAGGATAATAAGCCAGTCGATAAAGGAGAGACCAATAGCTTCCATATTATTACCTTTTATTTATTCAATTATTAAATGTAGGTACAGCAAAATATGGAGAAAGAACAAATTCACAAGTCAAAATAAAGTAATAAAATCGAATTATGCAAACGTTTGCAGAAAATGATAAAAATTTTATGTCGATTTTCTCACTATTAATTCGGCATCAAGAACTACTACCGAAGGTTTAATCTCTTTTTCTGGATTTTCGATCAAATCAATCAGTATCTCCGTTGCTTTCTTCCCCATTTCAAAGGAAGGCTGGTCAACCGTTGTCAACGGCGGGTCCACCAGTGTGGTTATTTTGTTGTTCGAAAATCCAACAATCCCAACCTCTTCAGGAATTTTCATTCCCGCCTCTTTAATCCTTTGAAATGCTCCAACTGCCACAGGATCATTGACTGCAAATATTGCATCTGGTACAGTACCTTTTTTTATTAGTTTATCCATCGATGCATAACCGTCATTTTCGTGCATTCCACCGTACATTACAAAATCTTCTTTGAAAGGAATTCCTGCATAAGTTAACGCCTCTTTATATCCTTCCAGACGAGCTTTACAAATCTCAAGAGTTCTGGGCCCTGCCAGATGAGCTATGTTCCTGTAACCCCTCTCGATTAAATGCATAACAGCTTTAAATGCACTCTGTTTGTCATCGATTATAACTTTAAATACATTTAACTCATTTATTACGCGATCGAAAAATACCAATGGTATTCCTCTGTCAATCAATGCCTGAAAATGCTCGCCTGACTTTGTGCTCTGGGATATTGATACAATTAAACCGGCTACCCGCTGCTGTACCAGTGCGGTTGTATTAACCACCTCCCTTTCAAAGCTTTCGTTCGACTGCGAAACAATTATTGTATAGCCCGAATGATAGGCAACTTCTTCGATGCCGCTAATAGCCGACGAGAAAAAGTCGTGCTTGATTTCAGGCACAATTACACCAATTGCATTTGTTCGTTTAGTTTTAAGGCTTTGAGCTATTTGATTTGGTGTATAATTTAACTCGTTGGCAACCTTTCTTACTTTTTTCTTTGTTTCTTCTTTAACGTCGGGATGGTTGCTCAAAGCTCTTGAAACTGTCGAAGGAGAGATTCCTAATTTTCGAGCAATATCGTTAATAGTAGTATGTTTCATTGAAAAGTGATTCAATCATTTTTACAATAATATGTGTTATCGACTTTATTATCAAATGAGAAATAAATTTAGAAATGGAGGCTGCAGACACAATTATCTGCAGCCTGCTGTAATGATTATTTTGCGAGATTCATTTTGCGGGTAAATTGATACTGTCCTGCAGTCATTCGTGCAAAGTAGATACCGCTTGTAACTTTCCTTCCATAATTATCAGTACCATTCCATTCTACTGTATACTTGCCGGGGTTTAGCATTTCATGATCAATTAGTCTTTTAACTTCCTGTCCCATTATGTCATAAACAATAACTGATACTTTTTCATTCTTAGGGATAGCAAATTGAATTTTGGTAGTAGGATTAAAAGGATTAGGATAGTTTTGTGATAATTCATAATCCGAAGGAATTGAACCGTCAGTTTCGACTAATCCAGTTACTTCGTGGGGGTCGCCGTGACATGGTTCGCAATCCATTTGAGTCATTACTGTATTGAAAGCTGCTGGACCGTGGCATGTCTGACACCGAGTGACATAGTCGTCAGTAACGTAAGTAGACGTAAATGTACCTGCGAAATATGCATTCAATATTTCTGCTGTCTTTGCAGCGATATCTCCAGCTAATCTGGCGCATCTTTCTTTTCTTTCAACATCGCTGACTTTTTTCTTTGCTATCATACACCATTGAGATACTGAGGAGTGACATAAGACGCTGCCACTAATTGATTGAGGAAGAACATCGTTATACTTTTTATCGATATATTTACCGTCAACCGCTGCCTGGTTGGCTGCATTAGTAGGAAGTGTCTCAGTAGTGTACCAGCCCCACAATTCATTAATTAATTTTCCCGAATCAGCTTTGGAGACAACAAGACTTATAAGAGCAGCACCACCGTTTGTAACACCGCATAGAGTACCCCATCCAGCACCACCGCCACGACCGTATAGCATGACTTCAATCGGCATATAGTTCCAGGGATCCCCTATTTTTTCTCTCAGTGCTTCTACAAGCCCACCAAATACTCCTGAACTACAGTCCTTGTCGTCCCAGTATAGATGATGTGCCCGGATACGAACGTCTTCTGGATCCAGAGTTACGTAAGGCCAGGGCCATGTTGCTTCTTTGGAATTTGCTAAAATCTTTCCCCCCGATAATGCATTCAATCCAGCCACGCCTGCTATTGCGCCGATTGCATATTTAGACGTGTTCGATAAAAATTCTTTCCTTGTAAGTTCTTTTGGCATATTGGTTCTCCCTTAATTGTTATGTTTATTATATGGTTCAATTAGTTTAATAACATGTAGTATTTTTTCATCGGAGCGATATTTAAGAGCATTTTTGAAATTTTTAATCGATTCCTTTGCATCGCAGTAAAGCCAGAGCATTCCAAGTTGTAAATATTTTTCATACTGATTTTTTACGGGGATTTCATCCTTTTCAATTTTATTTACTAAATGAGGACAAGGGCAATCTTCCCAATCAGGTTTCGTATTTATTATTATTCCGATATCCTCATTTATCAAAGAATAAAAATGGTCAAATGCCTCCTCGACCTTTCCAGCTTGAGTCATGCATATAATCAGTTTTTTTCTGATCAATTTATTTCCGGGATCTTTATCTAAGGCATTTTCCAGTTCACCTAAGGCCGAGTAATAATCCCGAATCAGAAAATGATAATTTCCAAGCATTTCACTCATGCAATAATTCTAACAAACACCATGCCAAAAAAAAATTTTATATAAAACGATAAAAAGGTATTTTTATTTTTAGTATAATTGCTGCATATGCAACAATTATTGATAACTCCTTATTTTATCGTAAATTAAAGAAGTGCAACAAAATGTTGCATTTGCAGCAGCTTTAGATAAGATTACTCTCCTTCATCCAGCGCCATAAGGTTGTACGATTAATACCAAGGAGACGTGCAACTTTCGATTTATTCCAGTGGTTTTCTTCCAGTATCTGAAGTAAACGGGCGGGACTGATACTTTGATGTTGTTTTTTAATGCAGGTCGTCTTTCCCTCGAAAATAAATTCAGGCAGAGCACAAATTTTTATCGCCTCTTGACTTTTCGTTCTGATTACTGCATATTCGATCACATTTTCGAGTTCACGAATATTACCAGGCCAGTGATATGCTGTTAAAACTTCGAGTGCATCTTTGTCGATTTTTTTTATTTCTTTTTTATAAATGAAATCATATTTATTAAGAAAATGAGTAATAAGGAAAGGAATATCCTCCTTACGTTCTCTCAAAGGCGGCACTTCAATTGGAATTACATTTAATCTATAGTAAAGATCTTCCCGAAATTTACCGGCTCTTATCGCTTCTTTGATATCAACATTTGTAGCAGCAATAATTCGTACGTCGACTTTTCGTGTAATCGACTCTCCGAGTCGTTCAAATGTACCTTCCTGAATAACGCGTAGCAGTTGAGCCTGCATTTGAATTGGCATTTCGGCAATTTCATCCAGAAATATGGTTCCTCCGTCGGCTAATTCGAATCTGCCTATTCTATCCTTTACTGCATCTGTAAAAGCGCCTTTGGCGTGACCAAACAATTCGCTCGCCAGTAATGAGGGTGGTAATACAGCACAATTCACTTTTATGTATTTTTCATTTTTTCTTTTGCTTGTAGCTTGTATAGCATTGGCAATCATCTCTTTGCCGGTGCCTGTTTCACCAGTAATCAATACACTTGCATCAGTATATGCAATTTCCTGAATCAAATTAAAAATATTCATCATTACACGGCTACTTCCAACTATTCCGTAAAAATGATCTGAATTTTCGTATTCATTATCGAGAAAATAAGATAAGTCTCTGATTGTAATTACCCCTCCAACGGGATTTTGATTTTCATCTCTCAATATCCCAACATTCAACTTGACATTAACAAAAGAGCCGTCCTTCCTCTTTATTCTCGATCTTAAATCGAACAAATTTTTTCCCTTCGATAAAGCTTCCGCAATGGGACAGTTCCCCATACAAAGGTCAGACTGAAAAATTTGTTTACAAATTCTTCCTTTTACCTCAGCCGTATCGAATCCCGTAATTCTTTCAGCTGCTTTATTGAAGTAATTTACAACAAAGTTTTTATCGACAGTGAAAATCCCTTCTGCAAGAAAATCAAGAATTTCTTCATTCTTTTTAAGCATTATTGACTCAATTAATACTTATAGATAATAAGTGTCTTTTATCTTTTTTTTACAAAAATATAAAATTATTCTATGTAAGTAAATAAAAATCTAAAATGATAATTCATTGCATTAAACTCATAAGAACACTCCTCTGTCAAATGAACGAATATTTTCTGATCAATGTTTTTAATTTCTCGAAAGGAGTTAAAATGAAGAAGTTATTTATTGTGATAATTTTTTTTATTTCTCAAGTTTTTGCACAAAGCGGAGGGAAGTTAACAGGTCGAGTACTCGATGCATCGACGAGAATTCCTCTGGAATTTGCAAATTTAGTTTTATTCAACGCTTCTGATTCCACTCAGTATACTGGGACGGTTACGGATAAAAACGGTAATTTTGTTATCGAAAAAATTAAACCCGGCAAATATTATTTAAGAATTAGTTTTATCGGATACGACAACAGTTTCATAAAAGACCTTAATATCAAGCCGAACACTACTCTTGATCTTGGAATTATTGAACTATCACCCCATTCTGTGGGAATCAACGACGTGGTAGTTAGCGGAGAACGTGCACCCATTTCTTATGAAATTGATAAAAAGGTTATTAATGTGGGTCAGAATATTGTTGCCGCTTCTGGTACAGCAGTCGATATTCTCGAGAACGTTCCTTCAATCACTGTAGACGTCGAAGGTAATGTCAGTTTAAGAGGAAGCACGAACTTTCGCGTTCTAATTGACGGTAGACCCTCGATATTAGACCCTAATGAAACGCTTCAGCAAATACCTGCAAGTGAAATTGAGAACATCGAAATTATTACCAATCCTTCGGCAAAATACGACCCGGAAGGGACAGCTGGAATTATTAATATCGTTATGAAAAAAAATAAGAACATCGGTCTGAGCGGACTAGTTGAACTCAACGGCGGTTTGAAAGATAAATACGGCGGCGAAATTATTACTGACCTCAAAAGCGATAATCTCGATATAAATTTCGGATTAAACTATAATAAAAGAAATTTCGGTATGGATCAGAACCAAAACAACTGGACTAATCGCAACGATATATTTACTTATTATAATTCGATTGGAACATCTAAAAACAACAGAGAATTTTATGGAATACGAGGTTCAATTTCTTACGACTTTGGCAACAAAAAAATTTTAACCCTCGGTGGCAGAGCCGGTAGTCGTTCGTTCGGAGGCAATTCTAATCTTTATTATACTCAATGGAACTCATTGAACACGCTTCCTGAAAGTTACATAAGTAGTTCTACGAGAAAAAGGAGCGGCGATTATTATTCGCTCTCTTTAAATTACATTCACAACTTTGCAGAGAAAGGGCACCAACTTACTGCCGACCTCAGCTTCGACAGCGATAATTCCGAAGAAGAATCGCTAAATAACCTTCTACTAAGTAATACTATTGTGGAAGGAAAAATTAATACAGAATCCGGTCCAGGTAAAGAATTTATTGCTAAAATCGACTACACACTCCCCTTGGGCGGCGACAGAAAATTCGAAGCTGGCTATCAGGGACAAATCGATCTTTCTGACGAAATAATTGGTTTACTTAATTACAATCCCGTTACATACGAATATGATTTTATTGACGAATACAGTCATACAACAAAATATAGCCGAAACGAGTCGGCCATTTATACTTTGTTCCAGGATAAAATCGGAACGTTCGGCTATCAATTGGGACTCAGAGGAGAATATACAGGTAGGTCTGTTGAAATTCCCGACAGCAGCCTTGAGTTTACTCTTTACAGATGGGACTTTTTCCCATCGCTCCATATTTCCTATGAAATTTTCGAAGGCAACGAAATTATGACAAGTTACACGCGTCGTATCAATCGTCCTCGTGGTTGGGAATTCGAACCATTTTATACCTGGATGGACGCATATAACGTAAGAATTGGAAATCCATCACTTCTGCCGGAATATATCGATTCTTATGAACTCGGTTATCAAACACTGATCGGCAATACGATATTTTCGTTCGAAACTTATTACCGCGTCGTAAAAAATAAGATAGAACACGTGCGATCGGCATTCTCCGATAATGTTACTTTAATGAGCGTACAAAATGTTGGTACAGATTATTCACTGGGAACAGAACTCTTTCTGAACTTTGACTTGATTAAAAATTGGAATATTAATCTGATGGGTAATCTTTACGACTACAGAATTAAAGGGCATTTAAACGATATTCCATTCGAAAGAAAAAGTTTTAACTGGAACGTACGATTCAATAATTCAATTAAATTGACAACGAACACAACGCTTCAATTTAATTTGATTTATAACAGTCCAAGCGTTTCTTCGCAAGGCCGACGCGAAGCTTTCATGTTTACAAACCTCGCACTAAAGCAAGAATTTCTCAATAAAATGTTGAGTGTTACACTTCAGGTAAGAGACTTATTCGGCACAGCTGAATTTGAAATGCTGGAGGAATCCCACGATTTTTATAATTACAGTCATTTCAAACGCGAATCCCCAATCGTAATGCTCAATCTCCGATTCAACATAAACAACTACAAAAATAATCGTCGCGAAAATCAAGGCGAAGACATGCCACCTAATGGAGAAGTGTCCGACGAATTTTAATGCTCAGGCTGTCCTGTTAATTCAGGACAGCCTTTTATAATTCTTCCCATTCAATTAGTAGATCAGGTTAGTTGTCGTTAATTTTTTCTATTTGATCTATGATTTTATTTCCCTGAGTAATTCGATACACAAATAGTAAATAAACACTGTTTTCAATTATTTCGTAGATTCGATGTCTCTCTAACTGTGTGCTAAAAAAAGGGGACTCGATATGAGTAGGATTTGCCAACAGGATTTAATGAATATAGATTTTTCCCAAATTTTTGTGAGATGTCCCGTATACCCATCCAGTTTTAAGAAATAATTGATCTCAGCATAACGAATCTGTGGGCAATATCTTTCGTAAAAGTAGCTTCTACTTTTGTCGGGGCAAAAAGGAACCAAGATAAAATTGAAACTACTTTTGATAGCAATTCAACTTAGTTATCGAAATTCTACGCATAACAAAATTGGGCCGAAATCAATAATGCACACTCGTCATTAGCTGAAATATTCTTTGACAAAATTGATAATTTACCTTTAAGAGTGGCACGGTATTCAGACTATTGTCTCCCACATTACTTCACCTGAATCAGTCGTAAATATTTCAGTTTTTTCTATAACGTGTTTCAATAAATTCGCTTCTACATTTTCCTTTTATTTTGACTGAATTAATTTATCCCAGTATCGCCGTAATTTTCTTTTCTCGCATTAAAAATCTGAAAAATTTCTTTAGCAGCATTTACAATTTGAAAATAAATATCGAGCTTTGTTTTCATTGAGTAAAAAAACAATCTTTTTGATTTTCTTCTTCTTTGCTTCTATAATATTATCCGATCTGAATTCTTTCGGCAAAACCCTTAGATTTTCGATGGTATTAAATATTCCCTTGCTTTCCTGCTCTATTAAAATATTTCATAGTATTATTAATTCACTAATATTACAATGCAGACTATCGTCAATTATTAGTTCTTCGCTTGCAGTATGTCATTTCATTTTGTTTAATTTTGTTTTGTAATTTAAAATAATTATAATGCAAATAAAATCAGGACCACTTAAATGATTCCAATATCTGACAATATTCCTTCACGACACTTTCCCATAATTAACTGGACATTAATAACACTCAACATTATAAGTTTTTTTTTCACGTTAAGTTTAGGTGATGAAGCCGAATTATTTGTAAAACTCTTTGGTGTGGTGCCGTATCGTTTTATTAATGACTTTGACATTTACGAAATTTCTACGATATATACATCAATGTTTTTACACGGGGGCTGGGCACACATTTTTAGCAATATGCTGGCTCTTTATATTTTTGGAGACAATGTTGAGGACCGACTCGGTTCGTTCCGATATTTAATCTTTTACTTGTTAAGCGGTACAGCAGCGGCTCTTCTTCACATTTACTTAAATCAGGATTCAGTTATACCAACTGTTGGAGCAAGCGGCGCCATCAGCGGTGTTATGGCCGCATATATATTTCTCTATCCTCACGCAAAAATTATTACTCTCATCCCGATTTTATTCATCCCATTTTTCATTGACATACCTGCATTTGTTTATACGGGCGTCTGGTTTATAACACAATTCTTCAATGGACTGTTATCGATAGTTTCGAACACTGCAACTTTCGGAGGAGTGGCTTATTGGGCACATGTAGGAGGGTTTGTAACTGGTGCTCTATTGTTGCCTTTTATGCTAAAAAACAGGAAAAAAAGAAGAGTTTATATAGACGAATTTTATCCATGGTAAAAAGGAGGGGTAAATGGAGTTCCTTGCACTTTTTTGGCTGTTCATTATTATTTCCTCAATACAACCACTGATAAGGAAAAAGATGCTCGATTCGGCTCGTATAAAATTACTGGAATTAATTGAGAAACGGCGTGGTAGTCGTGTTATAGCACTTATTCATCGCCAAGAAACTTTGAGCATGCTCGGGTTTCCGCTTATGAAATATATCGACATAAATGATTCAGAACAAATTTTACGTGCAATAAAGTTAACTGATAAAGACGTTCCAATCGATATTATACTCCACACGCCGGGTGGACTTGTGCTTGCAACGGAACAGATAGCCAACGCATTGAAAAAACATCCCGCCAAAGTGACAGTTTTCATACCACACTATGCTATGTCAGGTGGCACTATGATTGCTCTTGCTGCAGATGAAATTGTCATGGACGAAAATGCAGTACTTGGACCTCTTGATCCACAAATTGGGACAAAACCCGCAGCTTCAATCTTGAAAATATTGAGTAAAAAACCAATTGATAAGATTGACGACGAAACATTGATACTGGCAGACATTTCTCAAAAAGCAATAAGTCAAGTTAAAAATGTTATTCTCAAATTAATTCAGGACAAAATTAATAATGCTGATGAAGTTGCAGAAAAATTAACTTCGGGAGTTTGGACGCACGATTATCCTATCACTGTGGAGGAAGCAATCAGCCTTGGTCTGCCCGTTACGACTGATATGCCCAATGAAATTTATCAACTAATGGCTCTCTATCCTCAAACTCAACAAAGACGTCCCTCGGTAGAATATATCCCTCTTCCCAGGACAAAGAATGAAAAAACTTCTGAATAGAAAATTCATGAGGACTTCTTCAACATAAAACGTCTAATAAGCCACACAAATTAATAAAGAGGTTCTATGAAAAAAATAATTATTACACTCTCTTTAATGTGCGTTTTTTCAATGGTCGTCTTAGCACAGGTCGACGCACGCATGTTTCAAAATCCCGACGTATCGGAGACGCAGATTGTTTTTTCTTACGGCGATGATCTTTGGATAGTCGATAAAATAGGAGGGACAGCACATAAACTAACTTCACCCAAAGGGTCAGAAATGTTTCCGCGATTTTCTCCCGACGGAAAATCAATTGCATTTATCGCCAACTACTTTGGCAACATCGACATTTTTATAATTCCTTCGACGGGAGGTACTCCAAACAGAATTACTAATCATGGTTATACCGATCGACTGATCGACTGGTATCCGGATGGAAAAAATTTGATTTTTGCTTCGATGATGCACAGTGGGCGGGAAAGGTTCAGTCAATTTTTCAAAGTAAGCAACGAGGGAGGTTTGCCCGAACAACTTCCAATACCATACGGTGAAATGGCTTCAATCTCTCCCGACGGTAAAAAAATTGCTTATACTCCTCGTACTCGTGCATTTAGAACTTGGAAAAGATACAGAGGCGGAATGAATGCTGACATCTGGATTTTCGACCTCGAAAAAAACTCTGCTGAATTGATTATCAAAGGGGATTCGAACGATGAGTTCCCGATGTGGCATGGCGACAAAATTTATTTCCTATCCGATCGAGGAAGCGAAAATAGATTCAACATCTGGCAATATGACATCCCGACCAGAGAATTAAAACAGATAACTTCATTCAAAGAATACGACATTCACTTTCCTGCACTCGGTAAAGACGAAATTGTATTCGAAGCAGGAGGCGCAATCTATCTGCTGAATTTGAAAGACGAATCAACACGAGAAATAAAAATTAAAGTAGTAACCGACAACATAACACTTTTACCCAAAGAAGAAAATGTATCGAAATATTTGAGTAACGGCGATATCGCTCCTGACGGCAGTAGATTACTTTTAGAAGCACGTGGCGAAATTTTTTCTGTACCTGTAAAAGAAGGTGTCACTTACAATCTTTCCAATTCCTCTGCCTCCGCTGAAAGATACCCTGCATGGTCACCCGATGGCAAATATGCAGCATACTGGAGCGATGCTAAAGGCGAGTATAATCTTACTGTTTATGATTTTGTAAATCCTGCTAAAACAAAAATTTTGACCGACTTTCAAGATGGCTACAGATACAATATTTACTGGTCGCCCGACTCTAAAAAATTAGCTTTCATCGACAAAGCTATGCAGATTTATATTTACGATATGGAGAAGGATAAAACTATCAAAGTCGATCAGTGCAACTATCTTTATCAGGGTGAACTCGATAATTTCAAAATAAACTGGTCGCCCGACAGTAAATGGATAGTTTATTCAAAAGATTTGACCAATCGCAGCAGCGCACTGTTCTTATTCAATTTGGAAAACGGAACTGCTTACCAATTAACCTCCGGTTATTATTCCGATTTCAATCCAGTGTTTGATGTAGATGGAAAATATCTTTTCTTTACGACAAACAGGGAGTTAAATCCAATATATTCAGACCTGGACAACACCTGGATTTATTCAAATACCACAAAGCTGGCTGTAGCGACTCTATCGAAGGATACAAAATCTTTAATGCTTCCAAAGAACGATACTACTGCCATTAAAAAAGAAGAAAAAGATAAAAACGACGAAGTAAAAGAGGAAAAGAAGAAAGAGGAGAAGAAAGATGAAAAGCCAAAAGAAGTGAAGATAGACCTACAAAATTTTGAAAACCGTGTTGAACTATTACCTGTAGAAGCAGGAAATATCGTCGGCATTGCAGCTGTTAAAGGTAAACTTATATATCATCGTTACCCAAATACTGGTTCATCGTCGAAAAACAAGCCTTTGAAATATATCGACTTTGAATCACTAAAAGAAAAGGATATCGTTGACGATGCAGATGGTTTCAAAGTAAGCGCCGACGGAAATAAGATATTAATAATTAAAGATAGAGCTCTTTATGTAATAGATACAAAAGAAAACCAAAAACTTAGCGAGCGTATTTCAACAGATAATTTAGTTATGAACATAGTTCCTAAAGAAGAATGGAAACAAATATTTAATGACGTCTGGAGATTCGAACGCGACTTTTTCTACGATCCTAATATGCACGGTGTCGATTGGGAAAAGATGAAAGAACATTACGGTAAATTAATCGACAATTGTATTACGAGAGGAGACGTCAATTATGTAATCGGCGAATTAATTTCTGAATTGAACGCCTCGCATACATATCGCGGCGGCGGTGACATCGATTACCCAGAATCAAAAGATGTGGGTTATCTCGGAATTGACTGGACAATTGATAATGGTAGGTTTAGAATAAAAAAAATAATAGATGGTGCTCCGTGGGATGTTGAAGTTCGCTCTCCTCTCAGTCAACCCGCACTAATCGTTAAAGAAGGTGATTATATTCTTGCTGTAAATGGAATTGAACTCAACACCCGAAATGCGCCCTGGGAAGCATTTACAGGACTGTCAAACAAAACTGTTGAACTAACCGTCAACGACAGACCTACTTTTGAAGGTTCCAGAAAAATTTATGTTAAGACCCTTTCCACAGAAAGTCGGCTAAGGCATCTCGCCTGGATTGAATCCAATCGTAAATATGTCGATAATAAAACAAACGGCAAAATCGGTTATATATATGTGCCCAATACCGGCACTGAAGGACAAACAGAACTCGTTCGTCAATTCCTGGCTCAAATTAATAAGGAAGGATTGATAATAGACGAAAGATTCAATAGTGGAGGGCAAATACCAGACAGATTCATTGAATTACTCGACAGAAAACCATTGGCTTATTGGGCAGTACGAGACGGGAAAAATTGGAAGTGGCCGCCAATTGCACACTTCGGACCTAAGGTTATGTTAATAAATGGATGGAGTGGTTCGGGTGGCGATGCATTTCCAGATTATTTCCGAAAAGCAGGGCTTGGACCATTGGTCGGAACGCGCACATGGGGCGGATTAATTGGCATTACTGGTGCCCCTCAACTAATTGATGGCGGTACAGTAACTGTCCCCACTTTCAGAATGTACGACCCCGACGGTAAATGGTTCCGTGAAGGTCACGGTGTCGATCCCGACTATGAGGTGATCGACGATCCAGCACTACTTTCAAAAGGAATCGACCCTCAACTGGATAAAGCAATTGAAGTCATTATGGATTTAATAAAGAAAAATCCTGTAAAATTCCCTCAGCAACCGCCATACGAGAAAAGATAATTTATGAAATGGCTGCTCAGTTAGCAGCCCTTTTTCTTAATTTATTTTTTATCTTTTCGCCCATCCTTTCGAATACAATATAAAGCACTGGAATTACAATCAAAGTAAGAACCGTCGTCGTTAACAATCCTCCAATTACAGCACGGGCTAAAGGGGACCAGGTCTCGGCTCCGGAACCGAGTTCGATTGCAAGCGGAACCATCCCTAATATTGTTGTCAGTGCAGTCATTAATACAGGGCGCAATCTTGTTTTGCTACCCTCTTCAACGGCTTCAAACAATTCCATTCCTTCTTTTCTTAATTGATTAATGTAATCAACAAGTACAATTCCATTATTAACGGCTATACCTACAAGCATTACTATTCCAACCAACGCCATAACACTTAACGAAGTCCCAGTAATTGCAAGAAAAATTAGCACCCCGATAATCGACAACGGCACCGTAAACATAATAATTAAGGGATCCACGAATGATTCGAATAAAGAGGCCATAATCATATAGACAAGTAAAATTGCAGCAATAAATGCGAGACCCAAATAAAAGTATGCTTCCTGTTGATCTTCTGCAGTTCCACCAATAATAACTTGATATTCCGAAGGTATTGGAGTTTGCTGGATAATTCTATTGATTTTATCGACTGCAGTCGAAAGGTCAATTCCAGATAACGCACATCCGACCGAAACAACCCTACTCTGATTCTCCCTGAAGATTGTAGGAGTCGATTCTTCTTCGGTAATTTCAGCCACGTCCTTCAGTTTAATTCTGCCGCCAGCAGGCAGAACTAATTCCATATTTTCAAGCGCGTCTTTCCTTTTACGATAATTTTTGTCGTACTGAACGTAGATATCGTATTCATCTCCCTTTTCCCGATATATTGCAGCAACTCTTCCCTGAATGGCAGTCGATATATTACCTGCCACCATTAAATTCGTTAGCCCGAAATCATTCAATAGTTCTTTGTTAAGGTGAACCTGCAACTCGGGTGTTGTTTCTTTTGTATTTAAGCTGATATCGACCAGTCCGTCAATTTTTTCCATTTCGGCTTTAATTTGATTTGCAATTGCTTTTGCTCCGTCAATATCGAATCCAATAATCTTCACCTCGATATCTTTTTCGGTAGTAAACGACCCGCCCTGTTGAAAAGCGTAAGTGATGCCGGGAATTTTATCGAACTTTTCTCTCAATCTGTCCTCGATTTCGAATTGAGATACTTTTCTTTCTTCAACAGGCTTTAGTCTAACAAATAGTTCGATGGTATTTGCAGTCGTACCGTATGCGCCAATTCCTTCACGTGTTCCAAAAAAGAGCGATACGGACTCGAGGTCCTCCGGCGCCACAGTTTCCTTGATTATCTGTTCGATATTATGAGCATATCTCCTTGTAACTTCAATTGGTGTTCCCGAGGGAGATTCAATCAAAACATTGATTAAGGCTTCATCGCTTCTAGGCAAAAATTCTCCGCCTAACAAACCCAATAAAGAAAGAGATATAATAAATAAAAGAGTCACGGCAATTAAAACTTTTTTTCGATTATTGATTGACCAGTGAAGCCAGTTTTTATATTTCACCGATAAACTTTCGAGCATTATCCCCACTTTGTTTTTCCAGCTACTTCCATTACTTTTTTTGACTGAGCCGAACTTTATTTTTAGTAATTGGGAAGACATAAGTGGAACAAGAGTTAGAGCTACAAGAAGGGAGACGACCAGACTAAAAGAGATAGTCAATACCATATCTTTAAAAAGTTGTCCTGTAATATTCGGCACAAACAATACCGGTAGAAAAACGCTGACGGTGGTCAATGTAGAAGCTGTAATAGCAATTCCAACTTCTTTAGCGCCAAGTTCAGCAGAAGTTTCCGCATCTTTTCCCAATTCCCTGTGACGGTAAATATTCTCCAGAACCACAATCGAATTATCCACTAACATACCCACAGCCAGAGCCAGTCCTGCCATCGAAATAATATTCAGCGTTAGATCGGTAGCATACATTACAGCAAATGTAGTTACTATCGACACTGGAATCGAAATCCCCATAATTATACTGCCTCGTAAATTTCTCAGGAAGAAATAGAGTACAATAAATGCCATTACAAAAGCAATAAAAGCAGAATTTCGGAGATTATTAACTGCCCTTAATATAAATTCAGACTGATCCCATAAGATTGTAAATTTTGTTTCCTGAGGCAGTCGTTTTGTAATATCAGGCAAAGCTTCTGCAATTCTTCTGCTGGTGAGAACTGTATTAGCATCGGATTGTTTGTAAATCATTACCATAACGCCTTCCGAGTAATCCGAGCGCACTTCAGTGGCATTTTCTTTGTAGCCGTCTATAACTTCTGCCACGTCTTTCACATAAATTGGCTGCCCGTTTTTATATGTAATTATTGTATTTCTTATCTGCTCGATTGATGTATATTCACTGAACACTCTCAGGTTATAACTCTTATTTTCGGTTTCAATATTTCCTGCGGGTTGCAAGCCACTGCCTGTTTGAATTGCCATAAGAACTTCATTCGGAGATAAATTGTATGCGGATAAATAAACTGGATTCATATTTACATTAATTTGCCTTCTCAAGCCACCTTGTGTTACAACGGATGCAACACCTTCCACCCTTTCAAGCAGCGGTTCAATCACATCTTCTGAAAGCTTTCTGAGTTCGGCCGGACCAAGATAGGGCGAGCTGATATTGATAAAACTTACCGGCATCATCGAGGGATCGAACACAAAGACGAGCGGCTCTTCTGCATCGTCGGGTAAATATTCTCTTATGTAGTCAAGATTCTTCCTTATGTCATTTTCGGCCTTGTCCATATCTGTGCCGTATTTGAACTCAAGCGTAACAATCGAAGATCCTTTGAACGATTGTGAATTTACTTTTTCTATATTTTTTACTGAAGACACTGTTTCTTCAATAGGTCGTGTAATCAGGTTTTCTATATCTTCTGGACCTACCCCAGGATAATTCGTAATTACTCCAGCTATCGGGAAAGTAATATCTGGGAAAAAGTCGATTTTCAACTGAGAAAATGAGAACATACTGAAACCAATAATTACGCTGTAAAGCATTACGAGCGTAACTTTTCTTTTTAATGAAAATTTTGTTAACGTCATTTGCAGTCCTTATTTAATTACATTTACTTTTTGACCATCTTTAACTATATTTTGACCAACTACAATAATAGTATCTCCTTCGGTCAATCCGCTGGTTATTTCGGCTCGTCCTGCTTCTTCAATTCCTTTTGTCACTTCTTTTAATTTTGCTTTACCATTTTCGACCACGAAAACGAAATATCTTTTTACTGTATTCTGAAGGCCGGTTTCGAGATTTGTTTGAACAATTGTTTGAGGTATAAGAGCCGTCTGAGGTATTGTAATTACATCCTCCTTTTTTTCTACTTCAATGTTAAATTCTGCAAACATACCAGATTTGATTTCGTCCTTACCGTTAGCCAGTTCAATTTCGACTTCGACACTTTTGGAGAAGTTATCGAGTGCATAGTCGATATTTACAACTTTACCCTTGAACACTCTATCTTTAAGTACGGGAATTTTAATCATCGTCTCCTGTCCGAGTTTAACGCGGTAGATATCACTGCCTGTAACAAATACTTTTGATTTCATTTTATCTGGACCTACAACTCGCACAAGCTGTTGTCCGGCGCCTACCATCTGATTTTTTTCAACATAAACTGATGCTACAATCCCGTCGATAGGCGACCTGACATAACAGAACTGCAACTGTTCTTCTGCAAGTTTTGCCTGGGCCTCGGCCTGTTCAAGCAATAGTTTTGCATTTTTAAACGTAGTTTTAATCTGGTCGAACTGTTGTGTAGAAATTGCATTTTCTTCGTACAATTTATTCTGTCGTTCATACTCTTTCTGGGTTAATTCAAGTTGAGCTTTAGCCGAATTAAGAGCAGCAATAGCTACATTATAATTTTGTCTTTGGATTTTATCGTTCAACTTTATCAACAAGTCACCTTTTCGTACTTTTTGCCCGGGCTCTGCTATTATATCTTCAACAGTCTCATTTACTTTGCTTATCAAAACGGCGTCGTTATTTGATTCAAGAGAGCCAGTAACAATAATATAACTCGATATAGAAGAGGGTTTTGCAACATAGACTTTTACAGGGACGGACTTTTCTTCTACAACTTTTTCTTCTTGAGTACAGCTTATACCCACAAACAAAATTATTGTAGCATATAATAATGATAAATGTTTCATTTCAACTCCAATCTAATTTAATATCTTGGTAAGAATACCTGCCGATTTCAGTATCGACATTTGACTCAAGTTATACTTATAAATACCTTCTAAGTATTCAGTTTTACTTTTGCTATAGAGTAATTGCGCATTAAGGACATCGAGCTGATTGGACATACCCTGCGAATAAAGAAGGCGTGCAATTCTGAGGGATTCCTGTGCGTGATCCAATGCATCTTTCAAATTCTTCAGATTTTTCTCCGATTCGAGATAGTTATAGTAACTTTGTTCGACATCCAATTGCACCGCATACTCCGTCTTTTTTTTCATGACTTCAATTTTATCTGAATTTATCTTAGCAATCTGCCAATCGATAATTCTTCTACCGCCTTCAAACAACGGAACATCCACCGTTAGCACAATCGACTTGGAACGAATGTAATCTTTCCATTGCACTTTAGAGTTCTCCATAGGCGCAGCATGATCGACACTGGCAGCCAGCGACACGACGGGAGCAAATTTGCTAAGAGCAAGTTTTTCACCTGCTATACTTGCATCCGCCTGGTAGTTTGCAATATTGAGCTCCGGGCGATTTTCATTGGAGAGCAATTTCAGACTTTCGAGCGAGATATCTTCCACGTCATTTAAAAAGTTTTTAATTTCGAGTGTATCGTTTATTACGAGAGAGTCGCTAAGAGAAATATTCAAAATGCTTTTTAGCCGTTGCTTGGATAATTTTATATTGGTTAAAGCAGATTCCAGTACTGGTAAAGTTGAAGAATACTGCGACCGTGCTCTTTGTATATCCAGTTCTGTAGCCATGCCAGCATTGTAGAATTTTTTCACCTGTTCGAGATTTTCGTATGCTACTTTGACTGCTTCATCAGCTGTTTTAATTAATTCTTTTGCAAGCAAAACAGAATAATACGTTGCGATAGCATCGTAAATAACCGACTCCTCTTTCCCTTTAAGTTCTTCTTTTAACGACTTCCTGAGCTTTTTTTGCAAATCGTAATTGAACCATCTGGCTCCGCCTGTAAACAAAGGCAACGATGCAACTATCGAATGCTGGAAATTATAAGGTGTTCCAACAGTGAACCTTTGACCCATAAAGACAAAAACGGGCAGTTCAATACTACGCTGAAATATTCCCTGATAATTCAACGACGGCATAAAGCTGGATAATGATTTCCAGGTTTCTAACTCCTGAATATTATAGTCGAGTCTTTTGTTTTGCAGTTCCAGATTATTTACTTTGGTAATTTCAATTACGTCTTTCCAACTCAAGTAGACAACATTTTTACTGCCCTGCGCAAATAAAAGATCAACTGATGATATAACAATAAACAACACTCCTGCGGCAAGGCTAATTACATTTTTCATTCACTTCTCCCGTGTTTTTTAGGATTAATCAAAATTTACATAGGTTAGACGACATAAACTTACAAGAGTTCATTTATAATGACTAAATAGTCAGTCAAAAATATAAATTACCCTCTAGTAATGCAAGTAAAGAAATCATTAAAATTTATATGCTTAACTGAAAATTGAAATTATGTCCCATTTTAAAATTTCTTCTGCTAAAAATAGCTTTCTAAATATTATTTTTGATAGTTTTTTTTTTGCTGCTTATTATTTTTATTTAATCTATCGTGAAAGTTTGTATCTATATTCGAATAACTATAAAAACCCACACAAACTGGAATGCGATGGAAGAAGTTTTGTATTCGTAGAAAAAATAAAATATATTTTTAATTGAAATCTCAGTTAATTATAAAATGCCTAGATCAAAAGAACAAAACGAAATAATTAGAGCCAGGACACAACAACTAATTATTGACAAAGCACTGGCTTTATTTTCGCAAAAAGGATTCGCTGCCACTACTGTAGACGATATCGCCCACACTGCTGGTATTTCGAAGGGTCTTATTTACAATTATTTTGAAAGTAAAGAAGCTATTCTAGATACATTATGGAACGAGGTCTATCAGATTGCAGAAACCATCGATTCAGAATTAAGCAAACTGAAAAATCCCTACGACAAAATAAAATACTTTATTAATTTCACCTTCGATTTTCTCGCAGAGAACGAAAACTTCTGGAAGCTTTATGTATCAATAGCACTTCAGCCTAACATGCTAAAAAAGACCCAGCAAATTACCTTTGAAATCAGCCGAAAAATGATGCCGAAAGCTTTTGAAATTTTCAAGGAAGCCGGATTTAAAAATCCTGTCGAAGAAGCCTATTTTTTTAGCGCAGCTCTTGACGGAATTGCTCTCAATTATTTCTTCGACAAAAAGAATTTCCCGCTCGATAAAATGCGGAAATTTCTCCTCGATTACTATTCTGAAAATTCAATTCGTAAAAGGAACCGGAATTAAAAATAAAGATCGTAAATTCTGCTTATTCTGTCTCTTAATTCATCAAGTCCAACAAACCTCGAGAGACGGAAATTTTCTTTGCCGTCGACAAACAAGATTAAAGTGGGCACGGCAAAAACATTTAATTGTGCAGCCACTTCTCTGTCAACCGATACATCAACATATTGAAATATCACTTCGGGATATTCCTTTTCAAGCAATTCTTTAACTTTTGGCTTCAAGACTTTACATACTTTGCAGTCAGGGGTACTAAAATAGCCGAGAACAATTCCGTTATTTTTAATCAAGTTAACTTCACTCATTATTTTTTTTTGAAATATTCAGGATTTAGTTACCGCAAAAACATCCGCCTCTCTGTAATAAATTACCTCGCCATGGTAAAGAATGGTTTCGCCCAGATTTATTAAATTACCTTTACTGTTGATTTCCTCAAATTCAGCTACCGATTCAATTCTATCATAGCGATTAACATTTATTACAAAGTAGATATGGTTGGTATGGGCAAGATTAAGATATTTTTCGAGCTTGTCGTTACTCTTAATTCTGAGATAACTTATTACACCTTTTCTATTATTGATTATTGCGTTCAAATATTTGCAATGATTTTTTTGAGTGGTGCCAATAAGCGTGGTGTCGAACAATACTCTCTTTCCGAGATAATTTCCCGGCTCTTCCTCTGCGAAAACAATTTCATGAAATTGGAGAGCCGCAAATTTTGAAATCGGTTGTTTATCACTTACCAAATTCATCTCTTTTGAATTAAAGAGTGAAAGCGCAAATAAGGTTATTACGATAATCGGCATAGAATATTTTTTAATAGCAGTGCTAATGATTTTATGCTCCAATTTTAAAACGGACTCTCAATACACCTTCCTGATAGCTCGTCGAAACAATCCGGAAACTTTTAATTTCACTCGTGGAATTTACGTGTACTCCACTGCAGGGACAAGCGTCGTAATCGCCAATTTTAATGATCCTGATTACTTCACCTGCTTCTTCTGGCAACCGCTCTAAATTGAATTGTGTTTCTGCTTCAGACCTGTTCATAAATTTCTCCTCGACTATCAGATCCTCTTGAATCAACTTATTAATAATTTCTTCTATTTTTTTAATTTCATCTTCAGTTAAATTTCTATCGAATTTATAGTCGCACTTGGATTTTTTCTTTTCGATATGTGCGCAAAAAGCTCGGCCGCAGTTATAAATTTTATTCATCGTTCCATTCAAAAGATGCTCTGCAGTATGCATCGGCGGATAATATTCTTTGGGATTTTCGTTATACAAATTCTTTCCTCCTCTTATTCAATTACCAGTTCTTTATTCAATAATTTTTTAAAGATAAATTCTGCAATAGTCTTTTGTGCATGAAAATAATGAGGCGACCTGATACCGTGTCGTTGATTCGGATAGAACATCATTTCAAAATTCTTATTTAACTGCTGTAATTTATCAATGAGTTGAATTGAGTTTTGCATATGTACATTATCATCCATCGTGCCGTGAATTATTAACAACCCCCCTTTATAATTATCCACGTAATTGAGGACTGAAGCATTTTTATAACCATCAGGATTTTCTTCCGGTGTATCCATATATCTTTCAGTATAAACATTATCGTATAATGTCCAATCCATAACTCCAAATTCTGCAATGCCGTAATTAAAATACTCCGGTGCAGATGTAAGAGCGAGAGCTGTTACATAGCCTCCGTAACTTCCCCCGTTAATTGCAATTTTTGTCGTATCGACAAAGGGCAGATGTTTCAGCCATTTCACGGCTTCGATATAATCGTGCATTTCCCAAGTACCCAATTTTCTGTGCATTAAGTCGGTTCCGGATTTTCCAAAATGTCCGCTACCTCGGTGATCAACGCTCAGATAAATAATCCCGTTTTGAGCCAGATAATAAGGTTCCAGTCTATAAGGGAAAGAGTTTCTAACCGTAGGCGAGTTTGGCCCACCGTAAATACTTAATAAAACAGGATATCTTTTTGTAGAATCAAAATCGGTCGGCAAATACCACAATGCAGGCAATTCATAACCATCTTCAGTTTTTATTTTAAATAATTCGGCTTTGGGTAAATTGTATTCGTCAAAAATTTCGGCTTTTGAATTTCCTATTTCTCTTATCAATTCTCCTTCTTTGTTACACAAAAGAAGTACTGGTGGTGTATCAATGCTACTGAATCTGTCAATAAAATATTTACCACTTGGAGAAAGATTGCATACGTGCGTTCCCGCTTCTTTGGTTAATTTTTTTATTTTATTGTTATTTATGTTCACAACATAAAGATGACGCTCAGTTGAGTTATTCGACCATCCATGGAAATAAACCAGTTTGTTTGTTTCGTCTACAAATTCAAGTGATGTAACGTTTATGTTTGGATCGCCTGTTAGTTTCTTTATCAACTTACCATTTCCGTCATAAAGATAAAGACGATAATATCCATCGATGCCGGTGCGAATAATAAAGTCGTTACTATTCTTCATAAAATAGATATCTTCATACCATTCGACCCAGGTTTTCTGGTGTTCGGTATGAAGAAGTTGCTTATTACCGTTGTTCAGATCAATACGATATAGTTTTATTGTATCCTGTTTACGATTCATCCATTGAACAGTAAGTTGTGAATCGTGTGTCCACACTGGCCAGGCGATGTACTGGTCGTTTGTGTCGGGGAAATCAGCCCACACTATATTATTCTTTTCAATATTTACAATTCCTAATTTTACGAAAGGATTTGGGTCGCCTGCTTTAGGATATCTCTGTCTTTCAATTGAGCCGTGCTGTCCGTCTGCTTTGAACAGGATAAATTCAGGGACGGGAGAATCGTCGAATCTGAGGAAAGAAATTTTTTTTGAATCCGGTGCCCACCAGAATGCTGCATAATTTGTCGAGCGGCCGAGTATTTCTTCCATATAAACCCACGAAGCCCAGCCATTGTAAATTAAATCGCTGCCGTCTTCCGTCAGCCTGAATTCTTGTTCGTTTTCTATATCGTAATAATAAAGATCATTTTCTTTTGTGTAAGCTACTTTTTTTCCGTCGGGCGAGAATTTTGGATTTTTTTCTTCAGCTTTGTCTTCGGTCAGTCTTTTAAATACATTTTCTTTCACCGAGAGATAGTAGAGATCATTATCCTGTATGAAGATAAACTTAGTATAGTCGTTGTTATTAGTTAACGCTTCGTCAATATTAAAACCTTCGGGCAAATCAAGTTCTGAATAATCCAGGTACTTCACTCTTTCATTATTCGTTACGTTTACTTTTTCAATTATTTTTTTCCCCTCCTTAACGCTCAATTCCAGATGATATTCATCGTCGAACCATCCTTTAATTTGAGGTAATGATTTTATAAGTCTCGGTTGACCATAATAATACGCCTGTTGAAAAGTAAGGTTTTTATTTTGTCCATAAATTAGAGAAGTAACAATAACAAGAAGTAAAAAATTTTTTGATTTCATTTTCAGCCTCAGAATTTATTAATCAATTTACCAGGCATAAGCTTCAGGAGCTTGATTACCCGGTCCAGGCCATATTTCATCGAGCTTTTTGAGTGTGTCTTGGTCAAGTTTTAAATTCAATGCGTTGTAATTATCTTCAAGTTGTTCAACGGTTCTCTGTCCAATTATGGGCGAAGTTACTGCTGGATTTGACATAACCCATGCTAAAGCAACGTCGGCTGGTCTTTGTCCAATATCTTTACACAATTTTTCATAAGCTTCCAATTGAGAGCGTAATTTTTCGACCGATTTACGCAGTGGCTCTCTGGTTCTTCTTCCCTCTTTAGCATTTTCGAGTACGCCACATAGAATTCCTCCGCCCAAAGGGCTCCATGGTATTAAACCGATGCCAAATGCCTTGCAGGCAGGAATTACTTCTAACTCGATATGTCTATTGCGTAAACTGTAGATGCTCTGTTCTGAAATAATACCCAGGAAATTTCTTTCCTTTGCTTTATAAAACGCTTCGGTTAAATTCCAGGCTGCAAAATTTGAACTGCCTAAATAAATAATTTTTCCTTCTCTCACCAATTGTTCCATTGCCTGATAGATTTCGTCCCACGGAGTATTTCTGTCAATGTGGTGCATCTGATATAAATCAATGTGGTCAGTTTTGAGCCTTCTTAAACTATCCTCGCAGGCTTTTTTAATATGATAGGCAGAGAGACCCGAATCATTAGGACCGTCTCCCATTTTTCCATATACTTTAGTTGCAAGTACAATTTTATCGCGTCTCGAAGGTTCTTCAGAAAGCCATTTACCGATCAATTGCTCGGTATAACCAGTACCTTTATCCCACCCATAAACATTCGCAGTATCAATAAAATTTATACCCAACTCAAGAGCACGGTTCATTATTCTAAAACTATCTTCATCGCTTGTATAAGGTCCGAAATTCATAGTACCAAGACATAATCTGCTTACTTTTAGACCCGACCTGCCTAAGTGAGTATATTCCATAATTCCTCCGTTCTATAACCATTAAGCTCTTTCTAATTTACTAAAGATTTTCTTTTTAGCACAAAAAAATTTATTTTCTTATAAACTTTTTAAGGAAAATAAGATGGGCTCTTTCTCCTGTCAATATATCGATAGTGAAAAAGGTTATTGCCTCAGAATAAAACAAGACTGCATACCGGGTAGACCAGGATGTGTGTTGAAAGGGAAATATGTATTCGCAATACCAATCGAAGAAAGGTTACCCAAAAATAAAGAGAAAAAAGACGATAAAAATAAAAAATCCGGGAAATAATCTGTTATTACTGATTTTTACTTTTTGTTTGTAAAAATCAAAAAACTTGACCAATGAAACGATTTGTCCTCAACTCCCCAAAATATTAGCAGAAATATATGTTCTTGAATATATAAAAAACTACATTTTATATAGCAAGTTGAAAATAAAATCAGATCAGATTATATTCCGAAAAATTGAGGAAGACATAATTTATATAAAGAGACACAGCAACATTGAAAACAACAAACATGCTCCGTAAAATTACTGACAAAATATCGCAACATAGTTTTTCCTGCAGCAGCGAATCCGTTTTTATGACAATAAAAATCTATATGACCTAAGTAAGGAATGGGAAAAATATTATTTGAATTTGTAGACGATACTAATTTGTTCTGGATTGAGGCAAATGCTACATTGACTGATGAATTTTTCGATTATTTACAATTACAATAAAGAGGTAATCATGGATGAATTCAGCGAATTAAATATCGAAGAAACACCACAACCAGTAAATCTATTCAAACTTAATTTCGAAAAGATGATCCGTGATATGCGCTTTGTGGGTATCTTTTTAATCATTTACGGAACATTAACATGCCTTTCGATAATCGGCGCAATAATTGGGATACCGATCATTATAATCGGATTGCGAATTCGCGAATCTGCAGAACAATTCGAAATTTATAAATTGACTAATCAAAGTGCAGCTTTGCGTCTGGGCTTCGAATTACAGGGTAAATATTTTCGTCTTGCTAAGATTATTATCATCGTTTCATTAATATTTACCATTATCTGGTTCGTCATTATTTTCGGATTTCTAATATCGAGTTTTCACACTCTCTATCAACTGGATAAGATGGAATATAACTCGATTAGCCTGTTTGGTAGGCTGTAAAACTCTAATAAATTACCTATATTTAGATAGCATATCTTTAATAACGAAACAATATGAATAAAAACTATAAGGTTGCTTTTCTTTTGACATATATTACAATCGGGTATAATATACTCGAAGGACTAATATCGGTTATCTGGGGTATTGAAGATGAAACTCTCTCGTTACTTGGATTTGGAATCGACTCATTTGTCGAAGTAATGTCGGGTATCGGTTTGCTGCATATGCTAATTCGAATAAAAAACAATAACGGTCAGACAAGCGATAGGTTTGAAAGAACGGCTCTCAGAATTACAGGAGTGGGATTTTATATTCTTTCGGCAGGTCTGATTGTCGGCTCTTTAATAAATGTTTTCTCAAGCCATAAGCCAGATACAACGGTTGTAGGAATTATTATTTCTGTGATTTCTATTTTTACAATGTCAACATTAATTTATTATAAAATGAAAATAGGCAAGGCGCTCCAGTCGGATGCAATAATTGCAGATGCAAAATGTACTAAAACCTGTCTTTATTTATCCATAATACTGCTGGCAGCAAGTGCCGGCTACGAATTAACGGGCATAGGCGGAATCGATTCGATTGGCGCTGCTGCGATTGCCTGGTTTTCGTATAGAGAAGGGAAAGAAGCTTTTGAAAAAGCAAGGGGCAATTTAATTTGTTCTTGTGAACATTGATAACGAGTAAAAATTAGAATAAATAATTACACTAATGTTTAGTCTTCAATGAAAAAGAATCTACTTATAATAGTGTTCTCGGTTCTCTTTTTATTAAAATGCGACGGCGGAATTGAACCAGAACCGGTTAAACCAGAAGGTCCTACCGGCTTCAAAGGCACGATTACATTCACCGGCATCTGGCCTGAAGGTGTAAAAAGGACCCATCTGGTTGTATTTAAGAAGCCTATTGAAAAAACAGAAGATTTTTTCCCGCCTAATCTCAGCTTCGTTTCCGATTCGATACCGTATGGCAGTTCTGTATTCAATTACAGTTCAATAGAAAATAATTTTTTGCCAATACTTCAACTGGGCGAAGGCACATATTCGTATGTTGTTGTGGCTCAGTCGAAAACTGAAACAATCTCATTCGAAAGAAAGGATTGGTACGTGGTTGGAGTTTACTGCAACAACAACAATCAATCGAGTCCAAAAGAACTAAAATTACGTGCCGGTGAAATTACAGAAGGAGTAAACATAAACGTTGACTTTAACAATCCGCCTCCTCAGCCTCCATATTAAAGGAGATAAAACATGTACAGATTTTTTTTATTTATTTTTCTTTTAGGAAATTTATCGCTTGCCCAGAAGGGAAAAATAACAGGCAGAATTGTTGAAGAAGATTCACAACCAATTATAGGCGCTAACATAATTATAAGTGGAACATCTTACGGAGCAGCAACTGACGAAAAAGGAAGGTATGAAATCAGAGGCATTCCCTATGGCCACTATACGATAGAAGTCTCCTGCGTCGGATATCAAAAAGTCAGCAAAAAAATTACTATTAACAAAGAACTAACTGAAATTAATTTTATTTTACAGGAATCAGCCGTTGAAACTGAACAAATATTGATAACCGCCTCAAAGTTCGAGCAAAAGAAAGAAGATTTATCGGTAAGTGCATTTGTAATTAAACCCGATTTAATATCTCACAAGAATTATCTGGCTTTCGATGAATTACTTAGAGATATTCCCGGCATACAAGTAAATCTTGAGCAGGTTAGTATCCGTGGTTCGAGTGGCTACAGTAAAGGAGTTGGTGCAAGAGTACTTGTGGCAATTAATGGAATACCATTTTACAGTGGTGATAACGGAGATATTGTCTGGGAAATGATTCCAATTTCTGATATTGAACGCGTAGAGGTCATTAAAGGTCCGGCAAGTTCACTCTATGGCACATCGGCTATTGGAGGCGTTATTAATATAATTACCAAAGATGTTGCACAAATTCCAGTGACTTACATCAAATCTTATGCAGGTTTTTATGATAATCCTTCTTACGATATTTGGAAATGGAATAATAACCTGCGTACTTTCTACGGCACAGAGATATCTCATTCATCGTCGGTAGCAGGAGTTGGATATACAGTATCCATAAAGAAGTTCGACAACATGAGTTATCGCCAAAATGATTTTCGGAAAAATTATCTCGGATATTTTAAAGTAAACAAGACAATCGACACAAATCAATCGATACTTTTATTTGGCAATTATTTATACATGGACAGAGGTAATTTTTTATACTGGAAAGACTCTCGCAATGCGTTAGTACCGAAAGACGAAGATAACGGCAACACGGTAAAATCGAACCGCTTTTTCAGCGGATTGGTATATAACAACAGGCTAACGGAAAATTTGAATTCAACATTCAAATTGAGTTATTATTATACACGATTCGACGGCTACGGTATCGAAGTAACAACATCAACAGCCAATCTTTATAGAACCGAAGCCATTTTTAATTATTCGAACAAAGGTAATTTTAATTACACTG
The DNA here is from genome assembly GCF_052656625.1 of Melioribacter sulfuriphilus. NCBI lineage: Bacteria > Pseudomonadati > Ignavibacteriota > Ignavibacteria > Ignavibacteriales > Melioribacteraceae > Melioribacter > Melioribacter sulfuriphilus. The sequence continues at coordinate 23,686 of NZ_JBQXXK010000009.1, read as the reverse complement.
GCGGAATCGAAATATCCGGGGCGACAGTAAAATCGAATATTTTTTCAGACACACGATTCGGAGGAGGGGCACTTTATTTTCAAACGGAATACCGAGGTATTAAAAATTTAATTGCCACTTTAGGGCTCCGTTACGACTACATTAAACTCGATACAATAAAAGGAAAAAATGCCATAACACCTCGTATTGGATTTAATTACAAAATAACGAGCAATCTAATTTTAAGATCATCTATAGGCACAGGTTTCAGAGCACCAACACCTGCCGAAGTGTTTACAACGGCAGGGATTGCAGGAGGCATAGACGTCGAGCAAAATCCGGATTTGAAATCGGAAACAAGCTTTTCTTTCGAAAGTGGTCTCATTTATAACCCGACAGACTATTTTTATATCGATATGGCTTTTTATCAGACCAATTACAATAACTTTATAGAGCCGAATCTTACAAAAACAGGCGATATAAAATTTATAAACCTAACTAAGGCAAGAATACAGGGTACAGAAATATTGTGCAACTGGACGCCCATTCCTTCATTATTAAACTTAACCGTCGCATACAATTATATGTGGGCAAGAGATATCGAAAAGAACCGACCAATGAAATATCGCCCGCGCAACACTGTTAATTTACATATTGGTCTTACCAAGCAGCCGTTTGAGTTGAGTGCCGATTTCAGGTACTCAAGCAAAGTAGAAGAAATAGACCTCGAGCTGACCGAACCACCATTAGCTCTTATAAAAGACGGTTATAAACGAGTCCCTGTTTATGTAGTTGATTTAGCAGGTGGGGTTAATTTTATTTTTAGTAATATAGCTGCTTCATTAAAATTGAGTGTTAAAAACTTACTCAATTATAATTACGTCGAGTTTATCGGGAATTTAGCACCCATTCGTAATTATTCGATCAGCGCAGAGGTCTATTTCTAATTTTCAGTGCCTGCCGTGATGGCAAACATTATCTTCTCTTTCTATTAATTGACCCGCCAGATATTTTTCAACTGCACTGTCGGCATTTTCTTCGTCAGTCATAAAAGGTTTTATGCCGTTAGCCTCGAGGTCTTCCACCAATCTCCAGCCGCCCGATGTAAAAATTAAAACATCTACTCCTTTCAGCGCTTCTATCAGTCTTTCGTGTCCGTACCTATGACTCTCGCCGTGATGATGCTCGCCCCTGCCTTGACGACCGTGATTAGTAAAAGTGTTCTCGAGATACTGTTTGCCGAGAATTTTCCCTTCAGAGCATTCGTAAATGATAAAACCGTTTACACGTCCGATATGTCCGGACACATGCAAATTGTCGTCTGATGCAACTGCTATTTTCATTTTATTCCTCCTTTAATTTGTTAAAATAATCCTGTTTAATTCTGAGCGCCTTACCGTTGATAATTGCATCTGCAATTTTTCTCCTTGCAGATTTAAGAATTCGACCAAAAGTAGGTCGGGATATTTCCATCTTCTCAGCTCCAGTCTCGTGGTCGTAACCATTATAGTCAGCCCAGTAGATTGCCTCGACCTCGTCTTCAGCCAGTACATTTTCTAATAATTCATACATTGGAATTCCACGCGGTTTGAAATAATATGCTGTCGGATAACACTTTATTCTTCTATTTTTTTTAGGTCTGGGCATACAATAATTATGAGCATATGTTCATAACAAAATTATAAAATACTACTATAATAATCCAGCAAATTATTTGGTGTTTGTTAATCGTGGTTGACGAAATTACGTCAGGATAATAATTTAAGGATTGATATCTTCTTCATGCCTTCTGATGACTTCAACAGTAAAATTTGCAGCCATTCCGGCGAGTGCGCCAACGGCAGCCAATACTGGTGCGAAGAAAGCTCCAAGCACTGCAACAGTTACAGGTATTTCGATATACGTATTCCCTTTTTCATCTTTTATTATTATTCGCCTTACGTTCCCTTCTTTGATTAACTCTTCTATCTTAGCAAGAAGCTCCTTTCCCTTTACTTTGAATTGATTAATCATAATTCTCCCGAAATTTTAATAAATCAGACGCATACAATAAGCCAGAAGTTCTGTTTATTTTAAACCAAGTTCTTTACACATACGATAAAAGTTGGAAGGTGCCAATCCGAGCTTTTCTGCTGCAGCAGAATCCGAACTTGAGATGCTCCTTACATACTTGAAATACCGTATTCTGAATCTCCTTTCCACTTCTTTCAAAGGCAGCACCTGTCCTTCGTATAAATCTTCAAAGCCCGATTCTTCTTTCGACACGATATTATTGCCAAGTATCATTGGATTGCTAACATCCTTAGCAGTGATGCGGTCGGGACAGTTCAGCACCAATCTTTGTACTACATTTCTCAATTCTCTAACATTGCCAGGCCACTTGTAATTCAACAAGATTTCCTTAGCGCTTTCTTCCACCACCGGCCTGGTAAATCCGAGGTCCTGACTGAAGTAGTCGAGAAAATGTTCAAACAACAAAATGATATCATTACCGCGCTGACGCAAAGGGACTATTTCAAGCGGCACAACATTTAGTCGATAATATAAATCTTCCCTGAAGCGATTATTGTTAACTTCGTGAGCAAGATTTTTATTCGTAGCTGCGATTATTCTAACATTAACCGATATTTTTCCAGTTCTGCCAATCTTTTCAATCTCTCCCTCCTGCAACACTCTCAATAATTTTACCTGAGCCGTTGGAGAAAGTTCACCCACTTCATCGAGGAAAAGAGTTCCATTATTAGCAACTTCGAACAATCCAGGTTTTTCTCTGTTTGCACCTGTAAACGAACCTTTTTCGAAACCGAACAATTCGCTTTCTAACAAGTCACTCGGAATGCTTCCACAGTTAATCGGTACAAAATTCTCGTATTTCCTTTTGCTTCTCAGGTGAATATTCCATGCAACCAATTCTTTGCCTGTGCCCGACGGACCGTTGATCAATATATTTACATCACTTTTGGCATACTTTTCAATGTTTTCTTTCAATTGAAGCATCGGTTTCGATTCGCCGATTATTTTTTTTGCTTCCAGTAAATTTTCTATACTCTTCTTAAGTCTTCTGTCGGATTTCAATTTTTGTTTTTCGAGTTTCTTTTTTTCGTATGCGTTGAAAATACTTAGAATAAAATCTGTAGGTTGATAAATGTATTCTTCGATGTTACCCGGATATTTTGTACAATACCAGAAAGCTCCAGCCTGAAGTAACTTATTGGCAAAGTCATAATTGGTAATGTTAATTGTCATTTTTGTTACTACGATAATCTGAATGAGTGGGTCGTAGCTCTTCATTTTTGAAATCAGCTCCTCCCCTTTCAAGCCACCCGATATTTGATAGTCCATAATAACAACGTCGTATTTATCAGGATTATCCCTGATTAAAGACAGGGCAGCCATACCATTTGAAACAGTGTCAAGCAATCTTATTCTGGAGTTGTAGTAGTCGAGCGTATTTTTTACTCTTCTTACATCAAATTCTTCGTCTTCAACAAGTAAAATGTTAATCATATCTTGTTTCTGCATACGATATCTTCCTTAATTTTTTATTTTAATAGTGAATCGGCAACCGCCTTCTTTTATATTTTCAACGTCGAGTTCCCATCCACATTTTTCAACCGCCATCTGATATGCAATATAGCAACCATAACCCGAATTAGTAGCTTCAAGTTTTTTGGTGGAAATATTTTCAAGAAATATCTTTTTAACACCTTTTGAATCGACTTCTAATAATTCGCTTTTTATTCCAACGCCATCGTCTTCAATAGTTATAATCGTTTGGCCTTTATCCTTATCACGTTTTGTTTTTATTTTAATTTTTACCGAATCTTTTTGACTGTGGTCAATACTGTTATGTATCAAAGGTTCAAGAATTTCCCATACCACAAATTCATTAACATTAACCGGAGGAATATCGTCGTCAAGCAATAATTCAAAACTGAACATGTCGTTGCGACTTGAGATTCTAAGGAAAATATTCTCCACTATGAATTTTATTACTTCGTTAATGTTAGTATGGAACATCGGGTTAATAATTGTATTGATTTCCTGGTCGTACCATTTCATGTCATATATAATTCTCGAAATGAAATTCGAATATGTCAGCACTCTCTTTTTCAATTCATCGATTCCTTCGCTGTTCATCTTGCGGACATCTTCCTTGATAAAACCAATTATCTTTTCGGCTTTATGATGAGTATGGTAAATTCTTTTTGTAAAGAGCGACTCCTTTTCGAGTCGGATTTGTTTTTTGATATTTTCTTCGTGCTCCTGGAAAAACTTTTTCTGAGCTTCGTTCCTTTCTTTTACTGCCTGTGAAGAAATGTAAAAGATAATCACAAGTCCAAGAAAAATTAAGGACGTATAGATTACAGCAACTTTATCGAAATTCGAAGTTACTTCATTTGTAAGAAACGTAAAGTCAGGTGTAATCTTCATATACATTACACCGAGATATTCGCCGTCGGGTACGAAGGGCACAAGTATTTTAAAGGTTTTATTATTTTCCAGAATCGAATAAATGGTTTCCGAAGCCCTTATTTCATCTCTATAATCGAGAAATAGTTTTACCGCTTCGGAATGACTGTTAACGCCCGTTTCGTAGGGTGCGAGTTTGTTCGTAAGGAATGCGTAGAGTTTTTGTCCACTGTCAATAACATATATGCGATGGTTCTTTAGAAGAATCAGACTTATATCTTCCACACTTTTCTGGATTAACTGCTGTTTGAAGATTACGTTAAACGAGTAAGTGATTTTCCTCTGGTCGTACTCGGACATTGGTTTTTCCATAAAGAGATTTTCATAAAGCAATTCCATACTAGTCGTAGTAATAATAGCCAGCCGTTCGGTGGAATATTTTTGATACCAGTCCTGAGTTTCATTTAAGAAATCGCTAAGCGATGATTTTTGAACAAAAGCCATTACGAGCTGAAAAATAATAAGTACGAACAGGAACGCCGAGATATGCCTGATTTCGAATCGATATTTAGTAAACTTATTTTTTAATTTTTGTCGTACCATAAATTTAAGTCATCGCTCCTGTAAAATATTTTTCTCAAGTTGAATTGCATTGGTAGCTTTGATGAGCGCTTCTTTAACGGAGATACGATTTTTTAAAGCCTCGTCGATATAGTACGACATAATTTTAGAAAATCTCGTATAGTCAGGATGTGCTGGTCGATGTTTTGCCGTTTTGAGATATTCTTTGATTTTCGGTATTTCAGGATATTTACTCAAATACGACGGATCTTCATAAAATCTTTTAATTACAGGATAATGCCCACTTAATTTATAAAAAATTTCCTGGGCTTCGTCGCTCAGCAAAAATTTCAGGAAATCGATTGTCTCTTTCTTCTTCGTAGAAAATTTAGAAACCATCAAATCCCATCCACCTACGATCGATGTAGGCACGCCGCCCTTAAAATACGGTATCCACATTTTTTTGAGTCTCGATTGCTTCTCTTTATCGTAAGCTTCATTAATAAAGTCCATATCGTAAGTGGGCCAGCCGTGAATTACAAAACCGTCATTATTAATAAAGTATTCGTAACTTGATATCTCGGTAAACTTAGTGACATCGGGCGGTGTCGCATTATATTTATAAATCAGGTCGACCATAAATTGCAAAGCCTTTTCGGCTTCAGGTCTATCGAGGTTAAAACCATATTGTTGAAAGTAATTTGGATTCTGGCTTAAAAGGAATTCCATAAAATTACAAATCATACCTTCGTAATCGGCGGCGGGGAAAATATAAAACGGTTTATCACCTTTATATTGGCTTCTGTAGTCAAGGAATTCTTCCCAGGTAATATTTGTACTATCGAACTTGTTTATCATTTCTTTACCATTGGGGAGCGTTTCGACCAGATCTTCCCGATAATAGCAGATACTGTTCACAAGAACTAACGGGACAGCAACAAGTTCGCCGTTGTAATAACACGATTCGACTGCCAGAGGCAGCAGTCGCTTTTTTTCTTCTTCGGTCAGATATTTGTCGAGTGATTCTCCCCATTTTGCAAATCTTTGCACCCAGATAATATCAACGGCAAAGAGATCAATCCCGTCGCCAGTGCCTCGTAACGAACGAGCCAGCACTTCCTTTCTTTCATTCGTACTAAAATCAAAATTGGGAAAGTCGATTGGTACAATGCGTACTTTCCCTTTATTCCTCTCGTTATAAATTTCAATTAATTTTTCATGAGCGGCAGTAATTCTGTCGGCAAAATAAATTTCGATTACCTCATCGCCTGCACGCCGATTAACATAATAGTTAATCGCATAATAAGCGAAGACCGAGACAATCAGTATACCAAGCGCCCATTTAAATTTAGTATTCATAAGTTATCTGTTCTGCTTGCATTCGTAAAATAATATTCGCAGCACTTTTATTCATCGCATTATTTTTTCTCTTGCATTACTGCTTTATAAAAGTTACCGCTGTCGGTGAGTTCATATGTGTCCCACGACTTGAACATTTTCGGATGCCATTCCGGATCAAATACCCACCAGACCCAGCTAATGCCTCTGGATTCAAGATAATTAATAATTGCCTCACCATATTCGCCGTTTGAATTAATGGATTCATTATCCATTGTAAAACCAATTTCAGTTGCAATAATTGGATATTTCTGAGCGGCAAAACCAAAATTTTCTTCCCATTTCGGTTCCCACGGTTTCGTGCGCTTATGAGGATATGGGTGCGTTACGTATCCGATATTTTCAGCTTCAACTGGTTCAATTAATAAAGGAGTAAGGTCATAAGCCCAATCGAATCCAGCTACCAATGGAATCGTTTCGTTATCATAAGCTCTGATCAACGTAATCATTTTTTCATTGAGTTCTTTCCATTCTGCCCACGACATCGTTCCGAGCTGATTAAAAAAGAGAGTCGGTTCGTTGAACAATTCATAAAAAGCCACCGTATTATTACCACTGTATCTTCGTGCAATAGTTCGCCAGAATTCGAACGTTTCTTTTTTAGTTGTCTCGTACATGGGATCCTGAAACAACTCCATACCGAGATTTCCTATTGTATGCCAATCAATAATAACATACATTCCCAATTCTGTGCACCAATCGATGGCCTGATCGAGCAGCTTCAAATAATTTTCGGCTCCTCGTTCCCGCCAGGCAACTGGATGAACTGGAATACGGATAATCATTGTACCAAGTTCTTTAACTTTTTCGAAATGCCTTTTATTCCAGTGTCCTTGTTTTTCAATTTTATCGGGATCGGAAATTGAAACACCTCTGAATAAAATTGTATCACCAGTTTCATCTACAAAACGATTGCCTGCTACTTTAATCAGAGGGAGTTTTTTCTTGTTGGGGGTTTCGAATGTTTCTCTTAAATATGTATCGTGCCACCAGGCATGATACTCGGTTTTTTGTGCATTTGTAAAATTGATTCGACCGATTAATAGAAACAACGCAATTAACTTAATAATACTTCTCATTTTTATTCCCATCTCTTAATCCCAGTTGTCTGTTCTAAATGAAGAAGCAGGCAGTCCCGCTTTGTTGAAAAGAGTGGCTTCGGAAATATTATCCCAGCAATAACGCACCGCCACAGGATTTTCAATACTTTCAGAGAAGACAATTAATTTATCATCCTTAATTTCTACTCTGGCTTTTTTAAATACTTTGTCGTTACCTGCAATAAGGAAATTGTTCTCACCGTTGATTTCTTTAATAATCAAGCCGCCGTCAGTATGATCGAACGACAGAATTATTTTATTACCTTCCCTTTGCATCGATTTAAAGATTGGACCTGAAAAATCGATTTTCTTGCCGTAATTTTTCGCCAGCGCCCATCTTGCAAGTCGTTCGCCTACCTCTTTTTTGTTTGCTGGATGAATATTATTCGGATTGCCAATGTCGAGTGTAACGGCCATCCCTGTATTGGGTACCGAAAGACTCATTAATTGAGCTTCCCTTAACTTCTGGGATTCAGCGTTGGGACCATAGTTGTATGGAGCAATTTGAACATAGTAAAATGGGAAATCGCCCAAACCCCATTCTTCTCTCCAATTTTTAATCATCAATGGGAAGAGTGTTTTATACAATTCGGGATTTCCAACATTTGATTCTCCCTGGTACCAGATGGCGCCTTTTATTCCGTATGGTATCAACGGGGCAATCATTCCATTAAAAAGTAAAGTGGGCGTATAAGATGAATATTCAATGGACAATTTCGGGCGACTATTGTATTCTGCATTCTTTACGTCAAACAAATATAATTTTCCGCTGTAATATTCGGCAACCGGCAGATATTTCCACGCACCTGTGAGAGAAATTGATTCTTGTGAGTCAAGCGGATGAATTTTCATTTTCTCAGAGGATCCCCAAATTCCTCCACCGCCCTGAGTATCGATAACGCGTACGGCAATTGAAAGATTTTTACCTTTAACCAAATCTGCAGGTACTTTGTAAATTCGGTCTGTCTGCCAGTAGCCGCCTTCTTCGTAACCTCCCAATTTAACTCCGTTAACATAAGTCACATCCATGTCGTCTATCGGTCCGAGTTCAAGTACAAGTTCTTTATTAATCCATTCTGCTTTAATTGTCACGTTTTTTCTGAACCAAACGACACCGTCAAAATTACCTATTTCAGTCGATTCCCATTTAACAGGTAAATCCATAGTTTTCCAACTCGAATCGTCAAAGTCAGGTTTAGAACATTCGGAATCGTTTAGGTCAAGACCTTTCCAGGGAGTTGGCGATTTAATTGAATTAATATCAATAGTCGGTTTTTCTGAAAGCCATGCTCTAAGGTGATCAATTTCTTTCCGTGCATCTTTTAGCTTTTCAACAATGTCTTTGTATTCATCGACAGAGGAAATATATTTAGCTCCTGTCCATGCTTCCACTGGAGTTCCTCCCCAGCTCGAATGAATTAATCCAATGGGTATTTTCAATTCGTCGTACAATTTTTTTCCGAAGAAGTAAGCCGTTGCGCTGAATTTAGCCGCAGTTTCAGGATTCGATTCCTCCCAGTGTCCGATACAATCGTATTCCGGATTTTCCGAAAGTGCTCTGCTGACGGTAAAGAATCTAATATTTTTATTCGTTGCACTGGCAATTACTTCCTTGCTGTTTGAAACAGTATCGCTCGGAGGCCAACCTTCCAGCGGCATTTCCATATTCGACTGCCCCGAACAGAGCCATACTTCTCCTACCATTACGTTTTTAAATTCTACATTGGATTTTCCGTCTGTCACCTTTAATACAAAAGGTCCTCCAGCTGAAGGTGTTTTAATGTAAGCTATCCACTTTCCATTCTCGCCTGCTTTTGTAATTGCCGATTCATTCCAGGAAGCCTTGATAGTAACTTCAGCCCCCGGTTTGCTCATACCCCATATTGCAACTTTTGAATTCTGTTGCAATACCATATTGTCCGAAAAAATAGAAGGCAAGTTTAATTCTTTTTCATTTCCAGCTAAGGCTAAAGAAGCCATCAAAAAAAACATTAAGATTCTCATTAATATCCCCCTTATTTAATAGAAGTTGTAAAAATCAGTCCATTATATTATATCTTTTAATAGCAAAAACTACGCCTGGAGAAATAATTTTTTTAATGTCAAAATTAAGTGATGACTTTCTCTTTTTTTATCAATTTGATAAAAATATATCATTATTGTAAAAACAAATATAATTTTTGCGTCAATAACAAACGAAAAAAATAGCATAATATTTGCACTACAAAATTATCAATCAATTAAGCGTTAAAGTGAATAATATATGGGTATCATGGCCGATATGCTAAATGAATTCGAAAATAATTTAATCTACAAATGGTATCCTCTGGTTATCGATAAAGAATACGGGGGCTACTTCACAAATCTTGCATACGACCTCAGTTTAATGCCCGAGCAGGAGAAGATGATTGTAACACAATCGCGTCATGTGTGGACGACATCCAAAGTGGCAAAATTTTTAAATAGTAGCATGTTGTACGAAGCGGCACTACACGGACTGGATTTCCTTAAAAATAAAATGTGGGATTTGCAGTATGGGGGTTTTTATCAGATCCGAAGTCGAGATGGAAATTTATCCGATGTAGAAGGTTGGTTCGATGAAAAGCGAACATACGGCAATGCTTTTGCAATCTATGGTTTATCGGCTTTATATGAATTGACTAAGAATAACGACGCACTCGAACTTGCAATTGACACATTCAACTGGCTGGAAGAACACGCCCATGACCCTCTTCATAAAGGTTACTTTCAATTTTTGAGACGTGACGGAAAAACCATAGAAAGAAATGATTCATACAGAACAAAAGCAACAGATGCTGTCGAAGTAGGTTTTAAGGATCAGAATTCTTCGATCCACTTGCTGGAAGCCTTTACCGAACTCTATGGTATATGGCCAAATGAAAAATTACGCGAACGTCTGGAAGAACTATTAATTCTTATAAGAGATAAGATCACACATCCAAAAGGTTATCTACAATTATTTTTCGAACGCGACTGGACACCTGTTTCTTTCAGACATGCACAACCTGAAATACGTGAGGCAAATTATCGATTGGACCATGTATCATTCGGTCACGATTACGAAACTGCTTTTTTGATGCTCGAAGCTTCATATAAACTCGGTATAAAAAACGACATCGAAACATTAACAATCGCAAAAAGAATGCTTGACCACGCAATTGATAATGGTTGGGACAATTCGAGTGCTGGATTTTTCGACGAAGGTTATTACTATTCAGAAGACGGCGAGTGCAGCATAATTAAAGATACAAAAAATTGGTGGGCTCAGGCCGAAGCGCTGAATGCACTTTTACTCTTTTCAAAAATTTTCCCGAACGAAAAGCGTTACTATAAACTTTTTCTTCAAGAATGGGAATATGTTAAAAGATACCTGATAGATCATCAACACGGCGACTGGTACTGGGGCAGTCTGGAAAAAGAACCACATTATAAGACCGCTCCAAAAGGGACGATCTGGAAAGCCACTTATCATAATGGCAGGGCACTGATGAACTGCATCCTTATGCTTTCCGACGAAGATTCTGACATCTATCAAAGAAATCCAAATTTCAGGAAGTTAAAATTGGAATTCGACCTTTTCATAGACCACTGGCAAAAAGTTGCCGTGCAAACTGTGGAAAAATAAAAAAGCCATGCTAAACTGAGAAATTAATTTTAGCATGGCTTTAGGAGGCGTCGTAGCTAAGAATCAGAGTTTAAGCTTTTTCATTATCTCCAGATTTTTATTTATCAATTGATATCTCTGCTTTACGCATTCTGCGCTTCTTAAGCCGTCTTCAGGAGTGTTAAGAACATAATCGAGCAGCCTATCGACGGTTGAACGAGCAACATGCATACGTGTATCTGAGGAAGCATAATAAATCAATACATCGCCGTTGTCTTTTTTAACCCAGCCGTTACTGAAAACAACGTTAGAAACATCTCCCACTCTTTCTTCTCCTTCGGGAGCAATAAAGTATCCACCTGGCCGTGCTATTACCTTCGATGGGTCATTTAAATCGGTAAGGAATAGATAAAGTACATATCTGAGACCCGCAGCTGTATTTCGAACGCCGTGAGCTAAGTGTAGCCAACCCTTCTCGGTTTTAATTGGGGCAGGCCCCAAACCATTCTTAACTTCTTTGATTGTATGATAAACCCTTTCGTCGATAATTTTTTCTTCTTCTATAACAGGATTTTCAATTGATTCCGTCAAGCCCCACCCGATACCGCCACCTGTGCCTGTGGTAATAAAACCATCTTGAGGTCGAGTATAAAAGGCATATTTCCCGTTTACAAATTCGGGATGTAGCACTACATTCCGTTGTTGCGGGGATTTTGATTTTAAATCCGGTAGTCTTTCCCAATTAACGAGATCCTTCGTTCTGGCAATTCCCGCCTGAGCAACTGCAGCTGAAGTATCAGTTTCCGGGGCTTGTGGATCTTTTCTTTCAGTACAAAAAATTCCGTAAATCCATCCATCTTCATGCTTAACCAAACGCATATCGTATATATTTGTATCGGGATTTTCAGTTTCTGGCATTTTAACCGGATAATCCCAGAATTTAAAATTATCGATACCATTCGGTGATTCTGCAATTGCAATAAACGATTTTCTGTCGACACCTTCGACTCTAACGGCTAAAATTATTTTCCCGTTGTATTCCATTGCCCCTGCATTAAAGGTGGCATTTATTCCCATTCTCTCCATTAAATACGGATTGGTTTCATAATTTAGATCGTATCTCCAGAACAAGGGAGTATGTTCTGCGGTAAGAATTGGATATTTGTAACGGTTAAAAACGCCGTTTGTACTGGGAAGTTGTCTGTTTTTTCTTTTAATTAATCTCTCATGTTCTTCGAACAACTCTTTCAATCTCTTATTAAATGCACTTTTAGTCATTTTATCTCCTCGTTATTGTTTCTTTTTTGTTCGAGTTCAATTTCAATTTTTTTCATAAAATCTTCGGACAATGGATAGAAGAAAATAAACAATGCAGCGAGAAGTGCGCCCAAACCCGCAAAAACACTGATTATAAGACGTATACCCAGTAAAGATTGCGGAGTCTGATCGACATTAGCCTGGAATCCAAAGAAAGCCAGTAGCCATCCTGTTAAAGCGCCACCAAGTGTCCAGCCAAATTTTTGTGACATTGAAGATGACGAAAAAATCAATCCGGTTGCGCGCCTACCATTTTTCCATTCCGAATAATCAGCGATGTCTGCATACATCGACCAGATTAAAGGTAGCACAATGCCCGCGCTAATACCAATAAATATATTGAGCACAAAAATCGAGATCAATTGCTCTGGCTTTAGAAAAAAGAGGAGAAAACTGAATCCCGCAGAAAGGAGAGTTGCAACAATAAATGTTTTTTTCTTACCGATTATTGACGAAACAGGCTTTGCCAATACAACACCAACAATATTAGTAGCAAGCCAGAGAGTCATGTATACAGAAGCAAGTTCAGCCTGGTTAAAATTGTATTGCGAACCGAATAATTCTACTTTTTGGTCCTTGATAAAATATTTAAAGTAATAAAGAATTGAACCGTCACGGAGCGAATTAAAGATTAGAATCGATACACCCGAAGCCAGCATAATAAACCATGGACCATTCTTCAATATATCTTTCAAATCATCTTTAAGAGATGAATTCTTAATCGTTGTGGACTTAAGGCGCTCCTTTGTGCCTGCAAATGTGAGCAGGAAGAAAATTGCAGCAAGTATTGCATAAATACTTACCGCCAATTGATAACCCTGTGCTGGATTTGCCACTCCTCCAAAATATTCCACAAGATATGAAGCAGTTGCTGTTACAAGAATGCCACCCGAAAATGCTCCCACGAATCTGAAGGAAGCAAGTGAAGTTCTTTCCAATGGATTATTGGTCATTACTCCCATCAGCGAGGAATACGGAACGTTAACAGCAGTGTATACCATCATCATTAACGTGTAAGTAACGTATGCATAGATTAATTTACCAGAAGGACTAAAATCCGGGGTACTGAAAGTAATTATACCGAGAATTGCAAAAGGGACAGCACCGAATAAAAGATAAGGACGAAATTTGCCCCAACGGGTTTCTGTACGATCGCATATCATACCCATCATCGGGTCGTTAATTGCATCCCATATTCTCGTAACAAGAAACATTGTTCCCACAGCTGCAGCAGAGATTCCAAAAATATCTGTATAGAAAAAAAGCAGGAACATCGAAAAGAGTTTCCAGAACATCGAAGATGCAAAATCCCCACAGCCATATGCTACCTTTTCGATCAATCTTAGTTTAATACCATCGGTGTTATTCATATTTCTCCAGCATTATCATTCAATTTTCGATGCCATTTCTCTATACATTTTTTCCGATTCCTCACCACAAATTTCATCGAGTTTATTCCACCATGTAAATTTGAGTATTAATGACGTTATAGCAGTAATGCAGAGAGTAATCGCAAAGTATAGATATTCATGGATTACAAGATAAATGGGCGCAGCAAGCAGAGTTGTTTGCCAGATAATACCTATTACAACGTTGAACATATCTCTTTTGAAACCGAAATTTGGATTGAATTCCGGAAAGCGAGCTTTAACTTTTTCATGAATTGGTTTCCATAATCCCCATGGGCGAACCGTTATATAAAATTTCATCAATACATTATCGGGCTCTGGTTCACTCAAGTAACTACCAAGTATAGAGCCGAGAATTGAAATGGCGAGTACATAAGGAAATGCATTGAGTGTCGGCAACGAAGGGAAAAGCAGAGGCATAATTAAAGCAGCCGCTATACCGATAACCATTCCCCAGAAGTATCCATAACCATTCATCCTCCACCAATACCATTTCAAAACATTTGCCGCTGTGTAACCACCCCAAAGTCCATTTACAATCCAGAGTGTTACTTGATTAACCGATTGCGCCATGATGCCGAAAATAAAGCCTAGTATAACAAAAAAGATAGAGACAGCTATACTCATGTGGACATATTTTTTCGGATGTGCGTTTGGATTAATAAATTTCTTATAAATATCGTTGACAACATAAGCAGGAGCTGCATTGATTGTGGCTGCGTATGTTGACATAAAAGCAGCAAGAAGACCTGCCAGTAAAACGCCTACCAGTCCAACCGGAATCAGTTTCCTTAAAGCCAGTGGCAATATCATTTCGAAATCGACGTTTGGCCCCATTGCATTTAATTCTGGCATCAGAAAAGCGAGAGCCAGCACAGTAAGACCCGCTATCATCATATATCGGGGGAAAAAGAGAACGAGCGAAACCAGCCAGCTCATTTTCGAAGCTTCTTTAGGATTCCTGGTAGCTAAAATTCTCTGCATATCATAATTAGGCGCTGGACCAGCTGCACTTACAAGTATACCCTTAAATAATACCATCATCATAAAAATCATAAATAATTCGTAACCGTCTTCAGTAATTTTGGCATTAACCGATTCCATTATTCCCGACCAGTTTAAATTCAAATGCCATCCGAAAAAAAGTTCTTTCCAACCTTCTGGTACAACGGCATTTAGCGCTCCAGGCGCAACGGCATTCATTGCAACAATACCCACTGCAATTGAAGCTACGGTCATTACAAGAAATTGAAGCACTTCCGTTGCAACCACGCTCACCATCCCCCCTTTGACAGCGTAGATAGCTGTAATACTCATTAAAATTATTGCATACATATCGGGCGACAGATCCCACGGTAAAAATATTTTAGCAAACTTTCCAATTCCTTTAAAGTCATAAGCTATAAATCCCACAACGCTAACAAGCGCAAAACAAACAACAATAATGTGTGCAAGGCGGGCGCCTTTGCCGTTTCCAAATCTGGTCTCGATCCACTGCGCTCCAGTCATAACATTTGACCTTCTCAACCAGATCGACAGATAAGCAAAGAGAAACACTTGATTGAATATTGGCCAGAGCCACGGAATCCAAACGCTTTTCATCCCGTAGACGAACAATAAATAGACAAGCCACATGGTGCCGGTTATGTCGAACATTCCCGAGGCGTTTGAGATACCAAGCATCCACCAGGGCAATTGATTGCTGCCAAGGAAATACGAATCGATATCTTTTATCGATCTTTTTGATACTAGTATCCCAATGGCAAGCACTACAGCAAAATAGAGTATTATGATTACCAAGTCGATGATATGTATCTGCATAATTTTCCTGTAAATTTATTTTCAATATTTTTCATTACAGTCCAGAATTCCTTCGCTCCTAATTTTTTATCATTTGTTACATAACTGGATAAGTCAATACAGCTTTTAGTAATTCAATCTTTTGTTTCTGATTGACTTGCTTAATAATTTCTTCGTTAATTGGCTTTGAATACAAATCCGGTAAATCTCTTTCAAGCAAGACTTTTTCGGTTAGTGTAAACTTTACAAAATCATCTTCGCCCGGATGACCTTTATAAGGAACATAGTAATGTTTTTCATTTGCATTCCGCCATACCATCAGATATGCGATTTTAACGGAATCTCCCCCAATGGTTTTATAGAGACGACCAGTCCACCAATTAAAATCGACAATTCCTTCCAGGCCGGTTTCTGTAAATGCAGCAATTTTGTTTTTCCGTTTTGCAATGGAAGTGACAATAGCCAGTTTCTTTTGAATCCACTGAATACCGTCGCCATCGGGCATAAAGTCATAATAGTCGTCAAATCCAAGAATATCTACATAATTGTCGCCAGGATAACGTTCCAGATATTCTTCTTCTGAATAAAAATTTCTATCCGGAGAGTATGCATAAAGAATATTTCTCAATCCCCTTTTATCTCTGAGGTACTCAACAGTAGTTTTCCACAATTTTTTAAATTCATCGGGAGTACAGAAATTTTTTCCCCACCAGAACCAGCTGCCGTCGAATTCATGAAATGGACGAAAGATAATTGGAATTGGCTTGCCCGCTGTATCTTTCAGAGTTGCAACGAAATCGGCAATCTGATCGAGCATCCTTAAATACTTTAAATAATATCCTCCTCCTGGCAATATTTTGGGAACAGCGATAGTAGTATCATAAAACGATTTGTCGGTTACGGGATTAGGTGCATGCCAGCAGAATGTATTTACTCCTCCCCTCGAATAAGCTTTGCGTACAAGCCTCGTTATATTTCTGTTTTCATTTTTAATGTTAGGCTCCCATATCAATTCTCCGAAGTCCCATCCGTATAGACCGGGATAGGAGCCGGTTATATCTTTAACGTCTGATCTTCCTTCTTTACCGTACCAGCCAATACCATAAGCTGTTGCGTCATGATGACCAAAAATTGTGTTTGTATTAGATAGCATTTTCAAATTATAATAAAGCATTGCTGTCTCTTTTGTTGCACTTGTATCGACGAGTTTTATTTCATTCCTTTTAAGAAATTCGACAGTATTGAATTCCATCATGCATGCATTTATTGTTATTACAATTATCGACAATAGACTGAGTTTACGTATCATAAAAGGTTACTTTAATTGCGTACAAGGAGTTTCATTTTTCGGATACGATTCATATCCGCAGCATGTTTCGAAATTATTTCAAGAGTCGATCCATCCGAAATAAAAACAGAATTAAGACCTTGCGGTTCTTGTGGGGGATCACCTGTAAACGGATCCCCTTTTTTCCAGATATAGTCATCGTTGTTGCGTTTTCCTTCGCCGCCCCAAGCCCAGAAATTGGTTCCAGCAATTGGAGCTCCTGCCTTAGCACTGTCTGCTACCAACTCGAATATTTTCAAAAAATATCTGTCCCTTGCTGTTACTGGTGAACCAGGCCTATACTCTTCGTAGTCTCTGGGTATTCCGAATTCTTCAAGTGTAATTGGTTTATTGAGTCGTCTCGCAAGTAACATGTGTGCATTAAAATAGTCGATTGCTTTTTTTTCTGTTGATGGATAGGTTTCTTCGATTTTTTTAGCATCAAACCATCCCCAATTTTTTGCCCAGAGATGGAATGTGGCATAGTCAATATTTGGACTTTTATGGGCATTTATAAAAATCGTATCAGAATCGAGACATCCGCCGAGACCTTCGTTGCCTGTTGTAATAAGATGATTGGGATCAATCGAGCGGATAAAGGCTGCCGTTTCATCGATCCATTTATAAAAATTTTTTGCATTTCGAAAACCCTCTTCGCCCCAGCCTGGTCTTGGTTCGTTTGCTAATTGCCAGGCCATTATTGTTGGATCCTCATAATAATAATCACCTGTATATTTATTCTTCCTTGTTACTATATGCACAATGAAATTTCGGTAATATTCATTTGCTCTTTCGTTCGTATAAAACTTCGCTGAATAGTTCATAAATTTAGTCCAGCCCTGTTCTGGATTATGCGGATCAACATAATTCGAATCACCCGACCATTTATTATAGACGGCAAAACCCCCCGACCATTCCCAGTAATTGCTCAAAAAAATTACGGCGAACATTTTCCTTTTACGCATTTCGTAAAGCAGAAAGTCGAGCCCGTCAAGCAAATCTTCATTAAATTTACCCGGCTCTTCCTGAATAGATGGATCGAGCGAAGCTTGAATGTACGACTTTTCGGATGCCGCCAGTATCCTTAAATTTGTAATTCCGAGTTCTTTTAGATAGTCGAGTTCACGCTTTAAGCGTTCTCTGTCGCCGTCTCGACCTTCACGTCCCAGATAACATCCGTACCAGAAGTTCGTCCCGACAAAATAATACGGCTCGCCCTTGTATTCAAAATGAGTATCGACGACTCGAACATATTCAGTTTTAGTTAATAGAGAAGTGCTGCATGCCGAAAAAATTAATAACGAAATAAAGAACAACGCATATTTTTTCATTAATATTCGAACTCCGTTTTGAGAACATAACCACCAAAGTAAGTGTACAGAAATTATGCCACTTAATAAATCAGATATCCGTGTGTTAATCGCTCCTTTTAATACTAATTATTTATAAGGATAATAAAATTTTATCAAAATGATAAATGCTACAATTAATTCTATTTTTTTTGCAGCGTTTTGAATTTCCTTATTTTTCCAGTATTAAAATTGGTATTAATCTAATTACGAATGAAAAATACGTTCAATCATACTATCAAATTCATTATTCTTGTTCAGCTTGTTCTGTATTTTTATTTATTCATTCATTACGACATTATTCATTTCAATTATATTTCCCTTATTTCCTCTTTACTCTATATTCCATTTGCCATAATAATACTTAAGTACGAGATTGACAGGAAAACAATTTATTTCGGACTGACGGTAGCTATTTTAATCAGAATATTGTTCATTAATAACTTTCCACTGGGAAGCGACGACATTTATCGATATATATGGGACGGCAAAGTTCAATACAACGGGATTAATCCATATCTATACCCTCCAGATGCAAGTCAGCTGAGTCACCTTTCGAGCGAGATGCTTCCAGACAAAGTCAACTTTCCGGATATGAAAACAATCTATTTCCCGCTAAGCCAGTGGCTTTTCTATACAGCATATTTAATAAGTGGAGAATCTGTCTGGGGATTAAAGCTTCTCATGATACTTTTTGAAATAATAACTATGGCAAGTACTTTATATCTTCTAAAACTAAGGGGATTAAATTTCAGTTTCGTTTTACTCTATGCATTGTGTCCACTAATTTTAATTCACATTGGAATTGATGCACACCTGGACGGATACGGATTTACATTTTTCGCGCTTTTTCTTTTTTTCTATTTACAGTCAGCTCAAAAGAATAGATGGTGCAAAATAATTTCTTTAATATTTTTAGGTTTTGCGCTGTCGATTAAACCCGCTTTCTTGATTGCGTTACCAGCAATTTTTTGGTATGAAACGGATGTCAAAAGAAAGATTATTTATCCATTAATCCCCGTGGCAATTTTAGGTATTCAATTTATTCCTTATTTATCCACGCCCGACTTATTCCAGGCACTGCAAAAATTTGCAAGAAACTGGACATTTAACGGAAGTATTTTCAACATAATAAATGCTTTCCTCGAACACAATCAAAAATCGAGACTGATTTGTTTAATCCTCTATGCAATTTCATTTGCAGCTTATTATCTTTTTATGAAACGAAGAAAAATAGAAATTGATCTTTATTATACGTACTTATTGTTGTTGTTATTTTCTCCTGTGGTGCATCCCTGGTACATTGGCTGGTTAATTGTATTATTGCCTGTTGTACCGAGATTGAGCGGAATTTTCTATGCCTCTTTAAGTAGCACAACGATTATTACTGTAATGAACTATCAGCTTTACGGTTACTGGAAGGAATATCCTTTGTTGCTTGTTGTAGAATATCTTCCAGTATTAATTTTTCTGATGCATGATTTAATTTTCGTCGACGGCAGGAATATAGATAGTAAAAATTGAGCCTTTCCCTTTAACGCTCTCAATTGATATATACCCATTCATAAATTCAATCATCTTTTTTGCTAAAGTAAGTCCCAGACCCGTACCTTCATAATTTCTCTTATGCCCTTCGCTTCCCTGACGGAATTCTTGAAATATTAATTCAAAATCTTTTTCGTCGATGCCAATTCCGGTGTCGGATATTTTAATAGCATTCCAGTATTTTTCATTGTGATTAACATTTTCCGCACTAACTTCGATCTCCCCTTTTGGAGTGAATTTAATAGCATTGTCGATAATAAAAGCCAGTGCTTTTGAAAAAAGATCGTCATCAATTTCAGAGACCAATGAGATAGTCGGTAAATTTAGTTTAAATTGCAGACCTCTTGAAACAGCAAATGGTAAATATTGTTCATAAGTATCACGTATTAATTCATTTAAAGAAGCTTTCGATAATTTAAGATATTCTGAAAGCGACTCTAATTCCGAAAGTTGAAGGACACTATCGAGCGTATTCAAAAGTCGTTTTCCAGCAGAATTAATATCAGCAATTATTTCTTTGGCTTCCTGGCTTAAGTCGTCTTCTAAAAGAAATTCGGTAAAGCCGAGAATGCCTATTAATGGTGTACGGAATTCGTGACTCATATTTGCCAGTAAAGAAGATTTCAAACGTGCTGCCTCTTCAGCTTTTTCTTTAGCTTTGATGATTTCTTCTTCGGCTTTCTTTTTAAGCGATATATCCTCATAAACTGCAAGGTAATGAGTTAGTTTCCCTCTATCATTAACAATTCCAGATACAGACGCCGACACCCATATAAATTCACCACCTCTCTTTTTAATCCTGATATCTTTCTTCCAGATTTTTTCCTGTCTGATCATCTGGGCAATTTCTTTAATGTAATATTCATCATTATCTGAGACTATTACATTTACTATTTTTTTTCCAAATACATCATCGAAATAAAAACCGGTCAATTCACTGAATTTTGGATTTACATACTCGATAAAACCCTCCTGGTCAACAATTACCATAGCCACTGGGCTCTGATAAATGGCGTAATAAAGCTTTAGTTTTTCTTTTTCTAACTTTGTTCTGGCATCAACTTCAGCTTTTAATTTATCGTATGCCTTTTTTAATTCGTGCGTTCTTTCTTCAACTTTTTGTTCCAGGTTGAATTTGAACTCAAGCAGTTCAATTTCCAGATTTTTTTGCTCGGTTATATCCGAAAACGTAGAAAGAATAAATTGTTCATTGCCGAGTTTAATTTTTTGCTCAGTTAATAATATTGGAAGTACATCACCATCTTTTTTATTAAGTAACGACTCGGAACCTAAAAGTTTTCCAAATTCTTTGTAATCCCAAGAATTTAGAAGAAATAGTTCTTCTCTTCGCATACCAATTATATCATCTTTCTTCCAGCCCGATAATTTCTCAGCCATCTTGTTGGCATCTACGATCTCTTGAGTTTCTGGATTGATTATAACAATGCCAGCCTGTATCGAATCTAAAATGTTCCTCAAATTTTTAATGCCTTCTAGTAAATCCTTACTATGCTCCTGGTTATACTCTACAAAATTTTTTTTGAATAAATTTTCTTTCCTTCGTTTATTATACTTAAACCAATTACTTATCAATTTCCCTACTGCAGTATAAAATTCAAGTAGAATTTCGTCAATTGTATTTTCCGAATCGTATCTTATTATCACAAAACCATAAATTTCCTCACTTGAAGAAAATCTAATAAATCTACTTTCACCCGAACAATAAACTAAAGAATTAGCATTCAAAATTTTTGCAATAGTACCGTCTTCGATCAACAGTTTATACTCAGTTTCTATTAAATCATTATGATTTGTAGGATGCGACGCTACAAGATGAAATTCATAATTACGATTGTTTAGTAGATAAATTGCGATCCACTTTATGGCATTATCCACTTGCATTAATGAATTAATGACAGAATTTAGTATCAACTCATCATCTTCCGAGTCGATCGCATTTATTATTTCGGATAGTATGTGTAGATTCAATGTGTTCATTAATTAATCATTAACATCTTAAAAATATGTTCGTATTCATGAATAATTTTTTTACGGTTAATTGTAAAAAATTTTTCAGACAGTTTTATTTTTTGCCAGACTGAATTTGTAGGCTTTTTAACAATATTATCGCCCGAATAGCCCAGAGCAAGTAGTTTAGATACAATATCTGCAATATGAACGGCTGCTACTAAAAAATCATTATTAGAATTGTTCGATCTACCTTTGTGATGGTTCCTTAGAGTATCAATTATAATATCCGGTAGTTTCCATTTTTCTGCTAATTTAGCTCCCAATTCCGAATGAGTTATACCTAATTTATCTGATTCAACAACGGATACCTCAACATTAGTATTCTGAGAAATCTCAAGTACTTCTGCATATTCTTTATTAAAATATTCGATCAACAGAATTTTACCGAAATCGTGCAACACACCCGCAAGGAAAAAATTTTCTATCTGTCTGTCATTAATTTCTGCACCAATAATTCTGGAGATAACCCCCGTAGACACTGAATGCGCCCATAAATCGGCGGGTTTCAGTTTAGTAAGTATTTTGCTGCCGGGCATTATTTTTAGCAATGATATTGTAAATAAAATGTTCTTAACTTCATTATGTCCAAGATAAAAAATTGCTTGTGATATCGTATTTATTTTTCCTCTAAATCCAAAGAATGGTGAATTTGCCACTCTCAATATCTTAAAAGAAGAAGATTGGTCGGCTGATATCAATTCAGCTATTTTTTCATTGGTTATATATGGATCATCCATTGCCCTGGATACCGTTGTATAGATTGTTGGTAAAGTAGGGATAGAATGAATCTGTTCAAGAATTTTTTCTTTTGTTATCATAAAATTTTATTTGTTCTAATTTGTGTTCGACCACCATATTTATTAAATCTTCTTCATATTCATTTTCAATTGTCCAGTTAATTTGTTTGAGAAGTTCTTCTCTTTCTGTCTTCTTCTCTTCTTCTGTAAAAGTAATTTGCTCATCCTCTGATTTGATTGAAACTACAGTTATCCCCCAGGTTTTAAGAAGTAGTTTATGCTTCTGGCTTAATACTGTTTCGGCAGGGATCAATAAATGGCCGTATTTATTTTTAACATCTTCTGCCAGTACCATTCCATCTTCTATCCCTTCTATAGATACAATTTCTCTCATTACTCGCTCACTCAACTTAGGAGAAGAAATAAGTCACATATTATTATCGTATTAAATCATTATTTATTAAAGACTTTTTTCATTTTGGGAGAATATCATTAAACTTCTGAAATATTTTTTGAATTTCTTCCAGGTTATCATTTGTAGTACTAAATATATTTTAATTCAGCGGGGTTGGATGTTAATACTAAAAGTGTGAAAATGAATATTATTAACATGAATTTTATTTTTAATTATGGATAGGAATAAGAGGAGATTCTTATAGTGAATATTTTTCACGAATCATAAAAATACTATCTAAAGCAGTTACAATATGCAAAAGTTATTCCCAAACTTCGACTTACTGACAAAATGGAAATGGAATGATTACTTCTTTGACATTCGATGGATTTTGATGTGCTTGCTTAGTTTGCATGCAAAACATGGAGATGTCAAAAATTTGCTTCGGAGGCCCTTAAAGACGAGTGTGTTGTGTGTATAGAGTTTGCTTCGCTCACTCCATTCGCTCGCAAAGACAAGTAAGTAAATGTCATCACGAGGAATCACTCCGCCTTTTGGGGGATGACGAAGTAATTTAAGAAAGCATTTGTTAGAGTTTACTTCGTTCGCAAAGACAGGGTGATTCATTCTGTCATTGCGAGGTCCAGCGAAGCGGGGAGGAAGCAATCGCCCGAAAAGCTCGTCTCGATTAGCACTTCGTG
>NZ_JBQXXK010000008.1:0-197735 GCF_052656625.1 Melioribacter sulfuriphilus | reverse complement strand
CCGCCTGAGGCGGGTAGGTCACAGGTTCGGAATAAAAAGGCAACAACAAATTAATTTTGAAATTCTAAACGAAGTTTTTGAAATAGGTATTTTTTAATAAGGGTTCTTAGCTCAGTTGGCTAGAGCGTCTGCTTGACGTGCAGAAGGTCACAGGTTCGAGTCCTGTAGAACCCACAAAGGCTCACACAATAATTCAAATCCATCCGCTAATAATACCTCCGATAAAAAAACACTATTGAAAATCGAAAAGAAATAATTATTTAGTAGCGATTTCAAAATTTGTTTTCGAATATATTTAAGCATGCATCTACAGTAATCATTGTATTATTTATTCTAATCCTAAAATTGCGAGTTATTAATCAAGCTCATTTTACTTAATCTTCCCACTAATTATATTATTTAGACCATCAGTACAAATAGAAATTAGTTATACATATTCAGTTGTAACACAAAAATTTTCTCAATTGGTTAATTGAGGTTTTGGGCGGCAAATTGAGGTTAAAATTTCCAGTCTCGTTATAAGAATCTTAGTTTTGATAGCATCTTACATCTTATTGAAATCGTCGAATTATTTTTTGCCTAAAAATTTCAGAATGGCGTTAATAATCACCAGTGGATGTGGTGGGCAACCTGGAATAAACAAATCAATTTTTATTTTTTCAGTGAAAGTTCGATCGATTTCTGTAGAGTCAGCAAAAATTCCTCCACTGATTGCACAGGCGCCAGTTGCGATCACAATCTTTGGGTCGCCAATGCTTTGATAAGCATCTTCGAGAGCTTTTGCCATATTTTTTGTAATTGGGCCAGTCAGCACAATTCCATCTGCATGACGCGGAGAAGCGACGAAATCGATACCAAATCTTCCCATGTCAAAGTTAACATTACCGCATGCATTCAATTCCATTTCGCATCCGTTGCAACCGCCTGCAGATACCTGCCGCAACTTCAACGACCTTCCAAAAAGTTTATGTATTTCTCTTCGATATTCAATAGCATAATTCTGGAAATCGTCATAGCTGACTTTTGAGTTGATAATTAGCTTAGCCTCTGAATCACAACCAATTTTGTAGTTGCTTGAAAACTTAATTGCACCGCCTGACATCTTTTCGCATTCACCACAAATAATACATTTACCAAGATTGATAGCAAGCGGATTTTTTGAAATAGCTTTTGCAGGGCAAGCTTGCATCAGGTCGTCGATATTACCGGCAAATTTGGTTTCATCAATAATTGGAAATCCTCTGTGGGTTGACAATATTTTTGCTTCGGTAATATTTTCTATTGCCTGATAGCCATGATTTTTTCGTGCTTTGATTAAATCAAACATAATTCCTCTTTATAAATCGAAACCACAATATGAAAGATTAAAACTTTTGTTGCATAGCGGGAAATCAGAAATTCCCTGCTCTCTTACGGCAAGGGCAAGTGCAAACCAATTGTTGAACGACGGGTCTTTTATTTTTATCCTTTTAATTTTTCCGGTTCCATCTGTAATTATGCAATGAACAATTTCACCACGCCAGCCTTCTGTAATTGAAACGACGAAAGAATTTTTTTGCATCTCCCCGATTTTTTCTTCATAATTTCCATCAGTATAAATTTCCATCAAGTCATTTATAATTTTTACTGACTGTTGAATTTCGATAAAACGAATATATGCACGTGCAAAGACATCACCGGAATCTAAGGTGAGTTTATGAATTGGGAAAAATTCATAAGCACCGAATGGATGATCAACTCGTGCATCTAAAGAAACTCCACTTGCACGTGCAGCCATTCCCACCATTCCTATTGATTGTGCAATTTCTTTCGATACAATGCCTGTTTTCTCAAGTCGTTCCATTACTGAAGCCGAAGAAAACATAGCTTCTGCCGCTGTTGTAGCTTCATTCTCAACACGGTTGATTGTTTCGAGTAAAGTTTTTGCTCTGGCGGAATCGATGTCAAAATTTACTCCACCTATTTTCATCATGTTTCTACCGAATCGATTGCCGCAAACCGACATGGTAGTATTAATGACTGACGTTCGTAATGCACCGAATATCGAATTACCTGTTAAATATGCAATGTCATTAGATATTGCAGCTAAGTCTCCAAGATGTACAGCAATTCTCTCCAATTCAAGCATGATTGATCTTATGATTTTAACTCGCTTAGGAATGCTTAAATTCATCAACGATTCAACTGCTCGAACAAATGTGCCGGAATGAGCTATAACTGAATCGCCGGCAATCGACTCTGCAAGTTTAGTTTGATATAACAAATTACTATTCTGTAAAAAAAGTTTTTCAACTCCACGATGCTGGAATCCAAGTTGAATTTCAAGATTATGAATTATTTCGCCGTGAGCGGAAAATCGAAAATGCCCCGGTTCGATAATCCCGGCATGAATAGGCCCGACGGCTACTTCATGGACATCGCTGCCTGACATTTTAAAGAAATCATATTGTTTTTGTGTTTGATCAACACCTGCAATTCCGTGTCGTACTGGCTTTAGCCACGGATGTCCATTGGGAATAACTCCAAACTGCTCCCAGAGTTCTCTTTCAAATAGATGAGCTGAAGGAACTTCATTCGTAATTGAGTCATAAACATCACCCGACCTAAGGGAAGAGGATAAAACAAATAGCTTTGATAATTCGTCATCGGCAAGAATGCAGAAGATTCTGACAAGATCCTGCTCGTGCATTCCAAATAAATTTACCAGTCTTTTCCCTTCATGAATTTTAATAACTATACTCTCACGAAATTCAGAAAAATCAACCCACTTTATTTTATCTAACGACAGAGTTTGCAGATTTTTAATTTCGACCCAATTCACATTTTCTCCTGTCATCTTAAAAAGTTCGCTGCATTGTTAATTAACTCGTTGATAAATGCCGGAGTATTGATGCCTATAAAAAATAGTATTATTAGCAAAACAACCTGTGGAGTATAAGCTTGCCATCCGAGATTATAATTTTTATAAGATGAAGCTGAATCATCATTCCTGAAAGCCATATTGAAGATCGAAGAAAAAATACCGAAGCCGATAATTACTATAAACAGGAAAAATAAGATTGCCAGCCAGCTGACTCCCTGTACCCACAAGGCTTTTATGATAAAAAACTTGCTGATAAAAATCGGGAATGGTGGCAGACCAATAATAGCGAGTGCAGAAATTATCCAGAGCCAGGCTGTTTTGGGGTCAAGTTTAATTAAGTCTTTTATGTCGTCAATTTTTTTACTTTTGAATAAGTAAAGAATGTTTCCCGAAGTAAGAAACAAAGAAGCTTTGGCGAATGAATGTGACAATGTATGAAGCATTGCCGCATAAATTCCATATTTACCAGCTGAAATTCCGATAAACAGAATTCCCATATTTTCGATCGAAGAATAAGCGAGCATACGCTTATAGTTTTTCGTTCTGAGCATAAAAACTGAGCTGACGAAAAGAGAAAGAAATCCAGTCAGCATAAAAAAGAAATTTGAAAAGTCTTCTAAGTTTGTCTTAATAAAAATTTGATGAACACGAATCAATCCCAGGAATGCTGAATTCAATAATGTTCCTGACAGCATTGCCGAGACGGGTGACGGAGCTTCTGAATGCGCATCTGGTAGCCAGGCATGTATGGGTGCTATACCGATTTTTGTTCCGAGCCCTACAAATAAAAATGCAAAAGCAATTTTGAGCCAGAAAATGTTTATAAGATTTGCATTATTGTATAAATCATCAAAATAAAGAGAATTAATCTGGCGGGTGCCAATACTTAAGAGAATAATTCCGACGAAAGCAAGCGCAATTCCAATCGAACAGATGTAAATATATTTCCATGTGGCTTCGAGTGAAGATTTTTTCTTTTCAAAATAAATCAGCAATGCACTTGTCAATGTAGTTGCTTCAATAAAGACCCAGAGTAATGCTAAATGCGTGGATAGTATCACACCCGACATTGCTGCAAGAAATAATAAAAGTTCGGCAACAAACACAGATTCTTTGGCAGCGCTTAGATTGTGTTCTTTGAAATAAAAAGTAAGATATATACTAACTCCCCCAAAAACGATGGTCATTACAAAGAGGAAAAACAATCCAATTTCATCGAACGCAAAATATTGCAGCAGCCAATCAGGGAGAAAATAAAACTCGTTGTTAATTATCTTTTGAATGGAAACAAATAGATAAGCAGCCGAAGTCAGTCCAAGATTGATTCTATTGACCAACTTATTTTTTACGATTAATCCGATTATTGCTAACAAAACTGGAAAAACTAAAACTAATCCAATCATAATTAGTCCTTTAGCTCCGTCAAAATGTCAATTTTGTTTCCGTCGTACATCTGTTGAATTTTATTGAAGAAAATTGCGAAGAGAAAAATCCCGACAAATAAATCGAGTAGAACACCAAGATTAACAAGCATCGGCATTTCATTAGCCACAGATAAGGACAGTAGAAAAATTCCATTTTCCAGAATCATGTAACAGAGGATATGTGTGATAATTCTTTTTCTGTTAATAATCAAAAAGAGGCTGGAAATTATCATGACAATTGAAATTCCAAAATAAAGTGGCTTGATATTAGCATCGAGGCGGGCCGCCCAGAAAGCGGCCAGAAATCCGAATATAAAAATTAGGCTTCCAATTAATATTGAATAGAATTGCGAAATATAAGGATCGATTTCACGACTGATTTCGTTTTTTCTTATTACTGAAAGTAGAAAATAGGGGATAATGATTCCTTTGAGAATCAATGTTTCAAAACTGAGGAAAAGAATGTTGAGCCAGTTAATTTCTTTGATGTCAATAATTACAAGGAGGAAAAGCAAAATGCCCTGCACAGCTAGAGTCTTTACATATGCTTCTAATCTGCTAACCGGAAAGATATAAAGAATTGTTGTGCCTAATAAAATTATAATTATGTCGTTCATTTAATTCCTCCGTGAGTGAAGAAGGCAACAATTGCAAACGAGGTAAGAGCTAAAGCCGTCATCAGGAACAAAAACTGAGGCACATGTGAAATTCTTGAGCGCGCAATCAACGATTCAACCAATCCTACACAAAGATAAATTAGAAATATTGACATTAAACAAAATAATAGAGTCAAGGCTATGGAGAAATTCAATGGTATCAGAAAGTTCGATATTAAAAGGGCAATCACTAACATTTTGATTTGAGATGCAAAAATCATGAATGCAAGATTCACTCCCGAGTAATCAAGGATCATTACTTCGTGAATCATAGTTAATTCAAGGTGAGTATTCGGATCGTCAATCGGGACGCGGCTACCTTCTGCAAGCAGCATAATAAAAAGTGAGACGACGAATAATAATTTAATTAACAATGTATAAATGGCTGATGAATTCAGCATTAAAAACATTTGCTCGAATGATGTTTGGTTTGTTATAAATGCAAGCGTTCCAAGCAGAACGAAAAATGCAGTTTCAACAATGGTTGAAAAAGTAACTTCGCGGTTTGCACCCATCCCTTCAAAACTGCTGCCGGTATCAAGCGCTGCAATTACAAGAAAAAATTTAGCCAGTCCAAGTGAATATGCAAAAATCACAAAGTCACCATTGAACTTTAATACTGAACCGATATAAGGAAATGGAGTAAAAAGTAATGCAAAAATCACAGCGGCCAGATTGATTGAAGGTGCAATCTCAAAAACGAATGAAGTTGTAGTACTGATTACTTCGCCTTTGCGGAACAATCTCAATAAATCAAAATACGGTTGAAATACTGAAGCGCCGTGTCTTCCTGCCCAGATTGCTTTAACTTTGTTAATAACGCCGACAAACAGAGGAGAAAAGAAAATTGCCACAAGAGTTAACATTATTTTAATCATAATTCAACTCCGAGTATCCAGATCAGCAATGCAAGTAAGAAAATCAAACCATAGATGATATATTGCTGCATTCTTCCGCTTTGTATCCATGAAAAAAGATCCATGAATTTTCTCAACGCCGAAATTATTGGTTGAATGATTAATCCTTCTGACACATCCCGCGAACTGCTTTTTAACGATGCTTCCTTTGGAAAAAGTGCACTTTCTTTTTCTACATTAATTTCTATCGGAACTAATTTTGAGATTAGCTGCATAAAAGGATGTGCATAAGAGCCGCTTGTATATTGCATTCTGCTCGTTACATCCTGATAACCGCAATCCCATGTCTTAAACTTTTTAGTACTTCTTTTTGATATGAGTAGCTTTCGTAAACTATAGATCACAACTATAAACAGTAAGAAAATTGCAAGCGATATTGAAATTGAATTTATTAATGAAAGCAATTCAAAATAACCATTTAATGAGAAATGGTTAGAAAACATTGGCAGCACTTTCAGCAGTAAATAAATAATTGTAATTGGTAAAAGTCCAACTGCAAGCATTAGAAGTGTCAAAACACTCATGGGGAAAAGCATTAAGGAATTTTTTTCATGAGGTGCATTATGAAATTCAGAGCGATTCATTCCCAAAAATGTCAACCCAAATAATTTAGTAAAAGTTATCATTGCCATAGAACCAATAAATGCAAGCCCTGAAATGCCAAGCACAGCAACAATGCTAACACCAATATTTTGTATTGAAAAACTTTTTGCAAGACCAGTGTATATAAAAAATTCCCCAACGAATCCATTGAGTAATGGAAAACCACTTATAGCAACTGTTGCAAACAAAAACATAATACTTGTTTTGGGTAAATATTTTACTAATCCGCCGAGCATATCAATATTTCTTGTATGCGTTTGTGAATAAACTACACCCGCACCATAAAACAAGACGCTCTTGAAAGTAAAATGATTAAAAGTATGGAGTAAAGCACCGAGGAAACCAAAACCAGCAATCAAGTCATTTCCATAAGCTCTTCCAAGCATTCCCAGACCAATGGCTATCCCGACAATTCCTATGTTTTCTATACTTGAGTAGGCGAGAAGTTTTTTGAAATCATGCTGTGAAATTGCATTGGCAATACCAACAATTCCAGTTACCAATCCAATGAGGAGAACAAAATAAGCAAGTGAAACCGGTATAATGTCCATCAGAAGAATAATTCTCAGGATTCCATAAATTCCTGTTTTAATCATCACGCCTGACATTAGAGCCGAAATGCTTGTAGGGGCTGCAGGGTGTGCACGTGGCAGCCATGTGTGCATCGGTATATATCCTGCCTTTGTTCCAAATCCAATAAAAAACATCAAAAAGAAAAATAATGTGAGGTGATTATACTTTCTAAAAACTTCGTGAAAGGAATTAAAAGCAAGCGAACCGGACAATGAAGATATCCAGGCGAATCCAGCAATTAAAAATGCAACTCCAATTTGCATTGACGTGAAGTAATAAATTCCGGCTTTCCTTACTTCATTTTTTTCGTGTTCAAATGTTACAAGAAAGAACGAAGCAATCGACATCAATTCCCAGCTGATTAAAAACATAAGAGCATTTTGTACTACAATAACTAACATCATCGAGGTACTCATCAGACCGAAGAAGAAAAGATATGCAGAAAGTTGTGAATTTTTCCCGATGTACATTTTCATATATCCAGCTGAATAGCAGGACGCAAGAAAAGAACCAATTAAAATTATCAATGCAAAAAATGCCGAAAGCGGATCCAGTACAAAATCCACTTTGCCAATTGGGAAACTAAAGGTGTAATTCCAGATATATGAGTTTCCGGAAAGCAGCGTGTTAAAAACAGCAGGCAGTGCAAGAATATTTGCTGCAGCAGAAAAGACAATATAAATTTTTGATTTGTAGTTTTCGCCAGTTAATATGGCAGCGATCCCACCAAGTAGAAAAAAGAGAGAACCAATGAGAAATAAATCCATATCAATTGTTCTCCTTTTTATTCCACTTGCTTTCTTCTGTGTCGATAAATTTGATAACCTCTTCTTTGGATGCGCGGTTTCTTAGCATATTCAAGAATTCGTCTTTCTGACAGAGGAATGAAATGCGGGATAAGATTTCAAGATGCATTTTGGGGCTCGCAGAAAGAAGGATAAACAATGTATGAACATCTTGATTATCTAAAGCAGAAAAATCCAGTGGCGTTTCAAGATAACAAACTGAGACGCTTGCAAATTTTGGATTTGTTATTATCGGATTGCGCGGATGCGGTATTGCTATCCCTCTTCCAATTGCAGTTTGCATTAATTCTTCGCGACTTAATAGCGCAGATGTTATCTCCTCCTTTGATAAGTCTTCGGGAGTTTTAATTTTATCGACAGCATTTTTTAATACTTGCGTTATATTCGTACCGGAAATTGTTTCAACAATTCCATTAGATTCAATTAATTGTGCTATGCTGATTTTACTTATATTTTCAAAAAAATGCGAAGAAGATACTTCTATTTTATTGAGCAAAATCCACTCATTTATTTCAGCCCGATTAAATCGATATTGATGATTGATCTTATAGCAGGGAATCTTTTTGTCTTTTATCCATCTATAAACAGTTTTTTCGTTAACATTTAGTAATTCGACGATATCTTTAATTTTTAAGTCCATAATTTTCTAAAATTGTTGCTGAAATATATAGAAACTACCTTATTAAAACAATAACAACCTGAATGTCCATATTTGTCCAATCATTTTATTTCATTATCAGATCCATTAGATATTGCCTTATAACTTTTAATAAACCCTGTACTACTTGCAGGAGTAAATTCTTGAATGTGTGCTCAGTGATTTCTTTTTTATATCAAATTTAGGTTCCAATAAGGAGATAGAATAACTTTCTTGAAATACAAAACAGTAGGCGATTAGGATAAAAGATTTTTTAATCTATAACTCCTCTGTCAAATTTATAAGCATAAATTATGTTTCTTTGCATTTTCTATTACTTCAGTTGCACCTTCTGATAGAATTAGTTTTCACTTTCAACTTTTTCCCTGTAAAGTCAAGAGGACAATTAATAATTTTTATGATGAGAGTAATGTTAACTGAATAAAGTGGCTTTAACTTCGGCTTTGCTTATTCAGACAGGTTTAATTTTCTTCGTTGTGAATTAGCACTTATGATCTAAAATATTATTCTTTTAGAGTTAAATAATGAATACAATTTAAGCGTTGTTATTATTCTTCATATTTGCGATTGATTTTTAAGAATAATAGTTCAGAATCAAAGTGCATTGAAGATGCAATCAGCAAACTGCTATTTATATGTTATTACGACAGAATGAATTTAAAAACTTGACAAAAATTAGCAGGGGATATATATTTGCGGGTGTGATGGAGAAATCCCCGCAAAAGCGGGGTTTTTTATGAAATTGAAATATTTTTTGCTATTTTTGCACATTAATTTCTAAAGTACAAAAAACATTTATCGTAAAAAATAATCGTAAATTAAGATAGCAAAATATAAAAAACCTTTACAACGATTATTGACGTGCAAAAGGTCATCGGGTTAAGCCTTGTATGATCTATAAAGTATCGGAGTTGACTCCGATTTTTTTATTTAGGAAAATTATGAACAGTGAAATAATCAATATTAAATTCCCCGACGGTTCGGTCAAGGAATTCCCAAAGGGGATTACACCTATTCAGATTGCCGAGAGTATCTCGAAACGTCTTGCAGAAGAAGCTCTCGTAGCCAAAATTAATGGTGTCGTAAAAGATTTATCGACTCCTATATACGAAGATGCCGAAGTTCAGATATTGACTTTTGACGACTCCGAAGGGCGGGAAACATACTGGCATTCTACATCACATTTGATGGCACATGCCATTCAATTACTTTTTCCAGAAGCCAAATTTGGTGTTGGCCCAGCTGTTGAATCGGGCTTCTATTATGATATCGATATCAATTCGAAATTGAGCGATTCTGACCTCGAAAAAATTGAAAGCAAAATGCTCGAAATCGCCAAACAGGATAATCCATTTCAGAGAGTCGAGTTAAGTAAAAATGAAGCTATAGAATTTTTTAAGAATAAAGGGGACAATTACAAACTCGAAATATTAAGCGAGCTCGACGACTCGAAGGATGTCATCAGTATTTATAAAGAAGGTGATTTCGTCGACCTCTGTACAGGTCCACATTTACCGAGCACTGGAAAAATAAAATATATCAAACTTTTGAATGTATCCGGCTCTTACTGGCGCGGAGACGAAAATAACAAACAACTCCAGAGAATTTACGGCATTTCGTTTCCGAAAAAGAAAATGCTCGAAGAACATCTTGCATTGCTCGAGGAAGCCAGAAAAAGAGATCACAGAAAATTAGGCAAACAACTCGACCTCTTTAGTATTCATGAAGAAGCAGGAGCGGGATTAATTTACTGGCATCCCAAAGGTGCTCGCATACGAAATACAATCGAAACTTTTTGGCGTGCCGAGCATATTAAAAACGGTTACGATTTATTATATACCCCGCACATGGGTAAAGGATGGCTCTGGGAAACCAGTGGTCATCTTTCTTTCTACAAAGAGAATATGTACGCACCGATGAGTATTGATGAGCAGGATTATTATGTTAAGCCGATGAACTGCCCATTTCATATTATGATTTATAAGTCGAAACTCCGTTCTTATAGGGACCTGCCGCTTAGATGGGCAGAACTCGGTACAGTTTACAGATATGAAAAGAGTGGAGTATTGCATGGTCTTTTGCGCGTCAGAGGATTTACTCAAGACGACGCCCATATTTTTTGCACTCAAGAACAAATCGAAGATGAAATTATCGAGGTTATTCGCTTCTCGATATATATGTTGCGTTCATTTGGATTTGATGACCTGAATTTTTACATTTCTACAAAACCCGAAGACGCAATCGGAGACGATGCAATCTGGGAAAAAGCAACTAATTCTCTTAAACATGCACTCGAAAAAGAAAATCTTTCTTACGAAATTGACGAAGGCGGCGGTGCATTTTACGGACCAAAGATCGACATTAAAATTAAAGATGCTCTCAATCGTCAGTGGCAATTGAGCACCGTCCAGTTCGATTTTAACCTTCCTGAACGTTTCGATATGAGTTATATCGGCGAAGACGGAAAAGAACATAGACCTTTCATGGTTCACAGAGCATTGCTCGGTTCAATCGAAAGATTTATGGGCATTTTGATTGAGCATTATGCAGGTGCATTCCCAACATGGTTAGCTCCGATTCAGGTTGCGGTTATTCCTGTTTCTCAGAATTATCTCGACTATGCCGCTGAAGTTCATAAAAAGTTACTCAATTCTGATATTATATCTCATCTCGACGAGAGGAATGAAAAAATCGGTTACAAAATTCGAGACTGGGAAACTAATAAAGTACCTTACATGGCAATAGTAGGTGAAAAAGAAAAAGAGAGCGGTTTAATTTCTGTAAGACGTCATAAAGTGGGCGACCTGGGCACTCTATCATTGGATGAGTTTATTGAAAAATTACAAAACGAAATAAAAAACAGAATTAATCACAATTAAAGAGGTAATTATCGCACAAGTACAACACCGTGTGAACGAAGAAATCAGAGCACCTGAAGTTCGTTTAATTGACGAAAAAGGTGAACAAGTAGGAATCGTTTCTGTCAAAGAAGCATTAAACAGAGCTCGTGAAGTAGGAATGGATCTGGTCGAAATAGCGCCGCAGGCTAAACCGCCGGTCTGCAAAATAATTGATTACGGTAAATTTGTATACGAGCAGCAGAAACGGGAAAAAATGCAAAAGAAGAAACAGCAAGTTAGCGTATTAAAAGAGATTCGATTACATCCAAATACGGACACTCACGATTTTGAATTTAAGGCACGACATGCCACAAAATTTATTGAAGATGGCAACAAAGTTAAGGTATCGGTAATTTTCAAAGGTCGCGAACTGGCTTATGTTGAAATTGGTGAAGAGCTCTTGAAGAAATTTATCGATAAATTGTCAGATGTGGCAAAAGTTGAACAAGAACCAAAGTTTGAAGGCAGAGCGATGCATGCCATATTAGCACCGCAAAAAGGGAAAAGAAAAAAATAGATAGGTGACAAGATGCCAAAAATGAAAAGTAATCGAGGAGCCGCTAAAACTTTTAGAGTTACTGGTAGCGGTAAAATCAAACGTAACAAAGCTTACAAGTCCCATATTCTAACTACAAAGTCGAGAAAGAGAAAAAGAAACTTGCGTAAATCGACTTTGGTTTCTAAAGCCGATTCAAAACGAATAAAAGTTTTGATACAACAATAGGAGAGGAAAAGAAATGCCACGCTCAGTAAATCACGTTGCGTCGAAACAAAGACGTAAGAAGATTCTTAAGTTAGCCAAAGGTTATTGGGGTGCCCGCAGTAAAGTTTATACTGTTGCAAAGCACCATGTCGAAAAAGCTCTGCAATATGCTTATAGAGATCGTAAAGCCAAAAAAAGAGAATTCCGTTCGCTCTGGATTATTCGTATTAATGCAGCTGCCCGTCAAAACGGCACTACATATTCAAGACTGATAGATGCTTTGAACAAAAAAGGAATTCTTATCAATCGCAAAATATTAGCTAATCTGGCTGTGGAAAATCCGCAAGCTTTTTCAGAAATAGTTAAATTCGCGATTAATTAATTTTACGCTCCCTTCTGTTTCAGAATTAGAATGATTCAGAAGGGATTTTTTTAAATTCTCAGGTAAGGCTATGATCGATAAAATTACAGAAGCCAGAAAAGAATTCGACTCGCTCGTATCAAATGTTCACGACCTTAAAACCCTCGAAGAATTGCGCCTTAAATTCCTGAGTCGAAAAGGTATTATCCAGAATTTCTTCGAGGAATTCAAAAATCTTCCACCCGATGAAAAAAGAAACGTCGGAAAAATTCTCAACGAACTGAAAAATTACACTCAGACAGTCTACGACGAACTCAAAGAAAAACTCGAATCTCAAAAAAAGAAGACCGATAACTTCGTCGATATTACATTGCCCGGCAGGAAAAGACCAATCGGCAGCAAGCATTTGATAACACAAACACTCGACGAAATTAAATCAATTTTTAAAGGACTCGGTTTTTCCGTTTACGAAGGGCCCGAGCTCGAATCGGATTACAATAACTTCGAAGCTCTGAATTTTCCAGACGACCATCCTGCACGAGATATGCAAGATACTTTCTTTATCAACGACAAGTTTCTTCTTAGAACTCATACATCGCCCGTACAAATCAGATTGATGAGTCAAAAGAAACCGCCAATCAGAGCTATTATGCCCGGGAAAGTATTTCGTAACGAAGCAATAAGCGCCAAAAGCTATTGCCTTTTTCATCAGGTAGAAGGACTCTATGTTGACAAAGATGTAACCTTTGCCGAATTGAAAGGAACACTGGTATCGTTTATAAAACAATACTTTGGCAACGACGTAAGGTACCGTTTTAGAACCAGCTTCTTCCCCTTTACAGAACCGAGTGCAGAAATGGACGTATGGTGGCAACCGAAAGGGAAAGAAGGGAGGTGGCTCGAAGTCCTCGGCTGCGGTATGGTCGACCCGAATGTTTTAAAAAATGTCGGCATCGATCCGGAAGAATTTGTTGGTTATGCTTTCGGCATGGGCATCGAAAGAACCGCAATGAGAAAATACGGCATCGACGATATCAGAATTTTATTCGACAGCGATTTACGCTTTTTAAATCAATTCTAATCAAGGTGGTTAAATGAAAGTTTCTCTTAACTGGCTCAAAGATTATATCGACCTCGATGGCATTACGATTGAACAGATTGTCGATAAGCTTACATACGCTGGATTGGAAATTGAAGAAGTAATCGATCAGGCTAAAATGTATGAAAATATTGTGGTTGGTTATGTTAAAGAAAGAAAAAAACATCCCAATGCCGACAAATTATCGCTTTGTATTGTAAACGACGGCAGCAGGGACTACAGTGTCATATGCGGCGCACCAAACGTTGCGCAAGGTCAAAAAGTACCTTTCGCAAAAATCGGAGCGGTTATTCCTTCAAACGGATTAAAAATTGAAAAAGTTAAATTACGCGGCGAAATGTCGGAAGGAATGATTTGTTCCGAAAAAGAACTCTCCATAAGCGACAATCACGAGGGTATAATGGTGCTCGATTCGTCTTTCGAGACGGGTTTACCTTTCTCGAAAGTAATGAATCTGGATGATGTAATTCTCGATATTGCAATTACTCCAAACAGAGCAGATGCACTAAGTCACATCGGTATTGCCAGGGATTTAGCTGCATTGTTTGAAAAAAAATTAAAAATGCCCCAGATTGAACTTGAAGAAATTGAAGAGGATTCTGCTAAATATGCTTCTGTCGAAATTATTGACACTGAAAATTGTCCACGTTACGTTGCTAAAGTTGTCTTAAATGTTGAAATTAAAGAGTCACCCGACTGGTTGAAAAAGAGAATCGAAAGTATCGGTTTACGTCCAATCAATAACGTTGTTGATGTAACGAATTTTGTTTTATACGAAGTTGGTCAACCTCTACACGCATTCGATCTTGATAAATTAGCGGGGAAAAAAATTATAGTAAAAAAAGCAAGTGAAGGCGAAAAATTTGTGACACTCGATTCGAAGGATAGAATACTTTCGGAGTCCGACTTAATGATTTGCGATGCCGAAAGACCCGTGGCAATCGCAGGCGTTATGGGTGGTGAAAATTCAGAAGTCACAAATGAAACTAAAAACATCTTGATCGAAAGCGCATTCTTTAATCCGTCTTCTGTGCGTAGAACAGCTAAAAGGTTGGGGCTTCAAACAGACGCTTCGTATCGCTTCGAACGCGGAGCTGACTACAACATTACCGTCTGGGCAGCAAAACGAGCAGCTCAGTTGATTTCACTGACTGCTGGCGGAAAAGTATGCAAATCCGAAATTGATATTTATCCCCGACCATTCGAAAAAAAATCTGTCGAATTGAGATACGAAAGAATAAAAAAAATTCTTGGTTACGACATCGAAAAAGAGACAGTGAAAAAAATATTTACAAATCTCGGCTTCGGATTAAAAGAGCTGGACAAATCACTTAAGCTGGATATCCCCTCTTTCAGGCATGATATCGATAGGGAAATTGATCTAATTGAAGAAGTTGCCAGAATTTATGGTTACGATAAAATTCCAGAGGTAGAAAAAATTTCTGTTACTTTAGAAGAAAAAATTGATCAGTCCGAAAATAACGACCGTATCAGAAATATATTTAACTCGCTCGGATTCTACGAGATTTTAACGAATTCACTTCTCAAGGAAGAAATTGCAAGTGATTATGGAAATCCACTCGGAGTGCTTAATCCACAAAGTGCAGAAATGTCGCATTTGAGGCCCTCGTTAATTCCGGGTATGCTTCAGGCAATTTCGAATAACATCAAGGTAAATGAAAAAAATTTACAGCTTTTTGAAATTGGTAAGGTATTCCAAAAAATCAACGATCGAATTGAAACATTTGAAGATTTTAAAGAGAACGAGCACCTGATCATCAGCTTGACGGGAAATGCGGTCGAGGACGAGTGGTACGAGAAAGAAAGGAAATTTGATTTTTATGATCTCAAGGGTTTTACAACCACATTTTTAAATAAATATTTGCCGGGCGCAGAATTTGAATTTAAACGACTCGATTCAGACAAATTTCAATACGGCATGCAAATACTCCAATCTGGCCAGTTGATTGCCTGGGGTGGTAAGTTAGAGGAGCGATTACTTAAACCTTTTGAAATAGATCAGGATGTTTTTGCAGCGGTTTTTGATCTCGATAAAATTAAGTCGATCGAGAAAAAAATTCCTGAATTCAAGGAATTATTGAAATTCCCCAAAGTATTCAGGGATTTTGCATTTATTCTCGATAACGAAATTGAAGCTGATGAAGTAATTAAAGTTATAAGGAATGAAAGCAGTAACTTGTTGCATCATGTTAAGTTATTTGATATTTTTCAAAGTGAAAGTTTAGGGGTGAATAAAAAGAGTCTTGCATTTAGACTCGAATATTACGATCGAAATAGGACACTGACAGAAGAAGAAGTTGACAAAGAATTCAGACGAGCAATAAAAGCCGTCGAAGAAAAATTTAATGCCAAATTAAGAGGCATTTGATGCCCGACTTAAACAAATACGATATGTTTCTCAACGAGCTCGGTTCGCTCGAAAAAGAAATCTACTATTTTTTGCAAAAAGGTCAGGAACTCGTAGAAGCAAATCGATTGTTAAACGAAAAAATAAATCTTCTCGAAAGAGAAAATAGTGAATTAAAGAAAAAAATTTCCGATATTGAAAGCAGGTTGAGTAGAGTTTCAGAAAGTGGAACTCAATTAATTGTTAGTGGAAATAAGGAGGAAAGGGAAGCTTTAAAAAGTAAAATTAGCGAATTGATAGAAATGATTGACTATCATTTGCGTTCTTAAAAATAATGTATGATGATGGAAACGATATAAAATGGCCGAAAAAAAGAAGCTTAAAGTAAAAATATTTGATAAAGAATATTCTCTTTTAGTAGAAAATCAGGAAGTAGCAGCTGAGCTGGCAGAGTATGTCAATAGAATGATGGAAGAGACACAGGAAGAGCTGCCCGATCAACCGAAGGATACGATAGCAATAATTGCAGCATTAAATATTGCATATGATTTATTCGTTGAAAGGAATAAATTTCGTGAATTTAGTATCCAGGCTACCGATAAAATAAAGAAAATAAAGCTTCTTTTAGACGAGTCCAGTTTTATATCCTCACCATCATAATCCAAGGTTTTTCCGCAGAGCCGGTGAATTTATAAAAAAGAACTAACAAATAATAACTAAAAGGGTTATTGACTCACGGCGTGTATTACAGGCCTCGCCCGGTTTCGACCGGGATCTCGTCTTTTGACGGGACAGTGGAAGTAAAAAGCGTCGGGCAATTTCCCGCATTGCTTAGGAAAGGGTTCTTTTCCTATAAAGCAACTCCGGCTCCTGCGGATTATTATATTCTTATTTATGGAGGAATTATGCAATTGGAGTTGTATCTGGTGTTAATCGGTGCAATAGTCTTTGCGCTGGCTTTCTTGCTCGGTTGGTTTATTAATTCTAAAATCGGCAAGAATAATATTGCACTTGCTAAAGAAAAAGCTCAAAAAATTGTTGAAGAAGCTGAAAAAGAAGCCAAACATATAAAAAGAGAAAAACTTCTCGAGGTTAAGGACGAGTGGCTTAAAAAAAAGCAAGAGTTCGATAACGAAGTTAACACAAAAAAACAGAAACTTCAGAATTACGAAAAGCAGCTCGAATCCCGAGAGGAAAATCTCGAAAAAAAATATGACGTCGTTAATCAAAAAGAAAAAGCATTAAAGGACTTAGAAAAACAACTTCAGCTTCAAAAAGAAGAAATTGAGAAGAAACAGGAAGAGCTTTCGCGTTTACTCGTAGAACAGAATGCAAAACTAGAAAAAATTGCCGGTCTGACTTCGGAAGAGGCTAAAAAAATGCTTATGGATAATATGATAAGTAAAGCCAAAGCAGACGCCTCTCAGATGATTAAAGAAATTAGAGACCAGGCAAAAATTGAAGCTAAAAAAGAAGCTCAAAAAATAATTATTCAGGCTATCCAGAGGACGGCAGTCGACCACTCGGTCGAATCGACAGTTTCGGTCGTTCAAATTCAGAACGACGAAATGAAAGGTCGTATTATAGGTCGTGAAGGACGAAACATTCGCTCCTTCGAAGCTGCAACTGGCGTCGATGTAATTGTCGATGATACACCAGAGGCGGTAATATTGTCTGCATTCGATCAATTCAGACGAGAAGTAGCCCGTATTGCCCTCGAACGTTTAATTGCCGACGGGCGAATTCATCCTGCTCGCATTGAAGAAGTGGTTGCAAAAGTTGAACAGGAACTCGAAGAGGAAATCCAAAAAGAAGGTGAAAATACAATTATCCAGCTTGGATTGCACGGTTTCCATCCTGAACTCGTTAAACACATCGGTAAAATGAAATATCGTTCGAGCTATGGCCAGAATTTATTACAGCACAGCATCGAAGTGGCTTATCTGACGGGCATTATGGCTGCCGAACTGGGGTTCGATGTTAATCTGGCTAAACGTGCTGGATTGCTTCACGATATCGGAAAAACAATCGATCGCGACGTTGAAGGTCCTCATGCTCTGCTTGGTTATGAACTTACAAAAAAATATCGCGAACATCCAATCGTTGTAAATGCTGTTGGCAGTCATCATGAAGATATTGAAATGGAACATCCGATTGCAGCTTTGGTGCAGGCTGCCGATGCGATCAGCGGCGCACGCCCGGGTGCACGTCGCGAACCTCTCGAAAGCTATGTCAAACGCCTCGAAAATCTCGAAGCACTTGCTAAATCGTTCGAAGGCGTTGCCAAAACTTATGCAATTCAAGCCGGCAGAGAGGTAAGAGTGGTTGTAGAACCCGACCACGTGGACGATACTCTTGCCGATCGGCTCTCTTACGAAATTGCCCAAAAAATTCAAGAAGAAATGGAATATCCTGGTCAAATTAAAGTTACTGTTATAAGAGAAGTAAGAAAAATTGCATACGCTAAATAAATTAGACGGCTGCTTTATAATCCTTGTATGAGGATTATAATGCAGCCTTTATTGTTACAGTTATCACCGGAATTCTTGTGAAAGATAAATTACTGATTGGCATTACCGGGGGACTTGGAGCTGGCAAGTCGGTTGCCTGCAAATTTCTTGAATCGAAAGGCTTTCCCGTTATTATCTCCGATTTACTTGCCAAAGACCTGATGAAAAATGACCACTCTATTAAAGAAAAATTAATACGCCTGTTGGGAAACGATATTTATGTAAATGGAGAATTAAATACAAAATTTTTTGCTGAAAAAATCTTCAATTCAGATGAGTTACTGTCCCAGGTCAACTCAATAGTTCATCCACCAACCATCGAAGCAACTTTAAATCTGGCTGAAAAATATTTTAATAAACATGATATTGTATTTGTGGAATCTGCTCTTTTGTACGAAGCTAATATGGAGGATTTATTCGATTATGTTATCCTTATTTATTCACCAGAAAAACTGAGAATAAAAAGGGCAATGCAAAAGGGAATGACTAAAGAAGATATCATCAGAAGGATGAATTATCAAATGAAAGACGAAATTAAAAAATCTAAAGCCGATTTTGTGATTGAAAACAATTCAACGATTGAAGATTTACAAGAGAAATTGAATTTTATTCTTAAACTGATTTCAATGACACAATCATAAAGGTGAAAAAGTGAATCCCATTAATCGTACAATTGTTGAATTTGTAAAGCTGCTGCCAAAAGCAGTAGTACGCAAATTTGCGAATCGCTATATCGCCGGCGAATCATTAGTCGATGGTGTAAAAGTCGTTAAAGAACTTAACTCCAAAGGGATTGTTGCAACTATGGACGTACTCGGTGAATCGGTTACAAACAAGGAAGAATCAATTCTGGCAAAAAAAGAATATCTCGAAGTACTGGATGCTATCGAAAAACACAAATTGAAATCGAATATATCAGTTAAGCCGACACAGATGGGACTCAATATCGACAGGGAATTTTGTTATGAACAAATTGCCGAGTTAGCCGAGAGAGCCCGACTTTATAATAATTTTTTAAGAATCGATATGGAAGATTCTTCCACTACTGACGATACTTTTTATGTCTACAGAAAATTAAAAGAAAAATATTCCAATGTTGGTATTGTTATCCAGGCTTATCTCAAAAGAACAATGGATGATATCAAACAACCCGAGATGAAAGATGCTAATTATCGACTTTGTAAAGGAATTTATATCGAGCCGGATGAAATAGCTTATAAAGGCAAAGAAGAAATTCGCAATAATTATTTGAGAATACTCGAATATTTACTGGACAACGGAAATTATGTAGGAATTGCTACTCACGACGATTACCTCGTCAATAAAGCATATGAGATGATTAATAATAAAAACATTGGAAAAGAAAAATATGAATTCCAGATGCTATACGGAGTTAAAGAAAAATTAAGAGACCGTATTAATTCCAATGGAGACACAATTAGAATATATGTTCCGTTCGGGAAACACTGGTATAACTATTCGATCAGACGTTTGCAGGAAAATCCGATGGTTGCCTGGTATATAACAAAAAGTATTTTTATGCCAAATACGGTATCAAGATGAATATCTTAGGAATCGAAACTTCCTGTGACGAAACATCGGTTGCCGTTATTTCCGACGGGAGACTAATGGCAAATTTAATTTCGTCCCAAGATTTTCATACTAACTACGGTGGAGTTGTCCCTGAACTGTCGAGCCGCGCGCACTTACAAATTTTAATGCCTTTAATTAATAAAGCACTCGATAAA
The DNA here is from genome assembly GCF_052656625.1 of Melioribacter sulfuriphilus. Lineage (NCBI taxonomy): Bacteria > Pseudomonadati > Ignavibacteriota > Ignavibacteria > Ignavibacteriales > Melioribacteraceae > Melioribacter > Melioribacter sulfuriphilus. The sequence continues at coordinate 177,546 of NZ_JBQXXK010000008.1, read as the reverse complement.
ACAGGCTTGAAGCTCGATGAGCTGGATGTTATCTCAGCAACTGCGGGACCTGGATTGATAGGAGCTCTATTGGTGGGACTTACTTTTGGCAAAGGACTGGCATATTCACTGGGCAAAACTTTTATTCCGGTCAATCATATTGAAGGACATATTTTTTCAGGATTCCTGATGGAGGAAAAACCTGACTTCCCGTATCTTTGTCTGGTTGTTTCGGGTGGGCATACTTTATTATTGCTAGTTAAAAGCGATTATGAAATAATAAAACTTGGCACTACAATTGATGATGCCGCAGGCGAAGCATTCGATAAAGTATCGAAAATGCTGGGACTTGGTTATCCTGGAGGACCAATGATTCAAAAGTATGCGGAAATGTATAAGGGCGAATTAATTGATTTCCCTGTATCACGCTGTAAAAATAAATACGATTTTTCGTTTAGTGGATTGAAAACTGCTGTATTACGGTTTATCGAAAAACAATACGGCGGTGTCGGGCGCGTACCGATTGAAGAGTTACCATTACTTGCAGCTTCATTTCAGAGTGCAGCAGTTAGAGCACTAGCAGAAAAGACGGAAGTGGCAATAAGTGAATTTAATCCTAAATCACTTTCACTAGTGGGAGGTGTTGCAGCAAACATCCATTTGAGGAATACATTGAATGAAATGGCTAAGAAATACAATAAAAAATTTATTGTTCCGTCGATAGATTTTTGTGGGGATAACGCCGCCATGATTGCTTACAGAGGTATGAAGCTTTATGAAGGTGGCTACCGTTTCAACTTTGACTTTAATGCTTATCCCGGTTTAAAAGAAAATCCTTTCATTAAAGAATACAAGAGTGCAGATTAATGCAAAAAATAAACCTGAATAAATACTTTTCGAACAATGAAATTTATCTTATCGCCGGCGTTTTTGCTTTTGTGCTCTCTGTGTTTATTTTCACATTCTTTTCGCCAAATTATTACGAATCAGATGAACCTATAGAATTAATAATTCCCAGAGGTGCTACCCTTAATCAAGTTATCGATTCGCTCTATTCAAAAAAAGTTATTAAGGGTAAATTCAACATAAAAGTGGCGGCATTTATTTATGGAGCCGATAAGAAAATTAAAGCCGGTAAATATAAAATTCCCAACGGGTTAAGTTATCTCGACCTGATTGAACTTTTTATCGATGCCAGTCAAGCTACGCAGATAAGGGTTACTATTCCAGAAGGAATATGGATGAAAGATCTGGCATCACTTCTACAAAAGGAATTGAATATTGATTCGGCAAAAGTGATGGAACTCAGCAGGAGCAGGTCGTTTTTGAGGTCACTTGGACTTGATGAAAATATTAATTCTCTCCAGGGTTATCTTTTACCTGAAACATACTATTTTTATCCTGCGAGCGAGGCAGAAGAAATATTAAGAAAATTAAAATCGGAAATGGACACTTTGTTCAATAAACCTGAAGTTCAAAAACGGATGAAAGAATTAGGAATGAATAAACATGAAATTCTTACACTCGCTTCGATAATCGATGCAGAGTCTAATAATTTCTCAGAGTTCAAAACAATTTCGGGAGTTTATCATAACCGTTTGAAAAGAGGAATGCTGCTGCAAGCCGACCCGACAGTTCAATTTTTAATACGCCACAGAAAAAATAAAAAAGTTTATTATAAAGATCTGGAAATCGATTCGAGATATAACACATATAAATATCCTGGTTTACCGCCAGGACCCATTAATAATCCCGGCAAAGATGCAATAATGGCTGCACTTTATCCGGAGAAGCATAATTATTATTATTTTGTAGCAGATGGCAATGGTGGTCATAAATTTGCTTCCACTCCAAGTGAACACGAACAAAACGTACTGGAATACAGACAATGGCGAAGAAGTCAGAACAATTAATAGTATTACTGATCTTCATCTTCTTGCAAAGCTGCGCCAATCAACTACCTCCAGGAGGTGGACCCGAAGACACAATGCCGCCGTCTGTAGTCGAAGTCAATCCTCCACCAGGCTCCACAAATTTTAATGGAAATTCAATCGAGGTTACTTTTAGCGAATACATTAATAAAAGTTCTGTGCGTAATGCCATCTTTGTTTCCCCACCTCTGAAATATCCCATTAAATACAGGTGGAGTGGTACAACATTACGACTCGAATTGAGGGATACACTTAGGAGGAATACGACCTATACGATTACAATTGGAGCTGAAGTTGAGGACTATAATAGCCGAAATAAAATGCTCGAGCCTTATACGTTTGCTTTCTCAACTGGCAATACAATTGATGTTGGAAAAGTTGCCGGGAAAGTCTACGATGACAATCCCTCCGGCGTTATGATTTTAGCATTTAAACACAACGCAGGGACGGAAGATCTTTCTATGAAAGAACCCGATTATATTTCTCAAGTTGGCAAGAATGGGCGTTACATGCTACTCGGACTGAGTAATGGTGAATATGATGTAATAGCGATTAAAGATAAACTGAACGACCTGAAATATCAAATTAATGATGATTATTACGGCGTACAATTTAAAAGAGTTATAATCGACGAGGGGAATAAGGAAATTAACGATCTCGATTTTATGTTAACTTTGGGCGACACAATCCCTCCCAAATTATCCGATGCCAGAGCTATAGATAGTTATCGGTATTTAATAGAATTTAACGAATCAGTTGATAGCACTAAGATAAACTCCACTAATTTTTATTTAGTCGATTCGCTGACAGAAAAGAGATTTGATCCGCGCTTCTTTTATAAAGGGAAAGGGAAGAAAAATCAATTTTATATTTCCTTGCAGGACACATTGCCTAAAAGTGGTAAAACTTTTCTCGTAGCGGAAAATATTCCCGATTTAAATGGCAATTTGAATACACGTGATATTATTCCAATAACGCCAATTTCTAAGGAAGATACCTCAGCCCCCGCATTTATCGGTATCGAAGGCGTTTATCCGGAAAATAAAATCGATTATGAAAATCCTGTAATTAGATGCACTTTCGACGAAGGTTTTGCTTTCCCCGATAGTTTTATTGTTGTCTCCGATAAAAAAGGTAATAGTTTCTCATATCGACTCGAAAAAATAGACGATGCGGCTTTCAATATAATCCTCAAATCGAGACTTCGTCAGGCATCCGAATATGAATTGAAAATCAATCTGAGTAAAATAACCGATCTGCAAGGAAATAAAGCCGATTCAGTTCTCTCGGTAAATTTTACAACGGCAAATGAACTTGAATTTTCTGCTGTATCTGGAAACGTCATATCTAATAGAGACAGTTCGAATATTTATATCGTGTTAAAAAGTGTCGACACGGGAAAAAATTATATTAAAAAAGCTGTAGCTAATAAATTCGAAATAAACAAAGTAATACCTGGTAAATACGTAATGTGGAACTTTGTCGATTCAGACGGTAACGGTAGCTATTCTTATGGAAGTATTAAGCCGTATAGATATGCTGAGAAATTCAGTTATTATCCGGATACATTAAATCTGAGAGCACGTTGGCCTGTTGGAGGTATTAATTTATATTGTAAATAATTATTTATAAATCCAGTATTTCTTAATTACACTCTTATATCTATCCAATCCTTCAGTTAATAACTCTTTAATGTCTTCCACCTTATAATTTTTTATAAATGCTTTTCTTATTTTGTCGGTACCCATAACCAGGTCGAACATTTTAATTCGTGAAGAATCGGCGAGAGCGAAAAGATTTTTATCGGGATACAGTTCGTTATGAACTTGCATAAAATAGAACTGGACTAACAATAAATTCGCTGCGTCTTTATTAGTAATATAAAATTGTACACCGTTGAGTACCACATCTTTCCATTTACCATAATAGGGTTTGTAAGAAATAGGCCGAAATTTAACTCCCTTTAAGTTGAGGGCATTCATCTTATCGGCGAGTAGATCTGGATCAATCCATTCAGCTGCAAATGTCCTGAAAGGGAGCGTATAGCCAACTCCGATCGAAACTACGTTGAGTTCTCCCAGTATGCCTGAAGCAGCCATATAAAATGGGGTATCGGAATCGGGGACGTGATTTGAAGTGGGGACCCATAATAATCCTGTTTCGTTATAATTCATTGTTCGCTTCCAGCCTTCCATTGGAATTATTTTCAGATTGCATTTTTTACCTTTCGGTTTAAGGATTTCCTCGTTTATAAAACTCCCAAGTTCACCTGGTGTCAGTCCGTATACATAGGGTATCGGGAAATATCCAACAAATGATTGGAAGAGTGTATCGAGCGGTGGGCCTTCGACTTTATGACCATTAATCGGATTTGGGCGGTCGAGAATTACAAATTCGATATTATTTTCTGCCGCTGCTTCCATCGCCATTCCAAGTGTAGTAATGTAAGTGTAAGAACGCAGACCTACATCCTGAATGTCATAAACAAGGATATCAATTTCTTCCATCATTTCTTTGGTCGGTTTTTTGGTCTCGCCGTAGAGCGAGAATACTTTTATATTTTTATACTCCTCCGAGCTGATATATTCCCCTGCACTTTTACTGCCACGTAGTCCGTGTTCGGGTGTAAAAATTGCCTTTAGATTAATCTTTTCTGTATTGAGAAAAATATCTACAGTAGAGATTAAGTCTTTATTGACTCCTGTGGAATTAGTAATCAGGCCGATGCGTTTTCCCGATAGCTCGCGAAAATTGTCTCTGACCAACACATCGATTCCCGGTAAAACCGTTTGAGCTGTATACCCATAGTTTATAAATAGTATTATGAGTAAAACAGAAATTTTTCTCATAGAGTGAGTGAGTCTTTAATAATGTTGGTTATTAATCTTACGTTATGATTAACATCGTCGAGTAAAGCATTGGCACTTTTAAGAATTTCGTGTGCAATTGTCTTATTATCGAGCGAGCCTAAATTGATCAAAATATTTAAATAAGCTCCATTGGCTGCTGCGCCTATAAGTGTAGCTGCAACGCCCGCATCCGATATTGAATTCCGGTTCCCTTTCTCGGCCACGGTCTTAATATGAATAAAAACAGCTGAGCAGTTTTTTAAAACTTCCATCGGAATAGCAGCTGCTTCGAGTGTTGCATTCTGAATTTCTTTTTTTCTTGTCTCAGCCTGTTCTTCATTTTCTTTGGGAAGTTTATAAGATTCCATAACTTTGTTAAATGCTTCGTTGTCCTTCTCAGCCAGAATTAAAAAGTTTTTCTGGTAAGTGCTGAGCTTATCTTTTGTCTCTTCGATTTCTTTCTCTACGTCGGCATATTTTTTCTTCCCGATTGTTAAATTGCAAACCATAATGCCGAGACTCGAAGCGAGGGCTCCACAAAATGCAGCTACGTTTCCTCCACCAGGAGTTGGAGATGAAGATGCAATTTCATCAAGGTATTGTTCAATTGTTTTTTTAATATCCATATTAAAATTTCCTTTTTTTATATCATGTATTCGATAATTTTTTCTTCGGGCTTGAAGGGGGCTAAATAATTCAGACCGAGATTTTCAATTGCCGCATTGATTAGATCTCTTTCGTTATTGGTTTTGTCCTTTGTATAAAATTTTCCTGCCATTAAGAGAGCTTCTTTAGGAACAAGACCGACAATTTCACTCCCTTTTACTTTGACTCCTAAGCGGTTTGCTTCCTTTTTAACTTCTTCAAAAGCTACATGGAGAGGGGTAACCTTGTAATTAGTAAGATTCATAGAAACCTGAGTCAAATTAAATTTTTCGAGTGCAACACCCATCCCTTTAACTGATTTTAATCTGCCAGGAACTTTAATGGTTTTGCCATCTTTTTTGAGTATGTTGCCATTTTTGTCGCGTTTTGGATAGCCGCTTTCTCTCAATACTTCGGCTATTTCTTTTGCATAAGATAAATCAGTGGAATCGATGTTTACATTATAAGCAATAAGGAAAAAGCGAGCACCCGTTACAATTGCTCCCAATTTTGGATTAAAGACTGCTGGTCCGTAGTCAGGCTGCCATTCAGGGTCTTTTAATTTTTCTTCGAGTCCTTCATATTCACCTTTTCGAATGTTAGCAAGATTTTGTCTTTCAGGTTTGCGTGCTGAATATTCGTAGAGATAGACCGGGACGTTTAGTTTTTCTGAAATAATTTCAGCATACTTTTCAGATATTTTTACACATTCTTCCATAGTACTGTCGGAAATGGGAATAAACGGCACGACATCGATAGCTCCGATTCTTGGATGTTCGCCTTTGTGATATCTCATATCAATATGTTCTGCTGCAGCTATACTCGCATTGACTGCTCCTTCGAGAATTCCCTCGTCTGTGCCTGCCATGGTTACAACTACCCGATTATAATCTTCATCCGGCTCGAGATTCAATAACTTTACTCCTTTTGTCGAATCGATTGCCGATTTTATTGCTTCAAAAGTTATCTGGTTTTTCCCTTCGCTGAAATTGGGAACGCATTCAATAATTTTCATGATTACTCCATTTCGCGTTTATATATTATTTTCCCTTTCTTAATGGTCATTACGTTTAGATTATTGCCGATACTATAAATTATTTCAGAAATTTCTTTTGCTTTCAATAAGGCAAAGTCAGCCTGTTTTCCAATTTCAATACTACCGAGAAGGTTGTTCATTCCAATTGCTTTTGCTGCATTAATTGTAGTGGCAGAAATTATCTCTTCGACTGACATTTTCATTTTTAATGCCGCCAGACTCATAATAAAATGAAAATCGGCAATATGCGAACTGCCTGGATTAAAATCCGTTGATAATGCAACCGTAGCGTTACGATCGATTAATTTCCTGGCGGGAGCGTAATTATAGTCAAGAAAAAAAGATACTCCAGGCAGCAAAACAGCCGTTAATTCTGAATTTGCAATTTTATCGATCTCATTATCATCAACTATTTCGAGATGATCAACCGAATAGGCCGAATGTTTAAGAGCCACTTCGATTCCACCTATGCTGTGAAATTGATTGGTATGAAGTCTCAGTTTAAATCCCAGCTCTTTTGCCTTTTTAAAAATTAAATCAGTTTCTTCTGGACTGAAAGCTGTTTTTTCGCAAAATACATCTGTAAAATCCGCCAGAGCATTTTTGCTGATATAAGGTAAAAGTTCATCGGTGATTAATTTCAAGTACGCCGAATGATCGTTTTTGTATTCAGGTGGATAAGTATGAGCTCCGAGAAATGTGGGAATAATATCAATCTGTGAATTTTTTTTGAAGTAATTTATTACCTGCAAAAGTTTAATTTCGTCGTAATAGCTCAAGCCGTATCCGCTTTTTATTTCGAGGGTTGTAATTCCCTGAGAAATAAATTTTTTTATTCGGGGAGAAAGGAGTCGAATTAATTCATCGTGCGAAGCCCGTCTTACTGAATTTACAGTTGAAATAATACCTCCACCTTCTTCGGCAATTATTTCATAGGATTTGCCCAATAATCGCATCAAGAATTCTTTTGAACGATTTCCGGCAAAAGCGCTGTGCGTATGGCATTCAACAAAACCGGGCAAAACCAATAAACCTTCGGCGTCGATTATTTCGTCTGCATTAATTCGAGAGAGCGATGAGTTCGGCAGTATATCTTTTATCCATCCGTCTTCAATATAAATCGAATGTCCTGTCAAAATATCCAGATCATTCATTCGCTTGCCCGATTTTGAGTTTTGTCCAGATGTATTAACAGTAACAATCTGATCTGGATTTTTGATTAAAAGATTCACCAAAAAATACCTTAATTTTTGTTTGAATTAATATATAGAATAAAGTCGTCTATTTCTAATTTTTGTTAAAGGGCATAATATTTCGTATTTTTCGAAAATAAAAAAAAGGATCTTACCAAAATGCCTTCAACGTTTAAAATCCTTTTTGTAACCCCTGAGGCAGTCCCATTTGTTAAAACTGGTGGTGTGGCCGATGTATCTTCTGCGCTCCCCCAGCGTTTACAGGAAATGGGTCACGACGTTCGTATTATATTGCCCAAATACGGTGCAATTGACGAACGAAAATTTAAGATTCACGAGGTGGTTAGATTAAAGGATATTACGGTTAAGATTGCCGATAAAGATGTCGTTTTTTCGCTGAGATCTTCATTTTTAGTGGGACCAAAGGCACGCGTACAAATTTATTTTCTTGATAATCCCGAATATTTCGGGAATCGTCACAGTCTTTATGCCGATCCGATTACCGGCGAAGAATTTCCTGACAATGACGAGCGTTTTATATTATTTGCAAAAGCTGTATTCGAACTGATGCTCAAGCTCGGATGGACTCCTGACGTGATCCATTGTAACGACTGGCAGAGTGGTCTGGTGCCTGTTTATATGAAAACAATTTATAAAGACGAGCCGCAATTTTCATCTACTAAAACTTTACTTACAATCCACAATATATTTCAGCAGGGGGAATTTCCTCTCTCCTCATTCGAAAAAACAGGATTACCTGAAAAATTGGCTTCCGAAGAGGGATTGTTCCACAATAACAAAGTTAATTTTCTAAAAGGCGGTATCTTATTTGCAGACAAAATAAATACAGTAAGTGAAACTTATGCCAGGGAATTGACAACGTCAAAGATCAACAGTGCAGGTTTGAATCACTATCTTAAAAAAAGAAGTAAAGATTTATTGGGAATCGTAAATGGTATCGACAGATTGATCTGGGACCCGGAAAAAGACACAAAAATACCCCAGAAGTACTCTATCAAAAAACTCGACAATAAGAAAGAAAATAAAAGAATATTGTCGGAAAATTTCGGCTTTGAATATGAAGAAAGCGTTCCAATCATTGGAGTAATCTCGCGTCTGACGGATGAAAAAGGAATGGATCTACTTCAGAAAGCTCTTCCTCAATTGATGAAACTAAATATTAAGATGGTATTACTGGGAACAGGCGATAAAAAATATACAAAATTTTTCAGTGATGTTGCGACAAAATACCGAGGTAAATTTTCGTGTTTCGTCGGATTCGACGAAGACCTTGCTCATTTAATCGAAGCTGGCGCCGATATGTTCCTAATGCCGTCGAAAATCGAGCCATGTGGACTCAATCAACTTTATAGTCTTAAGTATGGCACAGTTCCGATTGTGCACAAAACCGGTGGTCTGGCAGATACAATTATTCAATTTGATGAAAAGACAAAAACCGGAAACGGGTTTGTATTTGAAAAATATACTGTAACCGATTTACTCGGAGCCGTAAAGAGAGCTCTTAAACTTTATAATGAAAACAAAGAATTGTGGACGGAATTGATGAAGATTGGGATGAGAGGGGATTACAGCTGGCTGAGTTCGGCTAAAAAATATGTTGAACTTTATAAAAAGTTAATTGATTAATGCGACCTGCTTTATTTCTGGATCGAGATGGAACAATAAATCATGATCCGGGTTACATACGCGACCCGGATGTAGTCCGTTTGATTGAAGGTGTTGCCGAGAACCTGAAAAATCTCAAAGAGAGATTTGGTTTCAAACTGATTATAATTTCAAATCAAGCTGGTGTGGCAAAGGGACTGATGACCATTGAAGAGGTCGAAGCGGTTAACAAAAGAGTGAAAGATTTACTCGAACAATGCGGTGTGGTTATTGATGCCATCTACTATTGTCCTTATCATCCCGATTTTGACCCACCAGAAAAATCAAATTGTCGGAAACCTTCTCCGTTTATGATTTTACAAGCTGCTAAAGATCATAATATTGATCTTTCGAAATCTTTTATGATTGGCGACAGAGCAAGCGATATTGAAGCCGGTATCAATGCCAAAATTAAAACAATATTGATTGCAAATGAAAACTGTAAGACGGAGATTGAAAACTTGATTAATGACGGTAAAAAACCCAATTTTGTAGCCACTGATTTTTATGAAATCAACAAATTTATTACCCAAAGTTTTGAGGAGGATAATAATTGCTAAGTAAAATTAAACTGATTATTCCAGTTATCTTCGGATTTTTGTTGGTTTCATGTAATCAGGATCCGACCTCCGTGGGATACGATTTAATAAAAGATGATGCCACTCTTTCATTTCACCAGTTTGACACCGATTCCGTTAATGTGAGACTGAATTCATATACATTTCAGCGCAATTTGTCGCTGGGTGTAGCCAGCAAATTACTTTTGGGTAAGAACGATAAATATGAAGCTCAGGCACTGCTGAGATATGAATTTTCACTGCCCGACTCCGTTATTACTTTGGTAAAGGAGAATAATCTGAACATCGCCGAAGCTTCAATTTACGTAAAGTTGAAGTATTATCTCGGCGGTAAATCCCTGCCATTCAACTTTACTGTTCACCGTATAACCAGCAGCTGGAGTACTGCAAGTTTTAATACCGACAGTCTCAACTTGTTACAGTATGAATCCCGGGATATTGCATACGAAAAAGCAATCGACGATACATCGATTGCCTTTAAAATTGACCCTTCCGTAGTTCTCGAATGGATTAAGTTCAGTGTGGATTCAAACTCTGCCGAACCTAATTATGGAATTCTGATAAAGCCCACTCATGATACTCAGAGGATTGTAGGTTTTAATGCATATCAACTTTTTACGGATTCCGACCTGCCATCTTTGACAATTATGTATGGTAGAAATGAAGTAACGGATACTCTATCGACGCTTCCATCTATGGATCTACATGCCATTAAGGGCGAACCGGAAACGTCGGACAACGACATCGTATTACAGGGCGGTTTGTTCAATAGAGGCTTCCTCTATTTTGACCTTGCTGTATTGCCTAAGAATATAATTATTAACAAAGCAGAACTTGAGTTATATGTAGATGAATTAAAAACTTTTGATGGCGAACCGGCTTCCGATTCAATTATAGTTAAAGTGCTGGGGGACAGTACTAAAAAAACTTATACATCCGACAGTACAATCACGACAATTCTATCGAGGAGTGGCAATAAATTCTCGGGAGATATTGCCTGGATTGTTCAGAAATGGATTTCCGATACTTCTTACACAAATCAGGGACTCGAATTATATCTTGCGGACGAAAAAGAATCGCTTGCAACAATCTGGATTCATGGCACCCACTCAGTGAATGCCGACACCCGTCCGAAACTAAAAATTACTTATTTAAAGAGTAGATAGTTTATGAAAAGAATATTCATTGGCTTTTTTATAATATTAATTTTGCCGTTTATTTCACATGCATCAGGTGGTTCGGTTTATTCACGGTTTGGAATAGGTGATTTATTTTTTAGCTATGATGCACGTAGAATGTCAATTGGTGAACTCGGAATAGCCCTGAAAGATATTGATTATCTCAGCTCTATAAATCCAGCAGGATGGTCTGCCCTCAAATTTACGCGCTTCGAAACCGGTGTTGTTTATCACGGCAACAATATTGCTTCGAATAGTTCATCAGTTTATCACTCTGATTTAATCATTCCGGGATTCATGCTTGGATTCCCGGTTTATCAGAAATATGGAATGAGCCTCGTTGCTGGAATTGTTCCGTATTCGAACGTCGATTACAAGCTTAGAGTGGTAACCGACTCTTCAATTGTAGGCGGATATACGACCGATTATGAAGGCAAAGGCGGAATTTCGAAAGTAATGATAGGCGGAACTTATCAGCTTCCATCTGGAACTGCCTTAGGTTTTTCGCTCGATTATTATAATGGAAAGATCTCAAGAACAACTTCAATTGATTTTACATCAAACGAAGACTTAATAAATGGTTCTTTTTCGGACGAGTATAGTTATATTGCAGCTGGATTAACAATAGGTGCAATTTCGCAAAATTTATCGAAAGTTTTGGGAATGAATATTTTCAGCGACCTGCGATTGGGAGCTTTTTACTCCAGTCCAGTCAATGTTAAAGTTGATAGTGTCAATAGTGCCACTACCGTAATCGGGACAGTAACTTCTTCTGAAGGAACAATATCGGAAAAATTTCCCGTCCGTTACGGCGCAGGTATTTCTTTTTTACTGAAAAACGATTACCGTATACTTGTCGATTATTTTCATCAATCATTTAGCGATTTTACGCATAACAATCTCAGATCCGATGTGATGCAGGACATAAATAAATACAGTCTCGGATTTGAATACAGAAAATCCGACGTTCGATCAAGCCGCTTCTGGGAACTGGTAATGCTCCGTCTTGGTTTAAGCTACGAACAATCTCAATATAAAATTAACGGAGAAGGAATCAATCAGATTTCAATTTATACTGGATTTTCGATCCCTCTGGATGTAGCAAACAGACTTGACTTTGCGTTCCAGTATGGTCGACGGGGTACTAAAGATAATAATTTATTACTCGAAAATATTTATAAATTTTCAGTAAGTTTAAGTATCGGAGAAATCTGGTTTATTAGACAAGATAGATAATAGAAAACAAATTAGGGGATTTACAAATTGAAACACTTAAAATATTTGCTGATAATGACCTATCTTTTAGGCGTTTCTTCATTATATGCCCAGAATCAATTGATGGCTAATTTTTCCTTATTCTACGAATACCACAAGAATAAAGATTATGTCAGCGCTGCACCTTTCGGGTGGAAGGTGATCAATGAAGACCCAACGCAATTTCTTAAATACAAAATATTTCCCAAAATGGAAGAAACACTCTGGTACTTGCACGATAGTACAAATGCTACCGATGAAGAAAAGAGAGCGCTTACAGACACAATCTATTACTTCTACGATAAAGCTATTCAATATGAAACGGATCTTGCAGGGTATTATTTAGCCCGTAAAGCTTACGTTATGGAAGTATGGGCAAACGAATCCAGCGACAAGATTATCCCAATCTACGAAGAAGCGATTGCTAAAGACCCTGAATTACCTGCGTTTTATAAAGATCGACTCGGAGTACTTTATATCAAAAATGCAACTGATGAAAATGGATATAAGTTGAAAGCATTAGACCTTTATTCCAAACTTTCTGAAGCTGAGCCTGATAATCCTGTCTGGATACAGAAATTAGAATCGATTGCTGAAAATATTGATGAACTGGTTGAAATTACTAAAAAGTCGTGGGAACTCGACAAGGAAAATCTTGAAAAAGCCTGGAAATATGCTTCAACCTGCATGAGAGCACAGAATTACGAAAAAGCTGTTGAGCCGCTTGAATTTTTAACACAAAAATCTCCTGATGTAATTAATTACTGGAAACAACTTGCAAGCGTTTATGATAAACTCGATAAGACCGACAAAGCAATTAACGCTTATAAAAAGGTAATTGAACTTCAACCCGACGGAAAAGAAAATTATGTTAATCTTGCTTTGATTTATAAAAGATTGGACCAGCTTTCTGTAGCCAGAACTTATCTGCAGAGAGCGTTGAAAATCGATCCTCAATGGGACTATCCTTATCTTATCGAAGCTCAATTGTATGAACAAGCTGCTCGTTCATGCGACTACGATTTTATGGCTAAGTGTGTTTATCAATTAGCAGTCGATACTTATAGAAAAGCAGCTTCTTTAGGCGGGCAATACGCTACCATAGCAGTAGATCGTATTAAAGCTTTACAAAATTCAGTCCCCACAAAAGAGGACTATTTCTTCAGAAAACTTAAATCTGGCGACGTTATCAAAATTGAAGGTCCCTGCTATGCTTGGATCGATAGGTCAATTCAGGTTCCGTAAAATATTCACAAACTAAAAAATTAATTGCCGCCTCGTAAAATGGGGCGGCATTTTTTTTATTCTTAAGCAATTCTACTGTTTCTAACGCAGTTCAAATTAATGTTAGTTTAACCGAAAGGAAAGCTTTATATTTGTGTGTTAAAAAAAAGTTAGGAAAAATTTATGCTTAATTATCTTACTAATGACCCAGAGATTTCAAAAATATTAAATCTAGAAATTGGAAGACAGGTAAATAATCTCGAATTAATTGCCTCTGAAAACTTTGTCAGTCTGGCAGTTTTAGCAGCTACGGGATCTGTTCTGACTAATAAATATGCAGAAGGTTATCCCGGTAAAAGATATTACGGTGGCTGTGAATATGTCGATATGGCAGAAGACTTAGCGCGTGAAAGGTTGAAAAAGTTGTTCAGTGCTGAATATGTTAACATTCAACCTCATAGCGGTTCTCAGGCAAATATGGCGGTATTTATGGCTCTTCTTAAGCCTGGAGATAAAATTCTTGGTTTAAGCCTCGACCAGGGCGGGCATCTTACGCACGGATCCCCGGTCAATTTTTCCGGACAAATTTATAATGCTGTTTCATATACTTTAAGTAAGGAAACTAAACTTCTCGACTATAACATTATTGAAGATATTGCAAAAAAAGAGAAACCAAAATTGATTGTTGCAGGTGCAAGTGCTTACTCGCGGGATTGGGACTACAAAAAATTCCGGGAAATTGCAGATAAAGTGGGTGCATTTTTAATGTGCGACATGGCGCATCCGGCAGGTCTTATTGCAAAGGGTTTGCTCAACAATCCACTTCCTTACTGCGACGTTGTTACTTCGACTACTCATAAGACTTTAAGAGGGCCTCGCGGTGGCGTCATACTGATCGGAAAAGACAGAGAAAATCCAATGGGTATTAAAACTCTCAAAGGCGATCGGCTAAAAATGATGTCCGAAATATTCGACGGTATGGTGATGCCAGGCATTCAAGGCGGACCTCTAATGCACGTTATTATGGCAAAAGCGGTTGCATTTGGCGAGGCTCTTCAGGATTCGTTTGGAATCTATGCTCGACAGGTAATCTCGAATGCAAAAACTCTTGCCGCAGAATTAAAGAGTTTAGGATACGAAGTTGTATCGGGCGGAACGGATAATCATCTGATGCTTATCGATCTATCCAGTAAAAATATCAGCGGCAAAAAAGCTGAGAATGCCCTTGGAATAGCTGGCATGACGGTCAATAAAAATATGATTCCTTTCGATACGAAAAGTCCATTTGTGACCAGCGGAATTAGAATTGGCACACCAGCTGTTACTACGCGAGGTATGAAAGAAAATGAAATGAAGATGATTGCTTCGTTTATCGACAGGGCAATTAAAAATGCGGATAACGAAGATGAATTAAATCGCATTAACTCAGAAGTTAAAGAACTTTGCTCGAAATTTCCGCTCTATCCGGAATTAATAAACGGTTAGTTAAGTGGCAGAAGATACAAAACTCCGGAATGATGAATACGCGTCTGGCGAAGTCGAAATGACTTTTCTGGAACACCTCGAAGAATTGAGGTGGAGAATAATTTACTCTTTGATTGGAATATTAATTGGAACAATAATCGCGTGGGTATTTATTGATTTTATTATTGACGGCATTCTTTTGTTGCCCGCGCGTCAGTCAAATATAAAACTCCAGAATTTAAAACCGTTCGGACAATTATTTTTATATTTTCAGGTAGCGATAATCGTTGGCTTGATAATCAGTTTTCCGAACGTTGTTTACCAATTCTGGAAATTCATTGCTCCGGCATTAAAGGAAAATGAAAAAAGATATATTACATCGATAGTTCTCTTTACCACATTTTGTTTTCTTGCGGGCGTCGTATTTGCATATTTTGTAATGCTGCCATTGACGCTGAAATTTGCAGCGGAATTTGGCTCCGAGGCGATTGAAAATAATTTTGCAATTGACGAGTACTTCTCGATTATCCTGAGCGTAATTATAGGTGCCGGATTGGTTTTCGAACTTCCAATGCTTTCATTTTTCCTGACCAAAATTGGCATACTAAATCCAGGCATAATGAGACGTTATCGTCGACATTCAATAGTAGCAATTTTAATACTCGCAGCAGTTTTAACTCCTGGTACCGATCCCGTATCTCAGATTATTCTGGCAGTTCCATTGGTTTTCTTATATGAAATAAGTATTTTAGTCTCAAAAATATTCCAAAAGAAAAATTGAGCATAAATACGCTTTCCGATATAATACACAGCGTCGATAAAGAACTAAAAGAATTCAATGCCGTATTTAAAAAGTCATTAAAATCGAATGTTGGCATTGTAGACCTTGTAACAAAATATATCCTTAAACAAAAGGGCAAAAAAATTCGACCCCTTCTGGTATTACTTTCCAGCAAAATATCTGGAGGTATTACAGAACGAAGCTACAGAGGTGCCGGACTTGTTGAATTACTGCATACGGCTACATTGGTGCACGATGATGTTGTGGATAACGCCGATACGAGACGAAATTTCCCGTCGATCAATGCTATATGGAAAAATAAAATTGCAGTTTTAATGGGAGACTATCTGCTGGCAAAGGGACTAATGTTAGCAGTTGAGTATGAAGACCACGATTTTCTAAAAGTAATTACCAATACTGTAAAAAGAATGTCGGAAGGTGAATTGCTCCAGATCAGGAAGACAAGAAAACTCAATAACGACGAGGCTACTTATTTCAGGATTATATCTGATAAAACGGCCTCTCTATTGTCGACGTGTTGTGAAATAGGGGCTATGGCTGCTACGAAGGACGAAAATAAAATAAAAGCCATGCATGAATTTGGTGAATACCTCGGCATTGCTTTTCAAATACGCGACGACATTCTCGACTTTATCGGCAAATCGAGTATACTTGGGAAGCCACTTGCAGGCGACATTCGAGAAAGAAAGCTTACTTTGCCTTTGATATATGCATTAAGTAAAGCCGACAAAGATGAATCTAAATCCGTTTTGAACTTAATTAAAAACGGAGGCAAAAATTTAGACGTCGATACTGTAATAGAATTTGTAAAAAAATACGACGGTATTAATTACGCAGAAGAAAAAGCTAATGAATACGCGCGTAAGGCATTGAGCTGTCTCGATATTTTCGAGGACTCAAACGCCAAGCATTCTCTCTCAGGGCTCGTTCATTTTGTAGTTGAACGAAAAAAATAATTTTAAATGAATTTTTGTTGGAATCTTGTTGTTGTGTATATTTGAATCTTGAATTCAGATAAATATACTCAATATCTTATTACTTTCAGAGACATTGATGAAAAAAAAATATTTGGATTATCTTCTAAAAGTTCGGTTGCCTCTGACATTATTTGTAATTATTTCAACATTTATCATTACCTATTACGTTTCTCGTCCTGAACGGGACGGACTTGGGTACAAACCCGAACAACCGATCAACTTTTCGCACAAACTACACGCAGGCGATATGGCAATCGATTGTCAGTATTGTCATATTAGCGTCGAGAAATCAAGATATGCTTCTATTCCTTCGGTCAATATTTGTATGAATTGCCACACTTATGCCCGCAAGGATAGTCCCGAAATAATTAAACTCACAAAATACTACGAAGAAAACAAACCAATTCCGTGGAAAAGAATTCATAAAGTACCCGATTACGCTTATTTCAACCATAGCGTACATGTTAACAAAGGAATTCAATGCGAAAGCTGTCACGGAGATGTTACTCAGATGGAAAAAATTTCCCAGGTAAGGCAGTTTACCATGGCGGCCTGTCTTGATTGCCATCGAAATCCACATGAAAATTTACCATATCTTAAAGTGGTGAACAACGGTCCGGAAAATTGCTATGCATGTCATAGATAAATGGAGAGCAAATGGAAAAAATTTATAAAAGAAGAAAATTTTTTGAAACGTTCGGCATTTTGTCGTTGGCAGGATTAGTTGCCGGTCTGCTACCTAAAAAGTTATTAAAGTTTATGCGTAAAAATAAAATAGAAGTAAGTATTCATAAAGACGCTGTTAAAAGAGTAAAATAAGGTTTTCAATCATGAACAAAAAAGATTTCTGGAAAAGCTTAAAAGACTATAACGATAGTGACGATATACGTAAGATTAAAGAGAACGAATTTATGGAAGGAGTTACGGACGATTTTGAACTTAGTAAATTAACGAAACTATCACGCAGAAAATTTCTTGCACTCGTTTCTGCAACGGCTGCTATAGGCACAACTGCGTGTACGGATTATCGCGATAAAGGGGAAATTGTTCCCTATAACAAAAAGCCAGAATATCTTCTTCTCGGAAAGGCAAACTACTATGCGTCTTCCTGCGCAGGCTGCTCAAATGCATGCGGCTTGTTGATTAAGACAAGAGAAGGAAGACCAATAAAAGTGGACGGAAATCCAGAACATCCAATTAATCGCGGTAAAGTTTGTGCTAAAGGTCAGGCTTCGATTTACAATTTATACGATCCCGAAAGACTTCAGTATCCACTGATTAATAGAAAAAAATCGAGCTGGAATAGAGTCGATTCGGAAATAGTTGATGCTTTGAAAAAAGCTTCGGATGAAAATAAAGAAATTGCTCTTTTTGTTGGAAGTATTAAATCCCCTTCCACTTTAAGAGTTCTGGAAAATTTTAAAAATAGATATCCTGTTACTAAAATTTATTCTTATCAACTTTTCAATGAAACGACACGCCAAAAGGCATGGGAAATTACTTACGGCACGAATGAATATCCAGCAATTCTCTGGGAAAAGGCAGATGTGATTTTAAGTATCGAAGGCGACTTTTTGGGCAATGAAGGTAATTACATCGAGAATACAAGAAAATTTTCGCAGGGTAGAAATATCGTTAATACCGGTAAACTTAACAGGTTGTATGTAGCTGAAAGCAGAATGAGTGTAACCGGAATGATGGCCGATTACAGATTGAGATTGAGCCCAACTAAACAATTCAAATTTTTAATGGGATTGGTAAATAATCTCTATAAAAAGGGGAGTAAAATTAAATTACCTCCCTACTTCGAATCGTATCTCAATAAATTTGACCTCGCAGAGTTTAAGAATAATGAGAAGGTAAAACTACTGATCGATGATCTGGACAGCAATAGAGGTAAATCTATCGTCTATGCAGGAAGTAATTTAGCTGTCGAAATCCATCTGGCTGTGAATTTATTGAATGAAATTTTGGATAATACAGATTTATATGACTCTAAATATTCGTTTGTAAATTTACTGCCTCTATCGGGAATGAATGACATACAGGAATTATGTGACAAAATGAAGGCAGGGAATGTCGGTGTGGTTATTCATTTAGATACAAATCCTGTTTTTCATCTGCCCTTAGATTATGGTTACTATGAAGCTCTGAAATCTGTTCCGACAGTAATTACAATTACAAGTACAAAAAGTGAAACTGCAGATCTGAGTAATTATGTGCTACCTGAAAGTACTCAATTCGAAAGCTGGGGCGATTTCTATGTGCGTAAGGGTGTTTATGGATTACAACAACCAGTTATTGCACCAATATTTGATACACGCCAGAAGGAGGCTATCCTTTTAAGATGGACGGAAGGAATAAAAGATAAATTTAATGACAGCAGGTACCGCGATTTTATTGCTGAAACGTGCAGAGAAGAAATTTATAACAAAATTAAACCTGCATCAGATTTCAAAGCATTCTGGTATGCAGCTCTCCACGATGGATTTGTCGAATTTAATGAAATTTTTGATAAACCTGAATATAACACTCGTTCTCTCGATGAGCTCATGAAGGCTAAAATTCTGGAGGGGGAATACACATTAATTATTACCGAAAGTTATTTCGTAGGCGATGGAAGATATGCCAACAACGGCTGGTTGCAGGAGTTACCTCATCCGGTAACAAAAGTAACCTGGGACAATTATTTATCGATATCTCCTGCAACAGCTAAGAAAATGAATCTTGATATGAACGATATGGCAGAAGTTGCGTACAATGGTACGAGCCTTAAGCTGCCAATATTTATTCAACCTGGCATGAGTGACGATACTTTTCACATCGAAGCAGGTTATGGCAGAAAAAGTGTGGGAGTTGTAGGTGAAGGAATTGGGTTTAATCCATTGGTATTCCTTACAAAAAATTCAAACAATTCACCTTTCATACTGACGGGGGTGAGTATTAAGAAAGCTGAAGGTAAATACACTTTAGCTTCAACTCAGGAACATCATTCACTTGACGATACATTTGTAAAAGATTTTCATCGTATCAGAAAAATTATTCAGGAAGGGACGCTACCTCAGTACCAAAAAAATCATCATTTCTTGCATGAAGAAAAACACGAACTCTTTAACATTACCGAAGAGTATAAATACGACGGTGTAAAATGGGCTATGGCAATCGATCTTAATAAATGTACAGGTT
Source organism: Melioribacter sulfuriphilus (assembly GCF_052656625.1). NCBI lineage: Bacteria > Pseudomonadati > Ignavibacteriota > Ignavibacteria > Ignavibacteriales > Melioribacteraceae > Melioribacter > Melioribacter sulfuriphilus. Next base: position 157,585 of record NZ_JBQXXK010000008.1, on the reverse strand, counting down.
GTAATGTATGTGTAGCATCGTGTAGTGTCGAGAACAATGTGCCTGTTGTTGGAAAAGATCAGGTTGCAAAAGGGAGAGAAATGCAATGGATTCGAATTGACAGGTACTATTCCGGAACACCAGATGAGCCAATTGTAAGTAATCAGCCTATGTTATGTCAACATTGCGACAATGCGCCGTGCGAAAATGTATGTCCTGTTAATGCAACAAATCATAGCCCTGATGGCTTGAATCAGATGGTATACAATCGTTGCGTTGGTACAAGGTATTGCTCAAATAACTGTCCTTATAAAGTAAGAAGATTTAATTTTTATAACTACAGAGATCATTTCGCCGATTCATATTACGAAAACGAATTAACTTCTCTGGTCAATAATCCTGAAGTAACAGTGCGTTCCAGAGGTGTAATGGAAAAATGTACTTTCTGTATTCAAAGAATAATGGAAGCGCGTTCCGATGCAATAGCCAGAGGCGAGGAATTCTACGGAAAGGATATTCAAACAGCTTGTCAACAAGCATGTCCTTCCGAGGCAATCGTATTTGGTAATGTAAATGATCCGAATTCTGAAATCGCAAAATTAAGAAAGCACGAACTTGCATACCATGTGCTGGAAATATTGAATGTCAAACCGAATATTTCATATTTAGCAAAAATAAGGAATATCCATACGGAGGAAATTCAGTGAGTTCAGTCGACTATACGCATGAAGTTTCGGTTATAGAAGGAAGACCGCCGCTCAGGTCCCTTGACGACTTAATTTCAAAACCGCTGGAGACCAGACCAGATAAAAAGTTTTATATTGCTCTTTCAATTACGCTGTCGATGCTTGGACTGTTTGTTATTGGTCTCTTTATGACTTTTTATTACGGTATTGGAACCTGGGGCAATCAAATTCCAGTAGCGTGGGGATTTGGAATTGTGAATTTCGTTTTTTGGGTTGGTATTGGTCATGCAGGCACATTAATTTCGGCAATTCTTTTTTTGCTCAGGCAGAAATGGCGTACAGGAATTGCTCGCTTTGCAGAAGGGATGACCATATTTGCCGTAATGACTGCAGGAATCTTTCCTCTTATCCATACAGGAAGACCCTGGCTGGCTGGGTATCTCTTCCCTTATCCAAATCAACACTCAATCTGGGTTAATTTTACTTCACCACTCCTCTGGGATGTCTTTGCAGTCTCAACTTATTTCACTGTCTCTTTAATTTTCTGGTACGTAGGCTTAATCCCGGATTTTGCCACTTTAAGAGAAAAGACTTCGAATAAAATAAAAAAAATAGTTTATTCAATATTTAGTCTTGGTTGGAGATTTTCAAACCGGCATTGGCAGCATTACGAAATGGTTTATTTAATTTTAGCCGGATTTGCTACGCCACTTGTCCTCTCTGTTCACACGATCGTAAGTTTCGACTTTGCGGTATCGATTTTACCCGGCTGGCATACTACAATATTCCCGCCATATTTCGTAGCCGGTGCGGTTTTCTCTGGTTTTGCTATGGTTCAGAACGTTCTGATCTTCGTCAGAAAAATTTTCAATTACGAGCATATTATTACAATTGATACACTCGAAAGAATGAATAAAATAATTTTGCTTACAGGTTCGATGGTCGGGTATGCATATTCGATGGAGTTTTTTATTGCATGGTACAGCGGAGTTCAGCCTGAACAGTTCACGTTTATAAATAGAGCTTTTGGACCTTACGCATGGGCTTACTGGATTATGGTATCATGTAATGTTCTGGCACCTCAATTATTCTGGTTCAAAAAAATAAGAAGAACTATTCCAGTGATGTTTGTTATAGCTGTTTTTGTAAATATCGGCATGTGGTTTGAGCGATTTGTAATTGTTGTTACATCTTTGTCGAGAGATTATTTGCCTTCGAGCTGGCAGTATTTTACACCGAGTTTGGTTGACTTTATGATCTTAATTGGAAGCTTTGGATTCTTTTTTACCTGGATATTACTCTTTACGAAAGCCCTGCCAGTCGTTTCAATCGCAGAAGTAAAAGCGGTTGTCGATGGTTCTCAACCTTCTCATAAGGAGCATTGATAGATGAAAGATAAAATTTTATACGGATATGCAGCACTGTTTGATAATCCTGATGATATAATTAATGCAGCAGAAAAGGCAGCCGAAACAGGCTATAAAAAATACGACGTTCATTCTCCGTATCCAATTCACGGAATGCCAGAAGCCATGAAATTGCCGCCGTCGAAGCTTGGATATGTTGCTCTTGTCGTTGGACTTTCAGGAGCATTGACAGCATTACTATTGATGTACTGGATTTCCGCCGTCGACTATCCGATTATGATTGGTGGGAAACCGCTCTTTTCTTTTCCCGCATACGTGCCGGTAATTTTCGAGGTGACTGTCCTTTCGGCTTCAATTGCAACAGTGCTTACAATGCTCTTTATCTTTTTCAAACTTCCGAACAATGCTCATCCACTGCATGGCACCAGCTACATGAAGCAAGTTTCATCCGATAAATATGGTTTGTTTATTCAAGCAGAGGATGAAAAATTTAATGAAGAGGAAGTAAATAGTTTCCTCCTTTCGATAGGTGCAAAAGAAATCATTCCAATATTTTATGACGAAAATGAAGTTGCATACAAACCGAGATTGTTTGAGCCCAAATTTATCATGTTTTTGTTTGCTACCGCTATAATTACATCGGGCGCAACATATTTTACGCTCAATAAATTATTGTATATGGTACCATTTAACTGGATGATGGAGCAGGAAAAATTAACGCCTCAATCGACGAGTGCAATTTTCGCCGACGGGTTTGGAATGAGAACCCCTGTCGAAGGGGTGGTCGCAAGAGGCGAGGCATTTTATCCTTATAAAAATATGCCTGAAGAGGCAGCTGAAAAATTAATAAATCCTCTCCCTATGTCGATGAAAGTTCTTAAACTCGGCGAAAAGAAGTATGACATTTATTGTAGTCCCTGTCATGGTTATCATGCAGAGGGAGACAGCAGATTACGAGGTCAATTTCCTAATCCACCTTCGCTTCATTCAGAAAAAGTAAGGAACTGGAGTGACGGTAGAATTTTCCATGTTATTACAGAAGGTCAAAACGCTATGCCGTCCTATTCAACACAATTGAACGAAGAAGAAAGATGGGCGGTTATAAATTATATCAGAGCGTTGCAAAAAGCTTTGAATGCCAGAGATGCTGATCTAAATTGAGTAAAAAATTCGGAAAAATTATGGATATAGTTTATCAGAAAAAATATGTACCGTCTAAGATTACCAGAACGGGATATATTCTGCTGGTGGCAGGAATTCTACTCTCTCTTTTCGGATATTTAACTGACCTGCAAAGAAGCGCATTTAATAATATTATCTTGTTGACATTCATTATAAGTGTAGGTATGGGAGCTCTGTTTTTTATTGGAACAGAATACCTTTCAGGTGCAGTTTGGAGCGTACCATTTAGAAGAATTGTTGAGTTTGTGGCTGCTTCAATCCTGCTCGTTCCATTTATTGCTTTGCCCGTACTTGCAAATATGGAACAGTTGTTTCACTGGATGCATCCAGAAGTTGTGAAAATGGACGAACTTTTGAAAAGTAAAGCCCCATATCTCAATGTTGAATTTTTTATTATAAGAGTGGCTGCTTTTATTGCAATCTGGTGGCTGTTCTATTTTCTTTTTACTCGAAATTCTTTAAAGCAGGACCAGACAAAAGATCAAAAATTAACAAAAGCAAATACACGATTATCAGCTGCATTTATGCCATTCTTCGCAATTACAATTACGTTTACTGCAATTGACTGGCTGATGAGCTTAGAACCGCACTGGTTTTCGACTATCTTCGGCGTCTATTATTTCTCAGGTTCTGTCCTTGCAGGATTAGCAACCGCTACAATTGCAATAATATTATTATCTGAAAAAGGCTATCTGGTAAAAGGCATTTCGAAGGATAATTATTACAGTTTGGGAGCTTTACTATTTGCCTTTACAAACTTCTGGGCATATATTGCTTTTTCACAGTACCTGTTGATCTGGTATGCAAATTTGCCTGAAGAAACTTTTTGGTTCCTGGCAAGATGGGAGGGTAGCTGGAAGTTTATTAGTATAGGACTGATTTTTATAAAGTTTGTAATACCTTATTTTGGTCTTCTTTCGCAGCCTTCTAAAAAAGATCCGAAACGATTAGTAATTATGTCGTTTATTATATTGTTTGCACACTATTACGATCTATACTGGATGGTTATGCCAACATATTCAAAACACGGTTTTGTTTTTGGCTGGATAGAGATTGGATTTATAATACTTGCAGCTGGTCTGTTAATTTCAATTTTCAGTTTCATGGCAAATAAGCACAACATGGTCGCAATAGGCGACCCGAAATTAAAACGTGGAATAGATTTCAGATTATAGTTATGGAAAAAAAGATAAAATTTGAAGACGAACTTAAATTCAGAGAACTTCTGAAAAATCCTGTGCGTTTGTTCGGTTGGTTCTTCCCTTATTTCTTATTGATTCTTTTAATCGGTGGGATTTATTTCGGTCAGAATCTAATAAATATTTCGTTTAACGAAATGCCAGCTGGACTTAAAGACAGCACTATTGTAAAAAAAGAGATTGTTGAGACAAAGGGTGGAATAATGCCGGCAGTCGATCTGAACAAAGTCAAATCGCCTTCGGATGAATTGATAGCGCGTGGCAAAGAACTTTATGACGCTAATTGTCAATCGTGCCACGGATCCGAAGGTCGTGGTGACGGTCCAGCAGGTGTAGCCCTTAATCCGAAACCTCGTAATTTCCATCAGAAAGATGGCTGGACAAACGGCCGAACAATCGATATGATGTATAAGACATTGCAGGAGGGGATAATTAAAAACGGAATGGCAGCATACGAATACCTTCCGCCTGAAGATAGATTTGCAATTATCCATTATATCCGAACTTTTTCAGAATTTCCACCCGTAACAGACGAAGAATTAAATAATATCGATAACATTTATAAGGTAACAGCTGGCATCGAAATCCCGAATAAAATTCCTGTAAGCAAAGCTATTGATATTCTCTCTAAAGAGAATCAAACATTCGTCGATAGAACTACGCAATTAGCAAAAAGAATAAAAGACTCAAAAACGAATAATTATATTGCTGAAATGATCGTTGAACAAGCATCTGACCTGAATAAACTGGTTTATCTATTTTTATCGGACAGGAATATTTCATATGAAAAATTCAAGACAATTATAAATAACTACCCGCTCTCGATTGGATTAAAACCCGGAATTGGGAAAGTAGGTGAAGACGACTTGAAAAAGATTTATGATTACTTAAAATCGATGAGTTGATAAAATGGTAAAGTTGCTTTTAAATATATTCTTCACAATTGTATTAGTTGCCGGTTCTGCTTCTGCACAAAAGCATGTGGAAATTGGAGTTGACGAACAGCTCGGCAAATATATACCAGAAGATACCTGGTTTGTTACATCGAAAGGAGATAGTGTCAACCTAAAAAGTCTGATTGACAAACCTGTACTTCTGGCATTAGTCTATTATGAATGTCCCGGTATATGTAGTCCAATGCTTAACGAATTAGCATGGACAATCGATAAAATGGACTTAATTCCTGGCAGAGATTACAAAATAATTTCGCTCAGTTTTGACCACCGAGAAAATCCTACAGTTGCAGCAAAGTGGAAAGTAAATTACCTGAATTCGATTAAAAAGAAAATTGCACCAGAAGATTGGATTTTTTTAACGGGGGATAGCATTAACATCAAAAAAGTTACAGATGCTGCAGGTTTTTACTATAAGCCTACAAAAGATAATCAATATGTTCACCCTGCAACTGTTATTGCTCTTTCACCTGAAGGGAAGATTACACGTTATTTATTCGGAGTTACGTTCAATCCTTTCGATGTTAAAATGGCAATGTTAGAAGCAAAAGCAGGCAAAGCCAATCCGACTATAACTAAAGTACTTCAGTTCTGTTATAGCTATGACCCTGAAGGACGCTCGTATACATTAAACATAACGAGAATTGTCGGTACAGTTATGCTGCTGGGAGTAGGACTATTTGCGGTTATACTATTATTTAAAAAAAGAAGTAAGACAACGGAGTAAAGTAACATGGCAAACGGAGTAATTGCAATAGAAGAGAAGAATTTTTATCAGCAGAGCACAAATAGATATTCTGGAATTTTGTCCTGGCTGTTGACAACCGATCATAAAAGAATCGGTTTGATGTATTTATACACCATTTCGTTTTTCTTTCTCGTAGGTGTGATAATTGGAATATTGATGAGGCTGGAGCTGATTGCACCTGGCAAGACTATAGTGGATGCACAAACTTATAATACACTCTTTACTCTTCACGGCGTAATAATGATTTTTCTTTTTATTGTTCCAGGTTTACCAGCCATATTTGGAAACTTCTTCCTGCCTATCCAGATAGGTGCACGCGATGTGGCATTCCCTCGATTGAATTTACTTTCATATTATGTCTACGTTGTTGGCGCAATTCTTGTCTTTATTTCTTTGTTCTTACCTGGAGGACCGATTGATACGGGGTGGACATTTTACATTCCATATAGTGTCAGAAGTTCAACTAATGTTTCGATGGCAATATTAGCTGCGTTTGTACTGGGATTTTCTTCAATATTAACAGGAATTAATTTTATTACAACTGTTCATCGTCTGAGAGCTCCTGGAATGACTTTTTTCAAAATGCCACTTTTTGTATGGGCTACATATGCAACTGCGTGGATACAGATTATTGCAACTCCAGTCATCGGAATTACAATACTATTAGTAATTATAGAACGCACATTTGGAGTGGGAATATTCGACCCGGCACGGGGTGGTGACCCGATATTATATCAGCATCTATTCTGGATTTATTCGCATCCGGCTGTTTATATTATGATACTGCCTGCAATGGGTGTGGTTTCCGAAATAATTCCAACATTTTCACGGCGTACCATTTTTGGCTACAAGGCAATAGCGATATCGTCGCTGGCAATTGCATTTGTCGGTTATCTCGTTTGGGCACACCACATGTTTACAAGCGGTATGAGCGACACGGCTCGTTGGGTCTTCTCTCTTCTTACTTTTATTGTAGCACTTCCAAGCGGTGTAAAAGTTTTTAACTGGGTTGCAACAATGTATAAAGGTTCAATCGATCCTCAGACTCCATTCCTGTGGGTCATGGCGTTCATCTTTCTTTTCTCGATAGGAGGATTGACTGGCTTGGTTCTTGGTTCTCTGGCAACAGATGTTCATTTACACGATACTTATTTTGTGGTAGCTCATTTTCACTATGTAATGTTCGGAGGAACGGGTACAATCTTTTTTGCTGCCCTTCATTACTGGTTCCCAAAAATGTTTGGTAAAATGTATTTCAAAAAAGTCGCAAATATAGCTGTCTTGCTTTTCTTTATTGGATTCAACATGCTCTATTTTACAAAATTTATTATGGGATATATGGGAATGCCAAGAAGATATTACGATTATCTGCCGCAATTTGCTACTTTACAGGAAATCTCAACTGTCGGTTCATGGATTCTTGCACTTGCAATCTTTTTAATGGCTGGAAATTTAATCTACTCTTTACGAAAAGGTCCAAAAGCTACGGCAAATCCATGGGGCGGTGTTACTCTTGAATGGCATATTCCTTCTCCTCCGCCACTGGAAAATTTTAAGGAAATCCCAACCATTACACATGAACCTTACGATTTCAGCCAGCTCAAGGAGATGAAGAATGAATCATAACACCATTGTAGGCAACGAATATAACCATTCAGTAGAGCACGTCCACCGTGACGATGTGGGTGCTAAAATGGGCATGTGGCTCTTTCTCTTTACAGAGGTACTTTTATTTGGAGGTATGTTCCTAGCTTATGCAGTCTATCGATATCAATATTCTGAACAGTTTCGTTTGGCGGCTATGGAACTTAACACTGGTATAGGTACACTCAATACTGTAATTCTACTTACCAGCAGTCTTACTGTTGCGCTTTCAATTGCTGCTATTCAGAAAAAAAATAAATTCTTATCGATACTGATGTTAACTATGACAATTGTCTTTGCATTAATGTTTATGGTAAATAAATATTTTGAGTGGATGGCAAAAATAGACCATGGTATTTTCCCCGGTTCCGAAGAATTGTTGGGAAGACCTAACGGTCAAATTCTCTTCTTCGGTCTTTATTATGTTATGACTGGGTTACATGGGCTTCATGTTATAATTGGTGTTGTAGTTTTGATGTTTATGCTCTATTTTCTTATAAGAAATAACATAACCCACGAAAATTATAACAAACTTGAAAATGCAGGTCTTTACTGGCATCTGGTTGACTTAATCTGGATTTTTCTTTTTCCGCTTTTTTATCTCATACAGTGAGGCATCGAAATGGAAAACAAAAAACATATAATTGGTTACAACACTTATATTTTAGTATGGATTTCCCTGCTGGCTCTGACTACTATTACTGTATCAATTGCCGGTATCCATTTAGGTGATTATACATTACTGATTGCAATGTTCATCGCTGCAATTAAATCGACATTAGTAATTAATATTTTTATGCACATAAAATTCGACGAACCAATATTTAAGGTATTTCTGGGTCTTAGTGGATTTACATTACTGGTAATTTTTGTGTTAACATTTTTCGATTTCATTTATCGTTGAGGTTAAAACATGTCGCCTGTACCGTCAGTACATACGGAAACTGTTGATTTTGTAATGTTATATATTGTCGGGATTTCAGTTGTTCTTCTTCTCGGCATTACAATTACAATGATTTATTTTGTTATCAAGTATAACAGAAAAAAAGGAAGTAAGCCGGTTGATATTCACGGGAACATCTGGCTTGAAATTGTTTGGATTGCCATTCCTACTATTATTGTTCTGTCGATGTTCTATTACGGATATACTGGATTCAGTGAAATTAGAAAAATACCTGAAAATGCTTTTGAGGTTGATGTCACGGCAAGAATGTGGGCGTGGGAATTTAATTATAAGAATGGACTACGGTCAGATACACTCTATGTACCTGTTAACGAGCCAATTGTTCTGAAATTAAAATCGATGGATGTAAATCATTCATTTTATATTCCAGCTTTCCGAATCAAGGAAGATGCGATACCAAATAAAATTAACTACCTCTCTTTTACGGCAATAAAACCAGGGAATTACGACGTCGCATGCGCTGAGTATTGCGGATTAAACCATTCGATGATGTATACTAAAGTTGTTGCAATGGAAAAATCCAATTTTGAAAAGTGGTACAATAATCAATCATCGGAAGAAAGTAAGTAGTATATGGCAGGATTATCTTACGGATTGACTGATATGAAAACATTAGTAATTGCCAGTTTGAAAAATATGTGGGAAGTATTTTTTGAACTGGCAAAGGTCAGGATAACTGCTTTTGTCGCGATGTCCACTTCAGTCGGGTATATCCTTTATGCTGAAACAATTAGCTGGCAAATGTTAATAGTTACATTCGGTGTATTTTTAATGGCTTGCGGTTCATCGATTATTAACGAAATTCAGGAGAGGGAAAAAGATAAATTGATGGACAGGACAAAAGGAAGACCTCTGCCCTCAGGAAGAATTTCGGTTCAAGCTGCCAGTACTATTGCAATCCTCTTGATAATCGCAGCTGGAATAATAATTTTTTACAGCGCAAACTTAACCGCATTGATTTTTTCATTCATTGCGTTGATTTGGTATAACATTATATACACACCTTTGAAACGGGTAAATGCTCTGGCAATAATTCCAGGTTCGCTTATAGGAGCAATCCCTCCTGTTATTGGTTATACTGCCGCAGGTGGTAGCCCCATCGATTTGCAAATTTTGTCGCTTGCTCTGTTTTTCTTTATCTGGCAAATTCCACATTTCTGGCTTCTATTACTGCTTTATAGCAAAGATTACGAAAAAGCAGGTTTCCCTGTACTTACGACAAACTTTTCCGAGTCTCAGTTAGGCAGAATAACTTATGTCTGGATTGTAGCACTTGCTGTTAGCAGCTTATTTATTCCTTTCTATTCTGTCAATTTCAGAATTTACACTTTTATAGCTTTTCTATTACTCAGTGGCTGGCTTATTTTCGATACAAGATGTATGCTTAAATCCTTCTTATACAATAAAACTATTGGCACAAAAAAAGTATTATTCAAAGAAGCGTTTATAAAAATTAACCTGTTCGTTCTTGTGGTCTCCGTAATAATTTCTATAAGTAAATTATTCCTAACAGAAATATAATGGTTCGTATATGGAATTCTTAGACAAATATGTTTTACCCCAGTCTGCACACCATCTGGTTCTACTGAAATATCTTTTTGTTCTAACATTGCTGATTTTTATTCCATACATCAGTTTGCTGATTGGGTCGATGACTTTATCTCTTTTCTTTAAGAATAAAAGTGTTAAGAACGATAGTAAAACTTATTATAAATTTTCAAAGTTCCTGATTGATATGGTAACCTTCAATAAGGTTTCTGCTTTCGGTCTGGGACTTATACCTCTTTTGAGTATAACATTCAGTTTAGCACAGCTTTTGCATCTATCAAATGTTCCTGCGGCCGGCTACCTGCTGATTGCTTCATTAATTTATGTTTTGGCGCTTTTATTTATCTATACATACAAATATAGTTTCCATATTAAAGATATACTTGGGGCAGTTTCGCAAGGCAACAATATTGACGAAGAAATTAAAAAAGAATCTTCTTTTTATTTAGTACGTGCAAATAAACTTTTGAAAAAGTCGGGTGTGGTTGGATTAGCATTGCTGCTTTTTTCAGTATACCTGTTTGTTTCCTCTTTGCATCTGGCGTCAAGTCCGGAATACTGGAATACTGAAACTCATTTTATTAAAATTATTTTTTCATTGCAGACTATAATTGGATTCATTGAGATTGTCTTGTTCTCATTCGGATTAACTGCCGCTTTTATCATTTATAAATTGTATTCTTCCGACAACTTCAAGACAGATGAAAGTTATTACAATTTTATTAAGAATATTGGATTGAAGACCGGTCTGGTTATTTCTGTTATTCTGCCGTTATTTATTATTCTTTCGATTCTGGCTAAATCAAGTTATGCATTGTCATACAATCTGTTTGCTTATACATTGTTAGCGCTCTTTGTTGTAATGTTTATCAGTCTGATGTTTTATTTAATGATTCGTGACGCACAAATTAAATACGCATCGTCTTTGATCTATTTATTTGTTCTCGCTCTATTCTTTATTGTACTGCAGGAATATTCTTCTCTGGACACGGCTACAAAAAAACAATTTGCAATTTTAGCCGCAAATTATGAAGAATATAAATCTTCATTGGAAGAGGAGTATGGATTGAAGAAAGTTGTAATAAACGGTGCAGATATTTACAATGGAAAATGTATTGCATGTCATCAGTTCGACAAAAAATTGGTTGGACCGCCTTACAATGAAACTCTTCCTAAATACGAAGGCAAAAAAGAAGAGTTGGTAAAATTTATTTTGAACCCAGTAAAAATCAATCCCGACTATCCCGCAATGCCAAATCAGGGACTTAAGCCTGCGGAAGCAGAAGCTGTAGCCGACTTTTTGTTGAGTACATACAAAAAGTAAATTTTCTTAGGTACTCTTATAATTCGAGAGTACCTTTTTGTTCTCCCATATCATTCCTGGCTTCTAAAAATAATTTTGAAAAAAGTAATTATAATTTTATTATTCATATCAAAATTTTCGATTTATTTTAACTCTTTAAGTAATCTTTAATTGTTTTATTAAATTAATGAGGAATTATTATGGGGGAAATAATGATTATTCTGCTGGCTGCAATGGTAGTTGCTTGCACTTCTGCAAATGAAAGCAAAATAACCAAAGAAAATTTTGGTTCTGCACCTGACGGTTCTCCCGTCTATCTCTACACAATGAAAAATTCGAATGGAATGACGGTCAAACTTACAAATTACGGCGCTTCATTGGTATCGATTGTAACGCCCGATAAAGAGGGAAAATTTGCCGACGTTATAGCTGGATTCGATTCATTGAGCGGCTATATTAATGATAATGCCTTTATCGGTGTTACAGTAGGACGGTATGCAAATCGTATTGGCAGGGGAAAATTTAAAATCGATGATCGAGAATACCAATTGACAATTAACGATGGCAAAAACCATCTCCACGGAGGTATGAAAGGATTTCATAAATTGGTATGGGATTCTGAAATTGTCTCCAACGACACCCTTTCGTGTGTGGTTATGAAACTGCAAAGTCCAGACGGTTACGAAGGTTTTCCTGGTAACGTAAATGTCGAAGTAAAATTTTCTTTGACAGATAATAACGATTTGATTATTGAATACACAGGTACAACAGATAAACCTACCATATTAAACCTTACCAATCATGCCTATTATAATTTATCGGGTAATTTCGAAAACACAATATTAAATCATGTTCTAAGTATTAATGCTGATAATTTTACGCCGATCGATTCGGAGTTGATTCCAACAGGCGAAATTGCACCGGTTGAAAATACACCGATGGATTTTAGAAAACCAATACCCATTGGTTCGAAAATTAACGACGATTATCTTCAGCTGAAATATGGAAAAGGATATGACCACAACTGGGCTTTAAATAATTATAATGGGAAAGTGAGAAAAGCAGTTACGCTGACCGATCCGCAAAGTGGAAGAGTACTCGAAATTTATACCGACCAGCCTGGTATACAGTTTTATTCAGGTAATTTTTTGAACGGCACAATTGCTGGTAAAGGCGGCATAAAATATAAATACCGTACGGCTCTATGCTTAGAACCACAATTTTTCCCTGATTCTCCAAATAAAGAAAACTTTGCTTCGCCTATTTTAAAACCTGGTGATATCTATCGCCAAAAAACTGTATATCACTTCGATATTATGAAATAACCAATATTTCACAAAAAAAATGGATGGTACAGCTATGAGCGCACTATACACACTCGACTGGATAATAATATTTCTTTATTTTGCTATCATACTGGGCCTTGCCTGGTGGGTAATCAAGAAACAGAAAAAGACCACCGACGATTATTTTTTGGCGGGCAGGCATTTGGGATGGTTTATTGTAGGAGCTTCGATTTTTGCATCGAATATTGGGTCGGAGCATATTGTTGGGTTGGCTGGTTCAGGTGCAACCGACGGAGTTGCAATGGCTCACTATGAACTCCACGCATGGTGTTTACTTGTTTTAGGTTGGGTAATGGTGCCTTTCTATCTTCGTTCCAGAGTTTATACAATGCCTGAGTTTCTTGAACGTAGATTCTCTCCAACTGCACGTACAGTCCTTTCAGGAATCTCATTGGTAGCCTATGTTTTAACTAAAATTGCTGTTGGTGTATTTGCAGGAGGCATTGTTTTTTCTGTACTCCTTCCGGATATAAATTTTCTTGGACTCGATAGTTTCTGGATCGGTTCGATACTCGTAATTGTAATTACTGGTATCTATACGGTTTTGGGAGGAATGGCTGCGGTAGCTTATACAGAAGCTTTACAAACGATTATTCTTATCATCGGATCGTTGCTTGTTACTGCATTTGGATTGCATTATCTGGGTGGCTGGAGCGAGCTTAAAGCTATTGCTGGCTCGGAAATGTTCAACTTGTGGAAACCCCTTGTACCCGCTGGCGTAGAAGCTACATGGGCGCCTGTAAAAGAAGCAGGCAAAATGGCCTGGTATTTTAACGATAATTATCCCTGGATTGGAATGCTCTTTTGTGCTCCTATAATCGGGCTCTGGTACTGGACGACCGATCAATACATCGTTCAACGCGTTTTATCGGCACCTAACGAACGAGAAGCCAGAAGAGGGTCGATTGCTGCAGCTTTCTTTAAATTATTGCCTGTTTTCATTTTCATTATCCCGGGTATAATTTTTTATGCTCTGGCTGTAAGTGGGAAGGTACCTGTTTTTCAAGAACAATTAATCGGTCCGGACGGAAAGATTATTCGCGACAATGCGCAACAGGCATTCCCACTGATGGTTGCTAATATTTTACCGATCGGTGTCAGAGGATTGGTAGTGGCAGGTCTTCTGGCTGCATTAATGAGTTCTTTGGCCGGCGTTTTTAATGCTTGTTCAACTCTTTTTACAATCGACTTTTACTCAAGATTAAAACCTCACGTTACTCAGGAAAAACTTGTCTGGGTAGGTAGAGTTGCTACGACTGTAATGGTAATTATTGGATTGTTATGGCTGCCTGTAATTCGTGGAGGCAAAGGTTTGTATGACTATCTGCAGGGTGTTCAGGCTTATCTTGCACCTCCGATATTTGTTGTATTCTTCGCAGGCATATTTAATAAACGCCTTAATGCTAAAGGTGCACTGGCTGCATTATTCAGCGGTTTTGCGCTCGGTATATTCAGACTTGCTATTGATACTCCTGTTAAACTTGTCTCCGGATTCCATTACGAGCAGGGCTCATTCTTGTGGATTGTTAATAATATTTTCTTCCAATATTATAGCCTCTTGATCTTCCTGGTTAGTCTCGTAGTTATGTATGTGGTAAGTTATGCTACAGAAGAACCGGAATATGAAAGAATAAAAGGATTGACTTTTGGTACTATTACAGATGAACAGAGACAGGAATCGCGTGCAAGCTGGAACGCAATGGATGTTATTGCTTCCCTTATTGTTATACTGATGATTCTGGGAGCCTATATCTATTTCAGCGGATAAAATTATGGCCAAATATACAATAGGATTAGATTTTGGTACTAATTCCTGCCGTTCCCTTATTGTTGAATTAGGGAACGGTACGGAATTAGCCAGTTATGTGTTCCCGTACCCCACAGGGGAAAACGGAGTGATTGTAGACCACAAAAATCCCGAACTGGCAAGACAAAACGCAGCCGATTATTTAACGGGCATTGAAGTTACAATAAAAGAAGCTCTACGTATCGCAAAAGAAAAAAATCCTGAATTTAGAAATGAAGATGTAATCGGAATTGGAGTTGATACCACAGGTAGCAGTCCAATGCCCGTAGATGAAAATGGACGACCATTGAGCACCTACGAAAAATTCAAGGACAATCCTAACGCATATGTCTGGCTCTGGAAAGATCACACAAGTTATGAAGAAGCAGCTTACATCACAAAAGTTGCTCAGGAAATACGTCCTCAATATCTATCCAAAATTGGAGGAGTTTATTCTTCGGAATGGTTCTGGAGTAAAATACTTCATTGTAAAAATATTGATCCCGAAGTTTACGAAGCAGCTTTCAGCTGGGTGGAAATTTGTGATTGGATTCCGGCTGCTCTTGCAGGAAATACAAATCCGTTACAAATTAAAAGAAGCGTTTGTGCAGCAGGTCATAAAGCAATGTTCAGCAAACTATGGGGAGGTCTACCCGACAAAGAGTTTTTGAAAAGGTTGTCACCCGGTCTGGAAAATTTAAGGGATAGACTCTACGACACGGCATACCCTTCTAACGTGAAAATAGGAAGTCTTTCTTCCGAATGGGCAGAGAAGTTGGGCTTGAGCAGGAATACTGCAATTGCCGTAGGTGCATTCGACGCCCACATGGGAGCTGTCGGAGCAGGAATTAAAAAAGGTACGTTGGTGAAAATAATTGGTACGAGTACCTGCGACATCATGATACATCCTTGTAAAGAAAAATTGAACGATATTGAAGGTGTGTGCGGAATTGTTGATGGCTCGGTTATGGAGGACTATTTTGGAATCGAAGCTGGTCAATCGGGCGTGGGTGATATTTTCCTCTGGTTTGTCAATAACCTCGTACCCGATAAATTCGGCAAAACACTCGACGAAAAATTTAAAATATTAGGTGAAGAAGCTGAAAAATTAAAACCAGGTGAAAGTGGTTTACTGGCTCTCGATTGGAATAACGGCAATAGAACAATTCTTGTTGATGTTCGGTTAACCGGACTTTTAATCGGTCAGACGCTTCATACAACAGCGCCGGAAATTTATAGAGCATTAATAGAAGCTACCGGCTTCGGCGCTTTGAAAATTATCGACAGGTTAGAAGAATATGGCGTTCACGTTGAAGAGGTTGTTAATTGCGGAGGACTCGCTGTCAAAAATAAATTATTAATGCAAATATATGCCGACATTACCAATCGAACAATGAAAGTTTCGAGAAGCGAACAGACTCCCGCACTCGGAGCCGCTATCTTTGCTGCCGTGGCGGCAGGAAAGTCAGCTGGCGGTTACGATTACATTATCGATGCACAAAATGCAATGACAGGAATTAGTAAGGTTTACAATCCGAATCCTGAAAATCACGAAATATATAAAGAGCTCTATCGGCTTTATTCACAGCTGCATGATAGTTTCGGAACTAAAGATTATAGAGAAAATCTTTATAACGTAATGAAAGATTTATTAAAAATTAGAGATAAAGTGAGGAGTGGTGAATAATGCTCGAAAATCTAAAAAGAGAAGTATTCGATGCCAATCTTCGTCTGGTCGATTATAATCTGGTAATTTCAACATGGGGAAATGTAAGCGGTATCGATAGAAATAATAACCTGATCGTTATAAAACCAAGCGGCGTCGACTACGATGAATTATCTGCGGACGATATGGTGGTAGTCGATCTGGATGGTAATGTTGTTGAAGGCGAATTAAAACCATCTTCCGATACTCCCACTCACCTTGAGCTCTATAAGGCTTTCCCGGAAATTAAAGGCGTAACTCATTCGCACAGTACTTATGCCACTGTATTCGCTCAGGCGTTAATGGAAATACCGTGCCTGGGAACTACTCACGCAGATAATTTTTATGGTCCCGTTCCACTCACGAGATTTTTAACAGAAGATGAGGTAAAAGACAATTATGAAAAGAATACAGGACTGGTAATAATCGAAAGACTGGCAGATATGAAAATAGAATCGGTACCGGGTATTTTGGTTGCCGGGCATGGACCTTTCTGCTGGGGAAAATCCGCTGCCGATTCTGTAGAAAAAAATTTGATTCTCGAAAAAATTGCCGAAATTGCCTTTAAAACTCTTTCATTGAACAAAGACATAAAAAATTTGCCCGATTACATATTAGATAAACATTTTTTAAGAAAACATGGTCCTAAGGCTTACTACGGACAAAAGAAATAAAAGGGGGGATTTATGGTTGATATTAATAAATACGAAATATGGTTTGCCACTGGCAGTCAACATTTGTATGGTCAAGAAACACTTGCAAAGGTAAAAGAGAATTCGACAAAAATTGTAAATGAATTAAATGCTGATAAAAAAATTCCGATCAAAATTGTTTTTAAAGATGTTTTAACTACTCCCGATGCAATTGCTAACCTAACAATTGAAGCGAATAGCAACGTCAGATGCGCTGGACTTATTTTCTGGATGCACACATTCTCGCCGGCGAAGATGTGGATTAGAGGTTTGAATTTACTGAATAAACCATTTTTACACCTTCATACGCAATTTAATCGTGATATTCCGTGGGACAGTATCGACATGGATTTTATGAATCTTAATCAGGCTGCTCACGGCGACCGCGAGTTTGGAT
The DNA here is from genome assembly GCF_052656625.1 of Melioribacter sulfuriphilus. Lineage (NCBI taxonomy): Bacteria > Pseudomonadati > Ignavibacteriota > Ignavibacteria > Ignavibacteriales > Melioribacteraceae > Melioribacter > Melioribacter sulfuriphilus. Next base: position 140,086 of record NZ_JBQXXK010000008.1, on the reverse strand, counting down.
TCATCTGTACGAGAATGGGATTGAACAGAAAAGTTGTAACGGGACACTGGCAGGATCCTAATGTCATTGATAAAATTTCCATCTGGATAAGGGCTGCAATTGCATGGGCAGATTCTCAAGGAGCACGAATTGCTCGTTTTGGTGACAATATGAGAGATGTGGCTGTTACCGAAGGCGATAAAGTCGAAGCTCAAATAAAACTTGGATATTCTGTCTACGGCTTTGGTGTCGGCGATCTGGTTGAATATGTCAATAAAACTAACGAAAAAGCTGTTAAAGAATTAATCGAAGTTTATAAAAGGTCATACAATATAAATGCACCTCTAAGCGAAGGTGATAATAACTATCGAAGGCTCTTTGAAGCAGCAAAAATAGAAATTGGTTTGAGAAGTTTTTTAGAAGAAGTAAACTTTGTCGGATTTACTACAACATTTGAGGACTTGCACGGATTGAGCCAGCTTCCGGGAATTGCAGTTCAACGTTTAATGGCAGAAGGATACGGCTTCGGGGCAGAAGGCGATTGGAAAACTGCAGCTTTGGTAAGAGCGGTTAAAGTGATGTCGGTCGGATTGAAAGGAGGCACGTCGTTTATGGAAGATTATACTTATCATTTCGATCCGCTTAATCCGATGGTGCTTGGTGCTCATATGCTCGAAGTCTGTGAATCGATAGCTGCCGATAAACCGACACTCGAAATACATCCTTTATCTATTGGAGGGAAAGACGATCCGCCACGTCTGGTTTTCGATGTTGCTCCAGGCAATGCTCTCAATGCTTCGCTGATCGACATGGGTAATCGCTTTAGATTAATTGTCAATAATGTCAACGTCGTAAAAACGGAACATGCGCTTCCAAAACTTCCTGTTGCAAGAGCACTTTGGAAACCCGAACCCAATCTCCATACAGCGGCTACAGCATGGATCTATGCAGGTGGTGCTCATCACACCTGTTTCAGTCAATCAATAACATCAGAGTATTTATACGACTTTGCTGAAATAGCTGGTATTGAATTTTTGCTCATTGACAACAACACTGATATCATTCAATTCAAAAATCAATTGAAGTGGAATGAAATCTATTATTCGGGGAAATAAGTATATTTGTACTTCCAAATTTTAAAATTTCTGGAAGGAGTACAGATATGCACCCCGATCCTAAAGCTAAAGCGTTGTTGTTCGATTGCGACGGGACTCTGGTGGATTCAATGCCTTTGCATTTGAAAGCGTGGGAGTACGCAATAAATTTATTCGGCTATGAATTCGACTACAATTTTTTCTTCTCTAAAAGAGGTATGCCTTCTGAGGAAATCATTAAGTTATATAACAATTATTTTGGAACGGACATCGATCCAGAAAAAATTGTTAACGTGAAGAATGAATTCTTTAAACGGTATGCCGACTCAATAAAACCAATAGCACCGGTTGCATCGATTGTGTATGAATATTACAATAAACTTCCGATGGCAGTCGTTTCCGGCGGATCGAAAGAAAATGTAATGCAATCTTTGGCAGTTACAGGACTCGATAAATATTTCGATTTGATAGTAACTGCAGACGACAATCTCAAACACAAGCCCGCACCGGATATGTTCCTCTATGCAGCGGAGAAATTAAAAACAGAACCAGAATATTGCGTTGTATATGAAGATGGCGATTTTGGAGTGGAAGCTGCTAAAAAAGCCGGCATGATGATCGTCGACATACGCGACTTTATAGAAGTTGAATAATACTATGTTGAACATTCTCAAAGCTATTACATTATCCGCAGAATATCTCGAAAAAAAAGGCGTCGAATCGCCACGCTTGAATGCAGAATTGCTGCTGGCTGATGTTCTTAAATGCAAAAGAATGGACCTTTATTTGCAATTCGACCAGCCTCTCAAAGAAGTTGAAATCGAACGGTATCGAGAATTAATCCGACGAAGAGGCGCAAGAGAACCATTACAGTACATATTAGGATATACAGAATTTTATGGTCTGAAATTCGACATTAATCAATACGTGCTTATTCCCCGACCAGAAACCGAGTTGCTCGTGGAAAAAATCATCGATTTATATAAGGATTCGAAATCACTTAAAATATTAGATGTCGGTACTGGAAGCGGGAACATTGCAGTTACTCTTGGTTTGAATCTAAATGATGTTAGAATTGTAGCCATCGATAAATCGAACGAAGCTCTTCAACTGGCACGGCATAATGCCGAGATGCACGGCATTATCGGTTCTATCGAATTTATAAGGAAAGATATTTTTGATGAATACCTTTTCCACGAACTTCAATTTGACATTATTGTTTCCAATCCTCCGTATGTAAGTTATAATGAATATAATAAACTTCAGGAAGAAGTTGCACGCTATGAACCCGATATGGCAGTTACAGATTTCAAAGATGGATTAAGTTTTTATAGAAGAATTACAGAGATGGCAACCCAATATTTGTCGACTGGCGGCAGATTATTTTTTGAATTAGGACAGGGACATGCAGCTGAGGTTGCTTCAATTATGAAGAATTACGACTTTATCAATATCGAGATAATCCAGGATTACCAAAAAATCGATAGAATTATATTCGGGCAAAAATCATGAGAGCTTTGGTACAAAGAGTTTCGGAAGGTTCGGTGACAATTAAAGAGCCAGAGCATTATGCTTCAATTGGTAAAGGGATGGTTATTCTGCTCGGTGTTAAAGAAGGCGACACGATTGAAGATGTAAATTTTGTTGCCGACAAATGTTCCAATTTGCGTATATTCGAAGACGAACATGGCAAAATGAATTTGTCCCTCAAAGATATCGATGGTGAAGTACTGATAATTTCTCAATTTACATTATACGGCGATACCAGGCGGGGCAATCGTCCAAGCTTTACGGATGCTGCTAAACCGGAAACGGCAAATGATCTATACAAAAAGTTTATCGAAAGGATGAAATTCAATCTTGGCGAATCAAAAGTTAAAAGCGGTATTTTTGCAGCCATGATGCTCGTTAAAATTTATAATGACGGCCCTGTTACTCTGATTGTAGAATCAAAAGAAAAAGGCACTATGTGAAATCTCTACTGATGATATTTATCGATGGGGTGGGTATAGGCAAAAAAGACTACGTAAATAATCCTTTCTTCAAATACGACTTTAAAATTTTCAGAGAGCTTTTCGGCACAATCCCTCATCTCGATAATCCATTTCTGGAAGGGAAAAACTCTTTTGTTTTTCCAATTGATGCAACTATGGGTGTACCTGATATTCCACTTAGTGGCACAGGTCAAACGTCTATTTTTTGCGGGGTCAATGCACCTGAAATTATTGGAAAACATTTCGGACCATATCCTTATTCTACTCTGGTGCCGATTATAAAAGAAAAAAACATTTTTATTGAACTGAAACGGAAAAAGAAAAAAGTTGCTTTTGTCAATGCCTATCCGAAACAGTTTTTTGATTACGTAAGGAAGGGTAGACGAATGCTGAGTGTCACTACACTATCCTGCCTGTTGAGTGATGTAAGATTGAATAAAATAAAAGATCTGCACGAAGGGAGAGCATTGAGTGCCGATATCGATAATTACAGATTTGTGCATAAAATGAATTACAAATTAAAAGTTATATCTCCAGAATTAGCCGCCCGTAGACTGATCCGTGTAGCTTCCCGCAACCATTTTACATTATTTGAATATTTTCATACAGACCACCTCGGACACGGTAGAAACCTTGAATTGTTCGACCATACTGTTAAAACGCTCGATAGATTCTTGCACTTTGTTGTTAAGATACTTCCTGATGAAATTACACTTCTTATCTGTTCAGACCACGGAAACTTTGAAGACCTTACAACTCGTAATCACACTCTTAATCCCGCTCTGGGATTAACATTCGGTAAATATGCAGAAAGGCTTGCTTCGCGTATAAAATCGTTGTATGATATAAAAGATTCTATCATGGAGTTATATGAGTGAATAAATATCCGCTAATAAAATTTACCCTATTTTTTATTTGCGGAATTATACTCGAATCCATCATTAATCTTCCAATCAATATAATCATACCACCAATTTCACTTCTTTTTATCGTTGTGTTAATTCAGAATATTAAACGGAGGTCAATTTACGGCAATTTTTTTGTTGTGCTATTAATCATTTTTGTTGGCGCTCTGCATTTTGCTTTCTCTTCATCTGAAAAAGTTGATTACCCCTTTGCTCTACCTAAATACAGGAATGCAATATTGTACGGTAAAATCTGCGGCATTGATTTGATTAAAAATGATAGATTGAATTTTACAGTGCAAGTCGATAGCATTAGATGGAACGAAAATGTTTCGAAAAAGAATATAAAGGTAAGTTGTGCTATACTTTTGACGATGAACGACTTGCGTAATATTTATGATAAAATCGCAGTTGGTAATGGAGTATGTTTGAAAGGTACTTTAATGAAAGCCAGGGACAAAAGAAACCCCGGTGAATTTGATTATCAGGCATATCTTTTTAGAAGGGGAATCAGCGCCCTGTTTTATGTTTATAAGTCAGATAATATTATTTTGACTAATGAAGAAAGAATCCTATTCCCGGATATGGTATTTAAGATTCGCCGTTCAATTGACGATCTGCTCTTTAAGGGGCACGATTTTACTACGGCATCTTTACTGCGGGGCTTGCTTCTTGCCGATAGGAATATGATAGACTATGAAATCAAAGAAAAATTTATAAATGCGGGAGTTATTCACATATTGGCTGTATCAGGTTTACATGTTGGATTTATTGCGTTTATATTTTTTGTATTGTTTCAAAGATTTCATATTACGTTAAAGTATATCCTGACAATTTTCGGATTGATCGCTTACCTTATAATTACCTATGCGCCACCGTCAGTTACCCGGGCAGTTATTATGGCGTCTGTATATATAATGGCTAAATATTTTGGCAGAGATACTTCGCCATTAAATACACTCGCAATTGCTGCTTTTATTATTTTGGTATTCAAACCCGCTGAATTATTCGAACCTGGTTTTCAATTATCTTTTGCAGCTGTGCTTTCAATCGTAGTGTTAACCCCACCAATTAGTAACGCAATAGCTAAGCATGAATTTTTCAAAAAGAGAAAATGGCTGGGAAATCTATTGTTGTTTATGATTGTATCCCTAACTGCACAAATTGGTACTCTACCGTTTACGATTATTTATTTTCACAAAATATCGCTTATTGCATTGTTCGCTAATCTAATTGTGATTCCACTTCTGGGTATTGTGGTTTCTTTAGGAATAGTTACATTAATTTTTTCTGTTATCCTTCCTTCGCTTGGTATGTTCTACGCTTCGGCTACAATTTTATTTTCCCATCTGATGTTTTATGTAACGAACTTTTTCGGGTCAATAGAAATTGCTTATTTGAGAATTAACCAGTTCTCCTGGTATGATCTATCCTTGTTTTATGTTACTATGATATTTGTCGGCGTCTTATTCAACTATTATAAAAATAAATATTTCCGTGCTGCAGTTGTAATTCTTTCTATTGCGACAATGATATTATTTATGAAATTAGATAACTACAAGTATTTTACGGATAATAAACTGAGCATAATGGCGATCGACGTGGGACAGGGCGATGCCTTCCTCATTAGATTACCTGACGGCGATTATATGCTGATTGACGCAGGTAGCTCAACTAATTATTTCGATAATGGAAAACGAATCATCATCCCACTAATGGATTTTCTGGGTATTGACTCAATAAAATACGGTTTGATTTCACATATCGACAACGACCACTACGGCGGATTTATTTCTCTCATTAAAGTGGGAAGGGTGAATTATATTTTCAAACCTGCAGTCGATTCAAGTGACAGATTGGATGTCGAATTAGAAAAACTATTGAGGCAAAAGGGGATTCCTTTTGAGTATTATAAAAAGAAAATAATAAAGTTTTCAAATGTACGCCTATACATTTTGAATGAAAATAACGATGATACAATCTTGGATTCAAACGATAGAAGTGGAATAATAAAGATTGTTTATGGAAACACTTCGTTTCTTTTTACAGGAGATGCATCCCAAAAAATCGAAAGCGATCTTATCAAAAGTTATGGTAAATTTCTCCAATCGGATGTTTTAAAAGTTGCACATCATGGCAGTAATACGAGCACATCCGAAAAATTTCTAAAACTCGTCAATCCCTCCTATGCGCTCATTTCAGCGGGAATAGGTAATTATTTTAATCACCCCTCACCTCAGGTGATTGCTCTATTAAAAAAAATGAATGTAGAGGTGCTTAGAACGGATTTGCGAGGAGCCGTCCTTATAAGGAGTGATGGAGAAAATATTGAAGTTATCGATTGGAAAAAACTGGAAAGTGGGCTTATATTTTGAATGTAAATTACAGTATTTTGTTAACCTCTAAATACGGAAACATCATTGGATGAAACGCCATTTTAATTTCTCGCTCAAGAATTACAATACCTTCGGAGTAGAATCAGCAGCCCGAGAATTAATTGAGTTCGATGAAGAAGAAGAATTGTTAAATTTTTTTCGAAATAACATTCCAGAAAACAAATTAATATTAGGTGGGGGCAGCAATATCCTCTTTACAAAAGATTTTGAGGGAACTATAATACATTACAATAGAAAGGGAATCGAAGTACTGTCGGAAGACAATCATGAAATAATTCTCCGTGCTCATGCAGGTGAAGATTGGGATGCGCTGGTAGAATTTACGGTGCAAAATAATTGGTACGGAATTGAAAATTTATCTCTTATTCCAGGTACCGTGGGCGCCGCTCCGGTTCAAAATATTGGCGCTTATGGGGTAGAGATAAAGGATTGTTTAATTGAAGTAGAAGGTGTGAGTTTATTAGATCTAAAAAAAGAGATCCTTCCGGCTGTAAAATGTAAATTTGGTTATCGTACAAGCATATTTAAGGAAAAGCTGAAAAACCAATTTTTAATAACAGCTATAGTAATTAAACTGAGCAAAGCGAAGAAATTAAATCTCGATTATCGTGCCTTAAGAGAATATTTCCAGAGTAGAAATATCGAAGAGGTTGATATCAACGACGTCCGCAAGGGTATAATAGAAATCAGGCAGTCGAAGCTCCCTAATCCGTCAGAATTGGGTAACGCAGGTAGTTTCTTTAAAAATCCTGTTATTGATGAAGATGCACTCTTCTCTTTTCAATCCTTATACAGAGACATTCCGTATCATAAAATAGGCGAAGCAATTTATAAAGTGCCGGCGGCATGGCTTATCGAAAAAGCCGGTCTTAAGGGAAAACGCATCGGTAAGGTGGGCGTACATAAAAATCAAGCTCTTGTAATCGTAAATTATGGGGGTGCTACGGGTAAAGAGATAATCGATTTTGCTGAAATGGTAAGGAACAGGGTAAATGAAAAATTCGGAATTCAATTAGAATACGAAGTCAATATTATATAGACAAATCAAGAGGTAACTATGTCTCAGAAAAATAATTTACTGAACGGAATATTGAAAGAAATAACTCAGCCTTTCAAAGACCTTCTGCATACATCAAGAGCTTTGTTTGGTTTGAACTTGTCTTATATGTTAGAAGGACTGACTTATTTCGGAATAGTAGGATTGCTGGCAATCTATTTTAATGAGTATATCCATTTAGATGATATTAGAGCTGGGAACATGGTCGGATTTTTAACTGCTGGCATTACACTGAGTATGTTATTTCTTGGTGCAACTGTCGATTGGATCGGTTTGAGAAAATCCCTATTGATTGCTCTTTCTGCAATGTTAATTGGCAGAGTAGTTTTAACTATAGCTCCTACAGTTGGGGTGCCTGGCTTATGGGGTTCCGCACATATTTTGTCTATGATTGGAATACTTGGAATTATTATTGGTTATGGAATTTACCAACCTGCTTGTTATGCCGGTGTAAAAAAGTTGACTGATGAAAAAACTGCTGCTATGGGTTATGCAATGCTCTATGCCCTGATGAATCTGGGAGGTTTCCTGCCCGGTTTAATTTCGCCGCCAGTTCGAAAAGCTTACGGAATCCTCGGTGTGTTCTGGGTTTATGTGTTTCTTACAGTTGTTGGAATATTTGTTGTTTATTTCATAATAACGAAAAGTGCGTACGAAAAAGCTGTAGCAGAAGCTTCAAAAAATAAAAACGAAGTTGCAGAAGACGACGATGAATTGAAGAACATGACTTTCAAAGAAAAAGTACAATTTTATATTAAAAATTTTCCGTTACGAGATTTTCGCTTCCTCTATTTTATTTTCATTTTGATTCCCGTTCAAACCTTATTTGCACATAACTGGCTTACATTACCTCTTTATACGAGCAGAGCATTCGAAGGATTCGTACAGGACAATTTTGAATTTTTTGTAAATCTAAATCCGATATTGATATTCATCCTTACACCGATGGTTGCCGCGTTGACTACAAAAAGGAATACTTATAACATGATGATTATTGGTACTTTTGTAATGGCCACACCTACTTTTATTCTTTCGCTAGGTCCAAATATCAACACTCTGATGGCTTATTTAATTATTATGACAATAGGCGAAGCTATGTGGCAGCCTCGATTTCTACAATGGGTAGCAGAAATAGCCCCAAAGAATATGACAGGCATCTATATGGGAATTGGTCAATTCCCATGGTTTCTTACAAAGATTATAACGAGTCTCTATTCAGGCTGGTTTCTTATGAAGTATTGTCCGGCCGATACTCCACCTTCTCAAATGAACACCGAAACAATGTGGTTGATATATGGCCTGATTGCAATTATAAGTCCTCTGGGACTTTTTCTGGCTAAAAAATGGATGATGAAAGGTTTTAAAGTTAAGCATGAAGGATAGACTAATTTGAGTAGTGTTCAGACCCTCAGTCTAATTATAATTCTGATTACACTATACGGAATTGCAGTAGGGAGGATTCCTAAATTCAGAATGAACAGAGCATCGATTGCGCTTGTTGGAGCAGCTACATTGCTTCTTTCAGGTGCAATCGATTCCGCCGATGCTTATCGAGCAATCGACATGGATACGATTGTCTTGCTCTTTTCAATGATGATTATTAACGGGAATCTGAGACTTAGCGGTTTTTTTAAAGTATTATCTTCGAAGATAGTTAATTTTGCACGAACACCTTTTCAGCTTCTAACTTTAATTATTTTTTCCTCCGGGATACTGTCGGCTTTTTTCTTGAATGACACTGTTGTAATTGTATATACACCTTTGATAATTGAAGTTGTAAAATCGCTTAACAGAAATCCTGTCCCATATTTAATAGCTGTAGCATTATCTGCAAATATTGGCTCGGCTATGACTATAATAGGAAATCCACAAAATATGATAATTGGGATTGCTTCGGGTATTTCTTTTGTCGATTATTTAGTTTATCAAATTTTCCCCTCAATTTCGGGTTTATTTGTCACGCTGATTTTAATGAGATTGATATATAAAAAAGAATTTCACAAAACTTCTTTCGAAGGAATAAAGACAGAAGAAGTTAAGCCGTACAAACCATTGTTAATAAAAAGTACAATTGCTACATTATTAATGATTTTACTCCTTTTTACGGGAATGGAAATACCAATTGCGGCTTTTGCTTGCGCATCCCTTCTGCTGGTTACAAGGCGTTTGAAGCCTGCAAGAGTATTTAATGAAATTGACTGGTCATTACTTGTATTTTTCTCCGCGCTTTTTGTTGTAACCAAATCAATAGAAACTTCCGGCTTAAGCCATTATTTGTCGAGGACTGTAAATCCATACCTGACAGGGAGTGTTTTTTCGTTTTCGATTGCTACTGTAATCCTGAGCAATCTTATTTCAAATGTACCGGCTGTGCTGTTGTTAAAACCCGTAATCTCGGTTATGCCAAATGCGGAACAGTCCTGGCTAATACTCGGTATGGCATCAACATTTGCGGGTAATTTAACTTTGATTGGTTCTGTGGCCAATCTCATTGTCGCTGAGACTGCAAAGAAAGACAATATAACAATTACTTTCTTTGAGTATTTGAAATCAGGAGTTATAGTAACAACTATAACGGTAGCAATTGGAATTATCTGGTTTACATTAATATTTTAGTCTTCTATGACAACAGCTGTGCCACTCGCAGAAACCATCAACATGCTACCAGCCTGTCCTACTGTTTCATAGTCGAGATCAACTGCAATTACCGCATTTGCACCTCTCATTGCGGCTTCCTGTGTCATCTCATTTAGCGCGAGTTCCTTCGCATTTCTCAATTCTTTTTCGTAAGTAGCAGACCTACCTCCCACAATATCTCGTATTCCTGCAAAAATATCTTTGATTATATTAGCACCCATTATTGCTTCGCCGCTTACTATGCCGAGGTATTTAACTATTTTTTTCCCTTCGATAGTATTTGTGGTTGTTATTAACATTTTTTCACTCCTTAACTGACGAATAAATATAATCATTTAACAGAACAACTGCTAACTTCATTCGATTATTTATGTGTCTGAATTATTAAAATTGATTACATTTGTCATATATTAATGCAGGAAATTGAGTTGTAGGGCAGGATGAAATTCGATTTTACAAGAAATTATATTATCCAGTGCATAATGACGGCAGCCAATCAGCTCAGACTAAGTTCAGAAAAGATTGAAGCACTTGCAATTCTCCGCGAGCATCTGTCGAAAGTCGAAAGTATATCTGATGAAATCGAGCGATTTAAAAAGATTACACAGTTGTCTAAACTTGGAATTAAACTTACGGAAATTTATAATTTTACGATAAATGGGAAGATCGATTTTCTTAAATTATCGGATCGATTCAAAGAACAGAGCAGCAATCTAATTGGCGATGTAAGTAATCTACTCGATATCGTTACACCCCAACAAATGAAAGAAATTTTGCAAAAAGCAAGTAGCGATAACGATAAGAACCTCGAGATCGACTTAACAAAAAGGAAATCTGTCGGCCAAGCCGAATTACCCAAGATTAAAATTGAATCGGAAATGCCAGTGCGTACGTCTACCGATGATCTGAAGAAAGAAATTATATTCGACGATCTCGACGCCGAGGCGGAATTTAATTTTGAAAAATATGAAGCCAGGATATTAAGACCGATTAAAGAGATTGATGCTTTTTTGAATCGTGTTTCTCGATATGATTATACAGAAAACGAAATCAATAGTTATATTCGTATAATGAAAGAAAATGGAAACTTGTCGCAAGAAATTGGATTTGAAATAATCTCCAATATGCATTCAATATTTGTACAGGGACTCGAAGCAATCCATAATAAAAAAATTGCACCAAGTAGTTCTGCAATCGAAGCTTTGAGAGCTTGTCTTATAGTTATTGTTGCCGTTGTAAGAGGCAAGGAGGTTGATATAACAAATTATTTAAATCGTGCAGAAAATTTTGGTAAATTGATTTCACAAACAAAAAGGGTGCTCTGATGAATTTATATGCTGTTATTATGGCCGGCGGGGTCGGTTCACGTTTCTGGCCGCGTAGTAAAGAAAGAAAACCAAAACAATTGTTGAGAATTTTTGGTGATAACACAATGATTCAAGATACCGTAAGTCGACTAAATGGATTGGTGCAAAACGAAAATATCTATGTCATTACTAACAAAATTCAGAAGATGAGAGTTGTTGAACAACTCCCGCAAATTCCTCAAGAAAATATTATCGATGAACCATTCGGCAAAAACACCGCTGCCTGTATCGGGCTGGCATCTATCCTGATTAAACATAGAGATCCCGAGGCTGTAACATTAATTCTTCCCTCCGACCATATTATTAAAGATGATCAGGCCTTCAGAAATTGCCTTTCGAATGCTGCAGATTTTGCATACAAAAATAAAGGACTTGTAACCATCGGTATCAAACCAACACGCCCGGAAACCGGCTACGGTTATATTCAATTCGATGAAAAAGAAATAAGTACTAATATTTATAAGGTATTGACTTTCGCAGAAAAGCCCAATTTATCTACTGCCAGACGGTTTATCGAGAGTGGCGACTTTTTATGGAATGCAGGAATATTTGTCTGGCGCGTTGATACTATCCTCGAAGAAATAAAATTATATTTGCCGGATCTATACGAGGGTCTACTCGAAATTGAAAAAGCAATCGGATCAGACGACTTCGAGAAACAATTAACCCATGTCTATGGTCAACTGAAGAGCATTTCCATCGATTATGGCGTAATGGAAAAATCGAGGAATGTTTATCTTACCAGAGCTGAATTTTACTGGAACGACGTTGGAAGCTGGGAAGCAGTTTATGAAATTTCGGATAAAGATGATTACGGCAATGTTCTGATAGGTGATGTTTTTTCAGAATTTTCTTACAACTCTTATGTTTTCTCTCCAAAAAAATTTACCGCCATAATCGGCGCAGAAAATCTAATTGTCATCAATACACAAGATGCTTTGCTCGTATGCAGCAGGGACAAAGCCCAGAATGTACGGGATGTAGTCGATTACCTTAAAATGAATAAAAGGTTAGAACTTTTATGAAACAACTGATTACCGAAAAAGTAATTCTGGATTTAATAAAATCTGGTAAAAACAGTTTATATGTTCACGAAAGTTCTCTTATTACTCCGGCAGCCAGAGATTTGATACTGCAGAAAAAAATAGAAATTATCTCATCACAAAATCACACTACATCCGACAAAAAATCCTTCGAAAAAATTGCCATCGGTTCTGATCATACGGGAGTAAAGGTAAAAAAGCTACTTGTGGAGTATTTGAAAAATAAATACTCAATTGAAGATGTCGGTACATTTAGTGATGAGGCTGTCGATTACCCTGATATAGCTTTGAAAGTTGCCAATAAGGTTAAATCTGGCGAAGCCGATTGCGGAATTTTAATTGATGCAACTGGTATCCCTTCTGCAATTACTGCAAATAAAATTCCCGGCATAAGAGCTGCAACTTGTTACAATGAATTTTCAGCGCGCAGTTCCAGAGAACATAACAACGCCAATATAATTGCAGTAGGTGCCAGCTCGCTCGGCGAAGAAACAATAAAATCGATTATTAATGTTTGGCTTGAAACTGAATTCTTAGGAGAACGGCATCAAAGGCGACTGGATAAAATTACCGCCATTGAAAATTCGATTCTGAAAAAGTAAATGCTCTTTGTTTTTCGAATTAACATAGTTAAATTTGCTCACTAAAAAAAGAGCCTCAATTTGTTTACCGTATTATCAACTGTAGAATCGCTGGAAAGATTAAATAAAAATACCTTTCTGTTAAAAGTAAAAGCTCCACAGCTAGCAACTGCAATAAAGCCAGGTCAATTTTGTAATATCAAAGTTTCAGACACAGATTATCCCTTACTCCGCAGACCTTTCAGTGTTTGCTATACCGATGGGGATATAGTTTATTTTATGTTCGATATTCACGGCGAAGGTACAAGAATGCTCGCTGAAAAAAAATCAGGCGATCAACTTGATATTCTTGGGCCATTGGGCAATGGATTTAATACCGCAGGTGATTACGAAGTTGCAGTATTAATTGGTGGAGGTATTGGTGTTGCTCCTTTCCCGTTATTGATAAAACATCTTGAAGACAAAGAAATTCTAACTTTTGTAGGAGCGAGAAATTCTGAACAATTGATAAAATGGGGAATGAGAAATCTTCTGGTTGCAACAGATGACGGTTCCGAAGGCTTCAACGGAAATGTAATTGCTTGTTTTCAATCGGAAGTAAAAAAATTAGAAAATAAAAAAATCAGAATTTTCGGATGTGGACCCAACCCAATGCTAAGAGCATTACAAAAAGTTGCCGAAAAAAAATACGATTGTCAGCTTTCGATCGAATCTGCAATGGCGTGCGGATTTGGCATTTGTCAGGGATGCCCAGTTAAAAAATCTGAAGGCGAAGGATATTACCTTGTCTGTAAAGACGGCCCTGTGTTTAATTCCGATCAAATAGTTATTGAATAATATGATTGATTTATCCGTACAAATAGGCAGACTCAAATTAAAAAATCCGGTATTGCTGGCTTCAGGAACTGTTGGTTATGGAAATGAAATTGCTGAGTTTACTGACCTGAGTAAATTAGGAGGGATTGTAACAAAATCCTTATCGTTAAAACCAAGAATTGGAAATCCCCCGCAGAGAATATGTGAAACTGCCTCTGGTATGTTGAACGCTATTGGACTTGCAAATGTTGGCGTTGAAGTATTTATAAAAGAAAAGATTCCATTTCTTAAAAAATTAAACACAACGATAATTTGTAATATCGCTGCCAGTTCAATCGAAGAATATGTAGAATGCACTCGGATATTAACTGAAGAAGACGCAATTGCAGCTTTTGAAATTAACGTTTCGTGCCCCAATGTTAAAGAAGGCGGACTCGAATTTGGAAACAACCTGCAAGCAGTAGCAAAAATTACAGAAAAGGTGAAAGCTGTTACCGATAAACCAGTAATAATTAAATTATCGCCAAACGTCTCGAGAATTTCTGAATTTGCAAAAATTGTTAAGGATAACGGTGGTGATGCCGTATCGGCAATAAATACATTAGTCGGAACCGCATTCGACATCTGGACGAGGAAACCAAAGATTAAGAACGTAACAGGTGGATTATCAGGGCCAGCAATAAAGCCTGTAGCATTAGCCAAAGTACTCGAGATCAGTCGCAATGTGGAAATTCCGATAATCGGAATTGGAGGAATTATGAATTGGAAAGATGCCGTTGAATTCATGATTGTAGGCGCTTCTGCATTTCAAATAGGGACTGTTAATTTTATCAATCCGAAAGCAGGCGAAGAAATTATAGATGGTTTAATTGAATATTGTAAAAAAATGTCGATTAATCGAGTATCCGATTTAACTGCTTCGTATGAAATCTGAAAACGATATCGATTCAATACTGACAAAACTCTACTCAATGCGCCAATTTCATATTAAACTGGGATTGGAACGCATCGAAAAATTTCTTGAAGCTCTCGGTAACCCTCACAAAAAACTGAAAGTCTTTCACATCGCAGGCAGTAACGGTAAAGGAAGTACTGCTTCGTTCATTGCAAGTATTTTAATGGCTGCGGGTTTTAAAACGGGTCTCTATACTTCTCCTCACTTAGTGCGTTTTAACGAACGTATTCAGATAAACGGGAATTTTATAGATGATGAATCTATTGCAGATTTTTATCACAAGCACGAAAATTATATTAAGGAAAATGAGATTACTTTTTTTGAAGTTACCACTGCAATGGCGTTCGATTACTTTGCAAAGATGAATGTGGACTATGCGGTAATTGAAACCGGACTGGGCGGGCGACTCGATGCCACAAATTTAGTCGATCCGATAGCATCTGTTATCACATCGATCAGTCTTGAGCATACACACATACTTGGTGAAACAATTGAAAAAATTGCTTTCGAAAAAGGGGGCATTATTAAAATGGGGAAACCAGTTTTTATAGGGAATGTTAGTGAAGCTGCAGCAGGAGTATTGAGCAGAATTGCCCAGGAAAAAAATTCCCCACTATTTTCATTAAATAATTTTGCAGAAAAAGAAAAAGATTTTGTAAATTTGTCATTGAAAAACCAACAATTTCATATTTACAAAACACCGTTAATCGGCTACCATCAACTAATTAATTGTGCTCTTGCATTAAAAACCTTGAACGAAACTCTCAATATTAATGATGGTCTGGTAATCGATTCCGGTATTGAAAGAGTTATTGAAAATACAAACATTCAGGGACGCTACGAAATTATCAACAAAAATCCGAAGGTTATCTTCGATGCAGCTCATAATCCCGAAGGGATAGAAACGTTTTTACAAGAGTTCGAAAAAGAATCTGACAACTATGAAAAAAGAAGCGTTGTCTTTGCAGCCATGAAGGATAAAGAAATAAAGGGAATGATTAAAAAATTAGGAAAGAAATTCGATACTTTATATGTAACTACAGTTGGACTTGATAGATCAGCAACAATTGATGATTTAAGGAATGCTGCTGAAGAAGCAGGAATAAATGCTATTCCTCTTTATGAACCAGCCGAACTGGTAAGAAATTTTATATTAAATAAAAAAAACGAGTGTCTGGCGGTTCTTGGAAGCATCTATTTACTTGGCAAATTAAAATCGGAAATTAATCTATTTACTTGACTATGAAATAATACTAAGTTAATTTTCCAATGAACCTCAGACGACTTCAGCGTTATTTACAACTAAACCATATAAGAATTGACTCTGAAAACCCCATAAAAAATACCATTTAAATTAATCACAATCTGCAGGAAAATAGAAATGCCAATGGACATATCAGAATTGCAATCAAAAAAAATCGTTGACCTTTATAAAATAGCAAAAGAATTCGGTCTTACTGGATACAGCGATTTGAGAAAACAGGAATTAATTTTCAAAATTCTCGAAGCACAATCTCAAAAGGACGGATTAACTTTTTCAAAGGGTGTACTCGAAGTGTTGCCCGACGGTTACGGTTTCTTGCGTTCTGCGGATTACAATTATTTGCCCTCGCCCGACGATATTTATGTATCACCTTCCCAAATAAAAAGATTTAGTTTAAGAACAGGAGATTTTGTAAGTGGTCAGGTAAGGCCACCCAAAGAAGGTGAACGTTTCTTTGCCCTTTTGAGGGTTGAAGCTGTAAACGGTAAGAATCCTGAAGCTATTAGAGAGCGCACACTGTTCGATAATCTTACTCCAATTTATCCAACAAAGAGATTGAAACTCGAATCTGCTCCAGGCGAATACTCGATGAGAATTGTCGACCTGATTGCACCTATTGGCAAAGGGCAGAGGGGATTGATTGTGTCGCCACCCAAAGCTGGCAAAACTATCCTGCTGCAAAAAATTGCAAATTCTATTACCAGAAATCATCCTGACGTAAAGATAATAATGCTTTTAATTGACGAACGCCCCGAAGAAGTTACTGATATGCAACGTTCGGTGCAGGCTGAAGTTATAAGTTCCACTTTCGACGAACCAGCTGAAAGACACGTTCAGGTTGCCAATATGGTAATCGAAAAAGCTAAAAGAATGGTCGAAGCCGGAGACGATGTGGTTATTTTGCTCGATAGTATTACGCGACTGGCACGCGCTCACAATACAGTAATTCCACATAGCGGTAGAATCCTATCCGGTGGCGTCGACGCAAATGCACTCCATAAACCAAAAAGATTTTTCGGCTCGGCTCGAAATACAGAAGACGGCGGTAGCCTTACAATTATTGCAACTGCATTAATCGATACCGGCAGCAGAATGGACGAAGTAATTTTTGAGGAATTCAAAGGCACAGGTAATATGGAATTAGTTCTCGACAGAACATTATCCGATAAAAGAATATTCCCGGCTATCGATATTAATAAATCCGGTACGCGTAAAGAGGAATTGCTCATGACAGAAGAAGAACTAAATAAAGTCTGGATCCTTCGTAAACTTCTATCCGACTTAGATCCTACAGAAGCTATGGAATTTCTGCTGGATAAAATGAAAGGCACACGAAATAATAAAGAATTCTTAGCCAGCATGAATAGTTAACCAGATGACCAGGTTAACACTTCTACTGTCGATTATATTCTTGTTTTTAATTAAGAGTGAATCCTCAGCTCAGTGTCACGCAGGTCTATTTATCGAGAAAAATTTGCTGCGTGTTGCTGACTCAAATTATCTTTACATATCCATCAGAATTCCTTACGAAAGACTCGTCTTTATAAAAAAGCAAAATAACTATGTGTCAGGTTATTCGTTATCACTCGAACTGTTTCAAAAAGACCCCTTCGTTGAGAGGAAAACGATAACCGAAGAAGTAATTGCAAAATCTTACGAACAAACGGAAAGCAATACAGATTATTCGCAGGCTTTTACACATTTCTTGATAAAAAATGGTGACTATTATTTAATACCTACAGTATCGTATCTGAACAGTAATAAAACCGAGATTCTTGATACGATATTTATACGTACTGATGAAAAATATTTTGATCCCGTAATAATTGATTTAAGGGAGTATGATTGTGATGGACGCGAGGGTTATTTAATTGCTAATTACGGAAATCAAATTCCTTTTTCATCAAGGAATTACGGCTTGATAATACCCTTGAGTAATGATATTGCTTCAGAAAATTTAAGGATTAAAATTGAGCAAAATCAAAAAGTCATTTCTGATACTCTAATCGATAAAATTCATAACGGATTTCTATCGATCAATAAATGTAATAACGATCTATATTTGCTGACTAAAAGTGGCAACGGTTCTTATGTATTGATCAATAGTAAAAGCAGTCACCTCTATGAAGGCAAAGCAAAATTAAGCATATATAAAAATGATTCGTTGTTGTACAAAACATTTCTTGAAATATGCTGGATCGATAAACCTACTGTATTGCACGACGTCCGCTACGCTGTCGATATTATGGAAGCTGTATTTGGTAAAGATGCAGCAGTTGAAATAAAGAAGAATTCTTTAGGAACGCTGTTCAACAGTCTTGTCGAATATTGGAATAAACATTATCCTTCAGGAGAATCAGTTTATAACGGTCTGATGAATGAGTTTTACCGACGAGCGGATTATGCCGAGAATAACTTTTCCACAATGACAGAAAAGAAAGGAGCGCTTTCCGACCGTGGAATAGTCTATATAAAATTTGGTAAACCTGATCGGATCGAAAGGGATTATTCCGACAGCATAGTGAAAGAATACTGGTATTATGAAAATATTGACAAGCAATTTATATTTGTCGACGAAAAAGGATTGGGTAATTACAGATTAGAGAAATAAATGCCAAAATTTGCAATAACATGTGGCGATGTTAACGGAGTTGGTCCTGAAATAATATTGAAAGCGATTTTTCGATTAGCATCCCGTCGTCGTAATTTTTTTATTTACATTCCTCACAATATTTTTGAGCATTACAGAAAAAAATTGAATGTCGACATTGCGTATGACGTAATAGAAAACGAAGAACACGCGAATGGAAAATTTAATATTCATATTTGTAATTTAGGTAAAGCTCGTTTGACTGCAGGCAAGCCTTCTAAAGAATCCGGTGAAATTTCATACTACGCGATTCTCAGAGCTGTTAAGGCAGTCGAAGATAATTTGTGCGACGGAATTGTAACTGCTCCCATTTCCAAAGAAGCACTTTCGATGGCGGGAATCAATTTCCCCGGCCATACGGAGCTGTTAGCGCATCTAACCGCTACCAAAGATTATTCGATGGTCTTCCTGTCTGAAAAAATGATTTGCTCTTTGTTGACTATCCATGTCCCCGTTAAAAATGTACCGAAGATGATTAATAAAAGAGTATTGAAAAAAAATATCGAAATACTCTATCGAGTTCTTTCAAATGATATTGGTCTAAAAAATCCAAGGATTGCAGTGCTTGGTTTAAATCCTCATGCAGGTGAAAATGCACTCATTGGTAAAGAAGAAAAATTGATTATTAAACCCGTGGTGGATTTATTTAATTTTGTTGATGGTCCATTCCCCGCAGATGCTTTTTTTGGTGCTGCGTTATATAAGAAATATGACGGAATAGTTGGGATGTATCACGACCAGGTATTGATTCCATTCAAAATGCTATACTTCAATACTGGAGTGAATTATACGGCAAATTTACCGATTGTAAGAACGTCGCCCGACCACGGTACAGCTTTTGATATAGCCGGGAAAGGAGTGGCAATGGAAAGGAGCATGGTTGAAGCTATTTTATGGGCCGAAAAAATTATTCGAAACAGAAAAAAGAATGAAGAGTAGAAAGGTGCCTCAATATTCTGCACTGGCAAAAATTTATGGGCATCTGATGCGTTCAATCGATTATAATGATTGGGCCAAATATTTATTGGATATTGCTGCAGGGCTCGATACACAAAATTGTAAAGTTCTCGAATTGGCTGCCGGTACAGGTGAACTAGCACGTCTTTTATCTAATAAATTCACTGATTATGTAGCAATCGATAGTTCATACGACATGCTTAGTATTGCCAATGCTCAGGTTAAATTAGTTTGTTGTGATATGACATTATTACCATTTAAAAATAAATTCAATCTTATTTTTTCAACATTTGATAGCATTAATTATCTTACAGAAAAAGAAAAGCTTAAAATGCTCTTTGCCGAAGTTGAGAGGTGTCTGGAAACCACTGGCATTTTTACTTTTGATGTTAGTTTGGAGTTCAACAGTATTAAGAATGCAAAATATCTTAACAGGAGTGGTAAATACGGAAAGATAAAGTATACTCAAAAAAGTTATTACGATAAAAAAGAGAGAATTCATTACAACAATTTTGAAATAATAATGGAAGATGGAACTAAATATTATGAAGAGCATCGGCAGAGGATTTACAGTATTGAAGAATATCTGGAACTGATCGACTCTACCGGACTATATGTTGTAAATTGTTTTGATGCGTTTACCTTCAACGATGTAAAGAAGGATTCAGAAAGAGCACAATTTATATTAAAGAAAAAGTCATGTTGATATTTAACCATGTAGATTTTTCATATTCGAATCAGCCTGTATTTCAGGATCTAAACTTACAGGTTGAACAAGGCGAATTCGTCTTTTTAATTGGAAAAAGCGGAATAGGTAAATCAACCCTTTTGAAATTAATTTATATGGATTGTTTTCCGGATTCCGGTTATGTGCAGGTTGGTGAATACTCGTCCGATTCAATTAAAACAAAGGATATTCCATATCTTCGAAGAAAAATTGGAGTAATTTTTCAGGATTTTCAGTTATTAAGCGACCGGAACGTTTACGATAACCTTGCTTTTGTGCTTGAGGTTACAGGTACTCATAGGAAGGAAATAAAAAGGCGAATAATGAACGCTCTTTCTGAGGTTGGCTTAACTCATAAGCAGAAGAATATGCCTGATGAATTGTCAGGAGGTGAAAAACAAAGAGTTGCAATTGCTCGAGCCATTATAAACGATCCTTTCTTAATATTGGCTGATGAGCCGACCGGAAATCTCGACCCTGAAACTGCCGATGAAATACTCTCCATATTAAAAAAAATCAATTCACGCGGCACTTCCGTTATTTTTGCTACACATAACTACGAGTTGATTCGCGCTTACAATGCAAAAATATTGAAATTGGATAATGGTAAAGCTGTTAAAGTTGTTTTAAAGAAAAAAGAAAATTAAAAAGGCAGTCTCAATCCTGTTTACTAAATATTTTATCTATAGACGAGACTGCCAGGTATGTTAGTTGCGGCCTAATTTTTCGAGAATTGCCTTACTTACCTCTTCAATCGATTTTGTTCCATCAACTTCAATAATTTCCGCTTTGTCATGGTAGTATTTGAAAACAGGTTCTGTAGTTTCGTGGTAGACTTTAAGCCGGTTTTTTATTACCTCTTCTTCGTCGTCTTTTCTTTTAACAAAGCTGTCTTCGGCACCACAAGAAGGACATTTAGTGTTTTCATTCAGTGCGTCCTTATTGATTATAAAGCCGCACTTGTTGCAAACGAGTCTATTCGATAGTCGACTGATAATTACATTATCGTCGGCTTCGAGTTTGATGAGATACAATTTTTCGTTATTTAATTCAGATAGAATGCGGGTGAGTATCTCAGCCTGAGGGAGTGTTCTTGGAAATCCATCAAGAATAAAACCGTTTTTGCATTTTTCCTGTTGAAGGGTTTCTTTTACAATACCACCTACAATTTCGTCGGGAACCAGTCCGCCGCTTTGAACAATTTCCTTGGCTTTAAGGCCGAGTTCGGTTTCATTTTTGATTGCATCTCGTAAGATGTCGCCCGTAGAAATATGAGCCAAGTTGAGTTTTGAAGCGAGTATTTTAGCTTGAGTTCCTTTCCCCACGCCAGGGGCTCCGAATATTATTATCTGCATGGCAACTATATTTATTTGTGAATAAAAAAATTTGATTGCGAAAATTAGTTATAAATGTCCTAATTAACAAATTACATCTCAGTTTTTCAGACTTCGTTTCCTTCTAAAAAATTCTTCCAGAAGTGCCCTCGATTCATTCTCGTAAATTCCTGAGTAAACTTTCGGTTTGTGGTTATAATTTCCTGTTTCGATTAAATTGTGGAGGGAACCGCAAGCACCAAATTTAGGTTCGTATGTACCAAAATAGATTGTTTTAATTCTCGAGAGGAGTAAAGCCCCTGTACACATTATACACGGTTCGGCAGTGATATAAATGTCGCATTCATTCAAACGCCAATCGCCTAAATAGTTGGCGGCAGAAGTAATTGCAATCATTTCTGCATGGGCGGTAGGATCTTTGAGACGCTCGGTCTGATTGTAGCCCCGCCCAATAATTTTGTTTTGATAAACAACAACCGCCCCAATAGGTACTTCATTTTCCTCAAATGCTTTTTCTGCTTCCTGTAGCGCAGAAAACATATTCTTATATACAAATTCCGGAAATATCATTTTCTCAAATATTATTTCTTACAAATATAATAATGCAGGAAACATTATTTCAGGTTATTACTCAATTTATAAATGAATGAAATTTTATAGTGTGTGGCAGTTAAATATATCTACAACACAAATATCTGCATTAAAATCTAATTCAACAGAATGAATATAAATTCAGGAGCAATTTTATATTACTAGTGATTTAAATCGTAGGATTAGTTGATTATAATTCACTAGCAGCTTCTTTGTCCACAATCCATCTTAATTTTCCGTTTGTGGGATTTATAAAGTATGCAGGATATTTTTCAGCTCCAGGTTTATGATGAAGTAGTTCACCAAGCACTTTTGCCTTTTTTATGCCGGTTGCGAGAATAATAATTTTTGATGCATTATTTATAATTTTACCTGTGACCGTAATTCTTTTTTGACCGCTTACAGGATGAACGGCTACAGCACAGAAATCTTCGGCATTAAGCAAATTTAACTGATCGGGAAAAATTGAAGCTGTATGTCCGTCTTCGCCCAGACCTAACATCATTAAATCGAAAGAGGGAAGTCCGTTATTAAAGCGTAAGTTTTGTTTTAATAATTGTGAATAATTTGCAGCTTCTTTGGCTGGATCATTTTCGCCTTTTATTCTAAAAATATTTTCATGAGGGATATCGATATATTTTAATAAATTATCGTAAGTCATTTTAAAATTGCTTTCGTCGTTATCAGGCGGTACGCATCTTTCGTCACCCCAGAATAATTTTATCCTTTCCCATGCAATATTTTTACTATAGTCTTCAGCAATTTTTTTGAACAACCTTTTTGGAGTATTTCCACCCGCAAGTGCAATGGTAAAATAAGCTTGAGGCTGAAAATTCTTTGTTTGACTATTAATATAATCAACGGCCAATCGGGCTATTTCATCAATGTCAGTGAAAATGATCAGTTTTTCATTTTTCATTATAATTCACAATAGAGATTGCTGTTTGTTAAATTGCGGCACGGGAAATGCCACGTTTGATTTTCGTCTTCGAATAGATTATCAGCTTCCTTTGGTCCCCATGTACCGGCGGGGTAACCGTAGAGCGGTACGTCTGGATTATTTGACCATTCTTCCAGTATAGGAGTGAGAAATTTCCACGCTTCAATTACTTCTTCAGTACGTGCAAAGAGTGTATTATCACCTCTGATCGTATCATAAAGTAGTCTTTCGTAGGCAGTCGGAATTCGCTGATGCGCCAGCTCAGAGTACCTGAAGTCGAGATCGATATTTTGTACTTCGAAACCGGCCCCGGAAGTTTTGATCCCAATTTCGAGTAGCATACCTTCATCCGGCTGGATTCTCAATATTAATTTATTGCAAGCTTCCTGGATATTATTTCGTTTGAACAGAAAATGTGGTGTCGGCTTGAAATGAATTACCACCTCTGTTACGCGCGTAGGAAGCCTTTTCCCTGTTCTGATATAAAAAGGAACGCCACCCCAGCGCCAGTTATCAATAAAAAACTTTATTGCTGCAAATGTCTCTGTTTTTGAATCAGGTTTTATATTATTTTCTTCCCTGTAACCTTTAACAACCTCATTATTAATAACGGAAGTTACATATTGTCCTCTAACAGTAAATTTTGTTATATCTTCTTTCCTTATTGGCCGCAAAGATTGGAACACTTTCAGGATTTCATTTCTTATAGAAAGCGGTTCAAGTGAGGAGGGGGGTTCCATAGCAATTAAACCGACTAACTGTAGTAAATGATTTTGAATCATGTCTCTCAATGCACCAATTGTATCGTAATAACCGCCTCTATTTTCAATTCCGATATTTTCTGCAGCAGTAACTTCAATATGGTGGATGTAGTTTCTGTTCCAGAGAGGTTCGAATATTCCATTAGAAAAGCGAGTAACAAGTACATTTTGAACGGTTTCTTTCCCAAGGTAGTGATCAATGCGGAATATTTGTTCTTCTTTCCAATCCTTAAGCAAGATATCTTTTAATTCTATTGAAGATGCCAGGTCGAAACCAAATGGTTTTTCTATGATCAATCTTTTCCAGCCGTCATCTGTAGTATTTAGTCCTGCGGCAGCCAAATTGACTGGAATAATTCTGTATAACGATGGTGGAGTTGATAAATAGAAAATAGAATTCCCCGGTATCTCGTATCTTGTACGTAGTTCTTCTATGTATCTTTTTAGTCGTATATAATCCTGATAGTTATTGTAATCTAAATTAATATAAAATAAATGTACTAGGAAATCATCGATTAATGATTTGTCCTCTATTTCTTCTGAGTTCTGGATCGATTCCCTCATAATATTTCTGAAATCGTCGTCAGTAAGACGACTACGAGCTGCACCGAGTATTATATATTTATCTGGCAAGAGGTTCTGTAAATAAAGCGAGTAGAGCGCAGGTATTAATTTGCGTTTTGTGAGATCGCCCGATGCACCGAATATTGTATAAATATGTCTATCGTTGTTCATATTTACTCAAACGAAATATCGATAAGATGTAATTAATTCCGAAAAGTATCAGTTCAATGACCTAAAATCTTTCTCTTAAAATAAAAAAACAGACCTTAAGTGTAAGTCTGCTTTTTTCGTACACCCGGGAGGACTCGAACCTCCAACCTTCTGATCCGTAGTCAGATGCTCTATCCAATTAAGCTACGGGTGCAAATAATTAACAAAAAACATGATTTCTAAGAATTTATTTTACCAGATTCTTATTTTAGTCTATAGTCTGTGCTGCTCATTTAAATAATGAGATAATCACAAGATTACATGTCTAAAGAACATGCCGACACATTAAAAAGTAACGCAATTTCATACAAAAATTAAAAAAAGTGCAACAAATATAAAACGATAAAAGTAAATATTCAATTTTGCGGAAAACTGCGTCAGATATTTAATTGCATTTCCAATTTACAGTATTGAATTAAAGAAATACATCATGCTTTACCTTGAAGATACAAAAGTAGAATTATTTCATCGATTCTTATTGTTTTTATTAGTGTATTCTGCCTCGCAAATTTGAATTTTTTTATTATTCGATTTGTGAAAATTTATGTAATAAAATTGCATACTCGATTGTAAATAATATACCGCCCCGAAAGTATTTTGAGCTATACAAAGATTTTTTCCTTATTTTAATTTTAGAAAATAAAATTTCCTGTTGTGTTAAGAGTTGACAACTATAAAAAGTTTTAAGTATATTAGCGTTTCAAAAAAATGATAATTTGGAGGAATAATGTTTGCTGTTGTAGAGATCGCTGGGCAACAGTTTATCGTAACGGAGAACAAAAAAATTTATGTTCCGAAATTAGATAAAGAGCCAGAATCCGAAGTTGTTTTCGATACGGTTCTTTTGTATAACGACGATAAAAATATTAAAGTCGGCGCTCCAAAAGTGGAAGGCGTTAAGGTGCATGCTAAAGTATTAGAGCACGTAAAGGATGAGAAAGTGATAGTCTTCAAAAAGAAAAGAAGAAAATCGTACGAAAAGAAAAACGGGCATCGTCAGCAATTAACAAGAATTGAAATTACAAAGATAGCATAGAAGGAGGAATAAATGGCTCATAAAAAAGGACAGGGATCATCGAGAAACGGTCGCGACAGTAATCCGCAATATTTAGGAGTGAAAGCTTTTGGCGGCGAAAGAGTAACAGCTGGTTCAATTTTAGTTCGTCAGAAGGGTACAAATTTTCATCCGGGGAAAAATGTTAAGTTAGCTGGCGATCATTCTCTTTTTGCTACAATTGACGGTTATGTTAAGTTTGAACGCAAGAAAAACAACAGAAAGTACGTAAGCGTCTACGAAACTCTTTCATAAAAAAACCCTCCTTAAAGGAGGGTTTTTTGTTAAAAGCCAAGTATGATCATATCATCTACTAATTTTTTAACAGCGTCGACAGAATTATTAAACATTGCTTGTTCTTCATCATTCAGTGTGAGTTCAACAACCTTTTCAACGCCTTTTTCGCCTAAAATTGCGGGAACGCCCACATAAAATCCTTTAACACCGAATTCGCCATTGAGATATGCGCAGGTAGGTAGCAATCTTTTTTCATCATGCAAAATAGCTTTTGCCATTGCAGTTGCCGAAGCTGCAGGAGAGTAGAATGCAGAACCTGTTTTAAGCAGTTTTACAACTTCGCCACCTGCCATACGTGTTCTCTGAACTATTGCATCCATAACTTCTTTTGCCTTGTTGGCATCATTGTACTTTCGTTCCAGCATTTCCATAACTGGAATACCATTTACATTTGCGTATCGTACCAGCGGAACCATTGTATCCCCATGTCCGCCTAGAACCATAGCATTTACGTCCTTAACCGATACTCCCAATTCCCAGGCTATGAATGATGCAAATCGGGAAGAATCGAGTACTCCTGCTTGTCCCATAACTCTGTGGGTTGGGAAACCGCTAACTTTTTGGAATAACGTTACCATTGCATCGAGAGGGTTAGAAATGACTATAACAACTGAATCAGGTGCGTAATTTTTAACATTCTCGGCGACTGTTTTCATTATTTTAGCATTGGTAGTTAACAGGTCGTCACGGCTCATGCCGGGTTTCCTTGGTAGTCCAGCCGTAATAATAACGAGGTCTGAGCCAGAAATATCTTTATAATCATTCGTGCCTTTGATTGATAGATCGAACTGGTCAACTCGCGAGGCTTCTGCTATGTCCAGTGTTTTCCCCTGCGGAAGGTCTTCGACAATATCATATAAAACAACATCCCCTAATTCTTTTAATGCTATTAATTGAGTGAGAACGCCGCCAATTTGTCCCCCTCCAATAAGTGCAATTTTTTTTCTAGGCATGGCTGCTCCTTATTTTAATTGGATTTGTGGATACAATATAGGAAATATGCCTTATAAGTAAAATATTTATTTTAAGTTCAGCACAAGAATGGTTTCAGTTCCTTCGCTGGTAAAATTATATCTCAATTCGTCTACGAAAGATTTGATGATATGAATTCCTCGCCCGCTTTCTTTAAGTAGATTCTCCGGCTTCGTTGGATCCGGAATTGAATCGAGGTTAAACCCTTTCCCCTGATCTTTAATAATTATAATCATCTTTGAATCGTCTACCTTGACTGTAATCCTAATCCTTTTATCGGGATCGTTTTTATTACCATGGATAATACTGTTTGAAACAGCTTCTGAAAAAGATAACGACAGATTGTTAAATTTGTCTTCTGACAGTCCAGCGTCTTTCGCTACGCCGATAATAAATTCGTCCAATGCAGGCAGCAAACTTCTGTCGCTCGGAATTTCTTTATAACATATTTTCTCTGTCAAATTAGATGCTCCATAAAAGACTCTATAAAAATAAAACACAATCTTTACTGGTGCAAATTATAATCGATAATTTAAATTCATACTGAAATTAATCACATTTCTGTTATTGTTTGATGATGATATGAATTCATAGATTCCGTCGAATGTGAAATCTATCTTGTTGTTGATTATATAACGCGCCGAGGCAATGGGACCAATACTTTTATATGTGGATGCAAGTTTCTTTTCAAGACCACTAGCATAATTATATGCATCCAGCAAAAAATATCGTATGCCGAACCCAACTTTCAAACCTTCGATGTCAAAAATTAATTTGGGCTCCGCATAAAATTCGGATAAAAATCTTATAGGACTTGCTGAAAAATTATCCCAGTTGAAATCCCCTTGTTCCGAAAATTTAATATAGGTTGTTACAAAAAAATTTATATTGTTGAAAACAGCTGCTAATGTAGAGTCTTTGAGCAAAAGATGGCGATATGAAAAACTTTTGTAGTTCGGATTTAGTTTTTCATAATCGAATACGGTATAGTTGGCAGAAACTTCGGCGGTATTTACAGAACGAAATTTGTTCGATTCAATTATCCCACCTGTGCCTAATTTGAGTATTCTCTGTACATTATTATTTGAACTTCTCTGGGAAAAAATATAGACAGTTTTATTGAACGTACCTTCCAGATTAATGAATGCCGCAAAAATCCGACTGAGTTTTTTCAGATAGGTTAATGTGGCGGTGCTTAGAAGCTCGTCTCTATCGTCATAGTTTTCGGCACTCGGTGTGTCGTACTGCAGTTTCCTGTGGTATAAATTAAAAGTTAATAAATCATTACTCGTGATTTTGTATAATGAAGAAAGTGAAATGTGAGCAATTTTCGAAAAGTTATTTTTTAGTGCTTCTGTATTGGCTCTTTGATTGAAAATAATCTGACTTAATCCTTCAATTTCACGGGGCTTGTGATTCTCGTCTCGCTCTGAATAAGTAAATTTAAATAGTACTTTCAGTTTGTCAGTTGTATAGTCTACATTTGAACCAAGTTCCAGATTCATTTCCTGAATTTCAGAATCGAATGAGCTGCTTGTTGTGTTAATGATACTAACATACCTGGTAACTCTTTTCACCTGTTTCCAGTAAAGCTTTCCAAGCAATCCCATTTTCAGAGGTGAATTTGATTGACCAAATGTAAGCCTGTCGATAATTTGATAGTTAGCTTCATCTCGTGATTGTATGTTGTTGTTAATTCCGAATTCGTAAGAAGTAATACTGTCGGCTTTAAAATAAAAATCGCGTTTTTGTACGGAATAATTGAATGAAATAAAATTTCTCAAATTTTCAAGTTCGTTATTCAATTCGAATTTTACATACCGAAAGGAATTTTTCCTCGGCGAAATATCTTCGTTCTGAAATTTCATAAACGACGAGAAGATAAATTCATCGATATTAGTTGGAGCTAGGTTAATTTCGGCGCCATAGACTAATCCGTTGTCTGTTTCATCTATTTGATTGTTTGACGATTTACCTCCGAAAGCCGTCATTTCAAATTTTTCCCAAGGCTGAAACCCCGCAAAAAAAGTAGCTTGCGTAACGTATGTTTTGTTGATAGATAGCGGGCGATTGTCTTTGTAAAGATTATTATAAAAAAGTATTCCAGTTCTGAAGTAATTATTAAATTTGTATCGCAACAAAAGTCTAAAGTATTGCTCGTCTTTTATGTTCTTATCGGCAGACTTAACAACTGTCGAATTAAAATTTTCTTCGAGCCCAACAAAAAGGTCGGAAAGGATATAATTGTAACTTAGCCGTGTGTTGAATATGTGTGTGTTTAGCTGTTTGTCGACTGAGTTTCTAAGCAATTTTTCGGATAAAGAATTTATGGAATAAAAAGAACTGTCCTTCAAAACTTGGGCATCGGCTAAAGTATGGGTCGTCCACATTATCAATGATATATAAATGATTACGGATAATATTTTGAGTTTTGTTAACAAGTCAATTTTGCACGGGATTATAAAAAAATGAAAATGTTTTACTGATTGAATTTGGTCTTTTATCTTTCGTGTAACTAATTATTTTCCAGTAGTACTTAATATAAGGTTTAAGATATATTTTATCAGCTTTTACAGTATAAATTGTATCGGGTTTGACATCGAAAAGAGAAATGCTATTTATCATTCCCCCGTTCTCGCTCGTCTGTATAATCAAATCGTATGAAGCTGGGGCAGAAGCAGCTTTAAATACAAATTTATCCAGCCAAATAACAGTTGAATTATCTTCGGGATAAAGAAGAATAGGAGCATTGAGTACGTAATCTGAAACAGCGTCGGTACCGTTGCTTTTGAGTCCTCCTTTGTCAACGCTTACAATTTTGTAATAATATTTTTTCAAAAGTTCAATGCTATTAGTATCAAGAAAATAATTATTTGAAGAAGCTTTAATGGGTGAATGATTGTTAATTGAAAAATTGTCCACGGTGTCTCTAAAGATCTCGTAATGACTGATGTCGCTGTCGTAAGCAGGTGACCACGAAACTTCGATTTCTGGTTTCCCAGCGCGGTTGTAGCCATAAACAAATAAGTAAACTGGATTGTAAGGAGGGAATATATTCAAGGGGCGAGCTGACACTGTATTGCTGAAGTTGCTAATGTTGCCGTAAATATCCTTTGCAGCAATACGATAAAAATATGTTGAGTCGTAATCGAGATTCCTATCGATATAATAATTGTTTGAAGTAAAAGCTATATTGATAAAGTTAGATGTATCGTTAATGCTGCGGAATACCAGGTAGCCATCAATATCGGGCTCATTATTTTTACTCCAGGATAAACCAACCAGACCATCGAAAGCTGAATAGACTCCAAACTTTATCGGAGGAAGAGGTGGTATAGATTCTCCGCCAGGCTGTGTAGGTTCGTTCTCTCGGCAAGCTACAGTCAACAAAATTGTAATTGAAAATAATATGTTTTTACAACTCCTCACTATATCCCCTTTCGGGAACAATTACGGATTTGAATCCTGCATTAAGCAGCTTTGATTTAAACGGTATTTGTTGTTCCAGTTCACCGTGTACCAGAAATATATTTCGAAGTCGACTTTTATCAAAACGCGATACGTAATTAAACAGTTCGTTTGTATCGGCGTGGGCGCTAAATGAATCCATGACTATTACTTCGGCGTTGAGCTGGTATTCATCGCCGAAAATATTAACGGGCGATTGTTTTTCGGCAATTTTTCGGCCAAGTGTATTTTCTGCAGTATAACCGACGATTAAAATTATATTGTCCGGGTTCTCGATGTTATTTGCTAAGTGGTGCAAGATTCTTCCGGATTCGCACATACCGGAGCTCGAGATTATCATGCATGGACCAGAAGTCGTATTGAGCTTTTTTGAATCCTCAACATCCTTAATATAAGTCAATTTATCGAATCCGAAAGGGTCTTTGTGATCGATTAAAAATTGGCTGATCTCAAAATCGAAACATTCGGGATGAAGCCTGAAAATTTCTGTCGCGTTAACCGACAATGGACTGTCTACATATATTCGTATTTCAGGTGCCATTTTATTCTCGAATATTCGATGAATAGCATAAACAAGTTCTTGGGTTCTGCCGACACTAAAGGCCGGTACTATTATTTTTGATTTCCTTTCCCAGGCTAATTTAATAACTTCAGCTAATTTTTCTTCAGTATGTTCTGGATTGTCGTGCGTTTTGTTACCATAAGTCGATTCACAAATGTAATAGTCAACATCGGGAATTTTTTCCGGGTCTCTTAATATAGGTAAATTTGGACGGCCGAGATCACCCGAAAAGCCAATCTGTTTTAATGTCCCGTTTTCATTAATTGTAAGGAAAAGCGATGCTGAGCCGAGAATATGTCCTGCGTCGAAAAAAGTCAACTTGATTCCTGGCACAATCTCAAATTCACGATGATAATTTATTCCGACGAACAATTCGAGCGTTTGTCGGGCGTCGGTTTGAGTATATAAAGGTTCGAATAAATTTTGTCCCCGTTTCTTTCTTTTTTTATTTACGTATTCGACATCTTTCTCTTGTATATGAGCGCTGTCCAAAAGCATGATTGACGCCAGATCACGAGTGGCAAATGTGGAAAAGATTTTGCCGTTAAATCCTTTTTTTACCAGTGTAGGTAAATTGCCTGAATGGTCGATATGAGCGTGAGTTAGTATTACAAAATCGATTTCTGCCGGATTGAAAAAATCAAAAGTGCGGTTGAGTTCAAATGCCAGTTTCCTTTTACCTTGATAAAGTCCACAATCAATTAGAAATCTTTTGCCGCATGCTTCGATATAATGCATTGAACCGGTTACGGTTTGAGCTGCACCAATAAATTGAATTTTCATGATATTCCTTATCTTAGAAGATTTCGGTTGTTACATTCTGATAACTTTATAATTCTTATAACCGTAATAAAATTCTTTTGCCGCGGTTTTGATTACCGTGGCGGTGGGCACCGCAAGCAGCATCCCAATTATTCCGAGCAACTTGCTGCCTATTAAGATTAATATAATTATTCCCAGCGGATGGATGTCCGTACTCTTGGAAAATAAGTTTGGCTGAATAAAGCCGTTGTCCAATGCATAGACTGCCAGGAACATTAATATTATTTTAGGTAGCATCGAAAAATCTCCAAATTGTACTACTGATATTAATATTGCCGGCAGTCCACCAATAATCGGACCGAAATATGGTATAAGATGTCCTACGCCTGCTACAAACCCAATTGAAGCTGAATTGTTGATTCCGAGTATTGCCAGGCCCAGACCACTCATAATCCCTACAATCATGGCATCGAATATCCAGCTTCTTACATATTTGCTGAGCTGAAGCGATATTTTTCTTATTACCCAGTATGATACTTCGAAATATTTATTCGGCATTATATTTATTATGCCTTTTAGTAACAGTGTACTATCCTTCAATAAAAAGTAAGTAACAAACGGTACAATTATTAAAATTGCTATTACAGCAAATAAACTTTCGACGATATTAGTAAGATCACTGATCCATACATTAAACATTCCTTGCAAATCGGCACTTATTTTTTCGGACAGATTAATCGGTCTGAGGAAGGGGAGAGTGCTATGTATTACTTTTTCAACTTGTCCTAATGTATTATCCAGATTTTCTGGAGTCATTAGGTTAATTACTTGTTTCATCTGGTGAACAATTTTGGGAAGTATTATTGAAATTCCAAATATGCTAATTACGCCTGTCGATACAAAAACAATCAACACGGAATATGTCCTTTTAATTCCTTGAGCTTCGATAAAATCCACAATCGGTTTAAATATCATCGAGAGCAATAGTGCGATAATTAGCATAATCCAGATTTCTGCAAAAGTATAGAGAATAAATGCTGCAATCGATATGGTAAGAATCCAGGTAAATAAAGTAGTTAGAGAGTATGTATGTTTGTTTTCCATTTATAATTTCAAAAACGAATTATCTTTCCCAAAATATCGTTAAAAAGAGGAATTATTCAAACTAAATTGTCCATTTTAATTATATTTACAGATAAAAATTTAAAAAAATTAGGAGAAAAAATGTCTGAAATTGCATTATTGAAAAACCTGAGAGAAAAAGCTTCTCAAAAGAAGCGAACCATAATATTGCCGGAATCACACGACGAGAGAGTACTAAGAGCGGCTGAGATAATTACAAAGGAAGGCATTGCCTCAGTTATAACGCTCGGAAACGAGGAGAAGATACGTACACAGGCGTTGGAATTAAAAATAGATTTAACCGGCATAAGAATTATCGACCCGGAGAGGTCAGATAAGTTAAGTGATTTTGCTAATATATTTTATAATTTGAGAAAACATAAGGGGATAACAATTGAAGAAGCTCGTGAGACTGTCAAAAGAGATATCTTCTTTGCAGGGATGATGGTCAGAGAGGGGATGGCTCACGGAAGTGTAGCAGGTTCTGTTGCTACAACTGCAGATGTTACACGTGCTGCAATCTTTTGTGTCGGTTTGAAAGAAGGGATTTCAATTTTATCGAGTTTCTTTTTGATGGCTTATCCCGATAAAGTTTATAGTTTCGCAGATTGCGCAGTTAATCCCGATCCCGACCCAAATCAACTGGCAGATATTGCCATTTCGACTGCAGAGAATCATAGAAAATTAACTGGCGAAGAACCGTATATTGCCATGCTTTCGTTTTCAACAAAAGGCAGCGCTGAACATCCACTTGTAGATAAAGTGAGAACTGCAACGCAACTTGTACGGCAAAAAAGACCCGATTTGAAAGTTGACGGCGAGCTCCAATTCGATGCAGCAATTGTTGAATCAGTTGGTAAGAAAAAAGCGCCTGGCAGTGAAGTTGCAGGCCGTGCTAATGTACTGGTTTTCCCCGATTTAAATGCAGGCAATATTGGCTATAAAATTGCTCAAAGATTAGGAGGTGCTGAGGCTGTTGGTCCAATTAATCAGGGAGTAAAAAGACCATTCTTTGATTTATCGAGAGGATGTAAAGTGGATGATATTGTGAATACTGTTGCAATTGCCTGCCTTATGGCTGATTAACTTTTTGCGCTGTCCCTTCTTGCAAGAAGGGACAGCAACTTTTCATAACGAATATTTTATTCCGATTTCTAAACCTTGCAATTCAGACAAACCTTTTAATCTTCCGATAAAGGAGTAACCTGGATAAAATTTTTTATTCCGAAGTTTTTCAATTTCTCTGTCAAAATCTGTCGTTTTTCCATGGTCGGGTCTCATGGGCATACGGTAATTTTCTATTCCATTTTCCATTCTTCGTTTTTGTTCAAGCAAAAGAATTTTTACTACGTTATACATGTCCACCGACCCTTCCAGATGATTGTTCTCTCGAAAATTTCCATCAGCGTCGATAATTACATTTCTAAGGTGAACAAAATTAACACGGTGAGCTAATTTAGCTGTTATTTCTGTTACGTTATTTTGAACTCCCGATCCGAGTGAACCTGTACAGAGAGTGATCCCGTTAGAAGTGGAATCTACACTGTTTATTATTTCGAGAAGATGGTCGCATGTGCTTACTACTCGAGGCAATCCCAGCAAAGGACGCGGAGGATCATCCGGGTGAATTGCCATCAGTATCCCATTTTCTTCAGCGACTGGTATTATTTCTTTCAAAAAGTCTTTTAAATTTTCAAGGAGGGTAATGTCATTAATTTCTTTGTAGTCATCTAGTGCTTTTTGGAACTCGTCAAGTGTATAGGCTTCAAGAGAACCGGGCAAGCCGAGCAAAATTGTGTCAACGAGTCGTTGCTTTTCGTTGTCATCGATACTAGCAAAATACTCTTCAGCTTTTTTGATAATATCTTCAGAGTAATCTTTTTCAGCACCTTTTCTCTTTAAAATGAAAAGATCGAATGCCGCAAAAACGTGAGATTCGAATCCCGAGACGATTGCTCCGTCCTCAGTATGTATTTTTAGATTTGTACGCGACCAATCGAGTACAGGCATAAAATTATAACAAACTCTTTTAATGCCACACCTGGAGAGATTAATCAGGGAAGTTTTATAGTTCTCAATCAATTGCCTGTAATTTTTTTTCTTCTTTTTAATGTTTTCGTGTACTGGCAGACTTTCTACAACTTCCCAGCTCAGCCCTGGTTTTTCAATTTCATTTTTTCTTTTTAATATTTCTTCCTGTGGCCAGACTTCGCCAGTGGGAATATGGTGTAGTGCTGTAACAATTCCAGTAGCTCCTGCAATTTTAATGTCATCAAAAGTAAGTGGGTCGTTAGGCCCGAACCACCGCCACGAATAGATAAATCCGATTTTATCTTTAAAGTCCATCATTTATACTCCACTGAAAATACTAAATCCGCCGTCAACTGGAATTACAGTGCCTGTAACAAATTTAGAGGCATCGGAAGCCAGCCAGATTACAGTTCCGACTAATTCTGCAGGGTGACCGAATCTTTTGAACGGCGTCATTTTAATAATTGATTTCCCTCTATCGGTGAGGGAACCATCTATGTTTGTAAGTAAAGTACGATTCTGATTTGTAATTAAAAATCCTGGCGCAATTGCATTTACTCTCAAGCCGTCACCAAATTTCAAAGCAAGTTCCATTGCCATCCATCGTGTAAAATTATCCACAGCTGCTTTGGCAGCAGAATATCCAGCAACTCTCGTAATTGCTCTTAAACTTGCCATCGAAGAAATATTAATAATTGAACCGCTGCCATTCCTTGCCATTGGCAGTCCAAATTTTAACGTTGGCAATACTGTGCCGTGTAAATTTAAGTCGACAGCCTTTTTAAAATTTTCAAAACTGAGGTCGAAAATATTTTCTTCGGGCTTTAATGTAGCTTCGGGAAGATTGCCACCGGCTCCATTTATCAGGACGTCGATCTTACCGTATTTTTTGAGTACTTGTTCTTTTGCATTTTCAACGTCAACTTCTTTCAATACGTCACATTTAATATAATCGATCTTTCCGAGTTCTTTAAATGAATTACAGATTTGTTTTAGTTTTTCTTCGTTTCTGCTGATAAGTATTACATTTGCGCCGCATTTAAGGAGACCTTCTGTAATTGCAGTCGCAATTATACCGCTGCCTCCAGTTACTAAAATTACTTTTCCTTCGATACTAAAAAGTGTATTTATATATTCCATTAGATGTAATCCGAATTAATTGTGAATTTTCAATAAATTTTTGAATAAAATAGTTGATATCAAATATAGCTAAACCGATTCAATAAGACAAAATTAGAGTAAATTTATAAAATTATTTTTGCATCAGTGCTCAATACTAATACAAGGTGAAAAGATTTTTTATTCTGGTATGGCGTTATTGTCAAAAATTTATAGATGAAGACATAAATTTATATACCGTTTTCGGGAAAAGGAACTCTGCCAGAAAATTTATTAACAAAATTAAAGGCGGGCAATTTGAATCTAAGGGGATTGTTTCTCAGATAGAACAGAATTAGAGGCCGTCAGCACAGCAGGTTAAAAGGTTTGGGATTCTAATTCGATCGGAACTGAAAAACGTAAGGGTTAATACTTACATCCTTTAGTAAAGATTAAGAAGCCTGATTTCTCACAGTTTGAAAGTAATTTTTTATATTCTTTACCGCTTTCAATAAGCAGATAATTAATTATGAAGGGATATTCGATACTATTTATTTTATTAGTCTCGAATATCATTCGTAAATTTAATTTGCGAGGTTGTTTTAGCAGGAGTTTAGTAAATCATTGGTTGATTCAAGTTATTATATCGTAATGTGAAGAATTAGTTACATAAAACGAAATAAACATATTGAAAGCTTATCATTTGATTTAGTTGAGCTTAGCAAAACGGAATCAAAACGCAAAATCCAAAATTAAAATAGATAAAAGTTACTTTCGCAACCAGGTATATTAGCAATCTGTTGTAATATAATGCTGTAACTAATTTAGTTGTTCAATAAAAAGGTAGAAAATTGTAATACTATCAATATGGATTGCAGTACAGCACTGTTAACCATCTTAATTCTTAAGCTAACCCGAGAAAAATGTCTAGAATTTAAGAGCAAACTTAAGACTTGAAATTCAATCCTTTCCAGATATTCAGAAAAAAATTTTTTTCTTTCGATAATCATTGCAGCTGTAAAATTCAAATCAACATGACTTACAGGACATGGCATTGAGTAATAAGATTTTTGAACATCTGTAAAAAGCATCCGTTATTCGATTACAAAAGGTTTGCTCTACTTAAACAGTTAAGTAATTTCTTTGTTTTAATGATAAAATTTTCTTGACATCTTGAACGAATTTCCATAATATTGAAACGGTACAATGAATATTGTAACAATTAAAAAACGGTTTAATTTCGGTTAATCACTTATAATAGGGTATTGAGGGAAATGTTATTCTAGATAACAAAAATAGAAATTCTTATAGAGTAGTAATTTTTCAAAATAATAATTAATAAAGCGGGGAGTGTTATGAAGATAATTTCTAAAGTTATTTTTACTATCCTATTCTTATTAACCTCAATAAATATGACTCAAGCTCAAGGGAAGGGTCGAATTATTGGAACCGTAATCGACTCAACTACGAACGAGCCTTTAGTAGGAGCAAATGTTCTATTGGTCGGGACAAGTTTGGGGTCGGCAACTGATTTAGAAGGTAAGTATGTAATTGCACAAATTGAGCCGGGCACATATAAAGTATCGTTCCGTTACATTGGATATGTGTCCAAAGTATATACTGTTGAAGTTCAGGCAAACAGAACAGTGCAGCTCGATGTTGCTCTTACAACGCAGGCAATTGAGGGTCAGGAAATTATAATTACAGCTCAAGCACAGGGACAAAAAGCTGCAATCAACCAACAATTGACATCTAATACAATCAAGAATGTAGTCTCAGCAGAAAAAATTCACGAATTACCCGACGCTGATGCAGCAACGGCGCTGAGCAGACTGCCAGGTCTATCGTTGATGAATGGCGACCAGGTTGTTATAAGAGGAGTTCAGGCAAAACAGAATCTTATATTAATTAATGGTATTCAACTGCCATCAACCGACGTCAATACACGCGCCACAAATCTTGGATTTATTTCCGCCAATATGCTTGCCGGTATTGAAGTAGTTAAAGTAGTAACGCCTGATATGGACGCAAATGCTATTGGTGGCGTTGTCAATTTAAGACTACGCGAAGCTCCTTCCGGTTTTCATTTCGACATGCTTTCTCAGGGAAGTTTAAATCACCAGGATAGGACATATGGTAATTACAGATTTTGGGCAAGCGTAAGCAACAGATACTTCGATGATAAACTTGGGGTCTTTATTCAAGGAAACGCTGACAGATTTGACGACGGTTTAGATATGATCTCCTCAGGGTATGAAAGATATGAATTTTTACCTTACGGAGAATCTCCTTACCGTCTGAATAATTTTACATATTCAGATCAACAAAATATAACATCTACATACGGTGGAAGTATAATACTCGATTATAAATTGCCCGCCGGTAAAATATTGCTTCAAAATACTATTTCGAGGGGATTGAACGACAATGCAACTCACAATACTCAACTAGACTTGCAAAACAATAGAGTTATCTATTCACTTAACAGAGACAAATACAAGAGGACATTGTTAGCCAATGCGCTTCAGTTAGAATATAATTTCGGCGATATAAAAGGAGAATTTACGCTTTCTCATTCATTTAGTGATCGCAACACCGATATAAGATATGGCGATCCTGGAGATAATACTAATTTTGCAAATGCTGCTGGTGCCCCATTTGGCTATGATGAAAATGGTAATAAAATTTCATATTCTAATTTAAGAAATACTATCACACCTGCCGAAATATTAAATATTGAGATTGACCCTGCTGACTATCAGGGAGCCGATATATCTGATTGGGCAGTAATTCGTGAGGTGGCTTTCAAACAACATATATACAATACTCAACTCGATGTTACTATTCCTGTTTCATTTACATCCGAATTTTCAGCAACTTTTAAGGTCGGCGGTAAATTCAACAGAACCACACGTTCAAATGACCTGAATCGCTGGTACAAACGAACAGGCGATGAAGATTTCTATGCTAATGTAAGAGATTTCATTCCGGGTAAAACACTCAGTAACCAAAATCAACTTCTCTTTACCGATGTTCAGAATAAAGATTACTCAAGAGGGAAATATTTCTTGAATGGCGATCACCCCTATAACTATGCATTTAACATCGGAATGCTTGACGACTTCTATACAAGAGCACGTTCAGGGTGGGGGCAAGCTGTTCATAAAGATGGGACAGTTTCGGATGATTTCAGTGGTGCTGAAATTTTCTCAGCAGGATATTTAATGGGCACTTTAAATCTTGGAACGAAACTATCAATGATATTGGGTGGCAGATACGAGTATTACAACATGAACTATAATGCTACTAATTTTTATGTAACGCATCCCGTTGACGGAAATGGTAGAATTATTGATACTCTCCATACGGTTGACAGAAATGATAACAACTTTTTCCCCAACGCTCAAATTCGTTACAAGTTTACTAATTGGGCTGATATAAGATTGGCTTATTCAAAAACAATATCACGACCCGATTTCCGGGCAATACTTCCAAATGTTTACTTCTCACCCGGTCTTACAAGTCGTGCAGGAAATCCCTATTTAAAACCTGCAGTATCGACAAATTACGACCTCTATTTGTCATTTTATAACAACCAAATTGGTTTGTTTACAGTTGGAGGATTTTATAAAGAAATTCATGATGTATTCTTCCAGACTAATATCTACTATCAAAATCTTTCTTATTATGGTGTTAGTTTCCCTGACTCTTTATTCTGGGTATCTCAGGGAATTACTCCTCCTGCAAGATCGGATAGAGTTGATACATATATTAACAATCCTGATCCAGCAAAAATAAAAGGTCTTGAGTTTGACTGGCAAACAAACTTCTGGTATTTGCCGGAACCGTTTAATTCGCTCGTTTTGAATATCAACTATACAAGAGTATGGTCTGAAATGGATTATCAACAACTAATTAATCAAGTAATCCGCGAAGAATATATTGATCCAATTACCGGCAGAAAAAAATTCAGAGAAAATTATGTGACTACGGATACAATAAGAACCGCTCGTTTGATTAATCAGGGTGACGATATATTGAATATTGCGCTCGGTATTGACTATAAAGGATTTTCCGGACGTATTTCTTTCAATATGCAGGGGAATGTAATTACTTCTGTAGGCCAGAGACCAGAAGAAGACCAATTCACGGGGAATATCTACAAATGGGATTTCACAATTAAGCAACAACTGCCTATCGAAGGCTTAAGTATATCTTTGAGTGGTATTAATATATTCCATAATCCAATAAAAAATTATAGAAAATTCCGAAGGACAGTGGACGGTCCTATTTTTGATAACGAAGCATCCACGTTATATTCACCAAGGGTATTCGAACTTAACTTAAGGTACACACTCTAATGTGCCTTATATGTTGGTGTAAAAAATGAATACCATGGGGAAGTTATTTAATCATACAACTAATTATTAGGAGGCATGCTATGAAGAAATTATTTTTCTATTTCTTAACTCTATTGCTGCTCTCGTATTCTTCTTCTTTTGCTCAAAGCCTTATGGATTATGTCGAAGAAGTAAGGGGCGATACTCTTGTTATCAAAGACTTTTACGACTTAAACGAGGCTAACTCGCTTACTAATGCTATAACCTTAGACACCGAGGCTCCTGCAGGCAGAGTTTACATGCTCAAGACGGCTGGCTGGTATCCTCTATCTGCTACTCTTACAACTCCTGCTGACAGGCCAACGGTAATTGTTGGAGAAGATGATGACATTCTGGTTCAAAGACAAGCTGCACCGCCGATTATATCCGGATATTCCGACGAGGGTGGCTCCAGTCCAGGCGGTATAACATGGAGTCATGATTTAACTGTAAAAAATACGAGTATTATTTGCGGTGCTCCAGATGGAACCTATGGCTGGGCATTTTTTAACTCTGGTGCTTCAGACCGTAAAGTTGTTTTTCAAAATAACATGATGGAGCATAACTGGTGGGTTTTTGTTCAGTCTAATGCTAATTCGGGTACGAGGCTATATTTCAAAGACAACTATTTTGTCAATATGAGTGGGCGTGCATGCCGTCGTAATGGAGGTGTATACGATAACGTAGATAATAATACGGATACTATCTACGTCGAAAACAATACTCACGTTATGGCTCAAGGTTATATTTATAAATTCAGAAATTATCCTATTAAATTTATCTACGTAAATCATAATACTTTCATCAATTGTTCGAACGTAATTTTTGAAACTCAGGGTGTTCAAAGTAACGCTATCGTTGCCAATAACATTTTTGTTAATAGTAACGTACAACCTTTCAGACCCAATATGACAGAAGATCTATCGGAACAAGCTTATGACGGTCAACCACAGGGCATTATCGACGTTGCTGTTCTACCAGAGAGTATGGAGCAAGTCCCTAGAAAGTGGCTGGTTGAAGCTAACCTGGTTTACTGGGATCCTAGAGTTGCAAATCTGGCAACGGAAGCAAATAGTATGGCTGTTAATGGATTTACCACATGGATGAATCAGGCTATGAAAATGAACGCCCGTACAAAGGCACTTTTCGACGATAATACAAATTATCCATATTTAACAGAAGGTAAGTGGTACGAAAAATTACCAAACTTTACAAATCCCGCAGACCTATTAACTGACCAGGTAGATGTTCTTAAAGAATTCAGTCTTGCAACTATTGATACTACAAGCACAGCAGTAATGCCTTTCTGGAGAGTAAACAGTACTGGAACAGAAAACTTCATTTATTCCGATTGGCCAATTCCTATCGACCTTTCTTACAGTGATGCAGATCTAAAAGTTGGCGGTACCGATGGATTACCTCTTGGTGATTTGAACTGGTTCCCAGATGCAAAAGCCAATTTCATTGCAAATCATTCCAAATACTATTCTGACCTTGTTACTGCATTGGCAGAAGGTCATACTGTAACTTCAGTCAAAGAATTAGGTGGTATGCCGACTCAATTCGAATTATCTCAAAATTATCCAAATCCATTCAACCCGACTACGGTTATTACCTTTACTTTACCAGAGCCGAGTAATGTTACTCTTAAGGTATATAATGCTCTGGGACAGGAAGTAGCAACTCTGGTTGAAGGTTACAAAACTGCACAGAAATACGAAGTTACATTTGATGCTTCCAATCTTGCCAGCGGCTTGTATATCTACACCTTACAGACTGATAATTATAAACTGTCCAAGAAAATGATGTTGATCAAATAATAATAACTTTCT
Source organism: Melioribacter sulfuriphilus (assembly GCF_052656625.1). Taxonomy (NCBI): domain Bacteria; kingdom Pseudomonadati; phylum Ignavibacteriota; class Ignavibacteria; order Ignavibacteriales; family Melioribacteraceae; genus Melioribacter; species Melioribacter sulfuriphilus. The sequence continues at coordinate 97,687 of NZ_JBQXXK010000008.1, read as the reverse complement.
AATCGTAAAACCCCGATAATTTTTATCGGGGTTTTATTTTTATTAAATTCACATTATCAAATAATTAGTCAGCGTTTTTGAAAGTCGTCATATCGATTCCCGAACAGGAGAAAATTTATGCGTTATTTTAGATACTTATTTCTTTTAGCAGTGGGGGCAATTTTACTCAGTGGCAGCATATCAGCATTTACATTTTCCTCAAACGACTCAATTGTTGTAACATATGCCGATAAATATACTTTTACTATTTCTGAACTAAATAAATATATAGTCGATTGGTTATATGACAAAAAATATAAAAATAGAGAAGATGTATATCGTAATGCTCTACATGATATGCTGATTAATCAGTTAAAAAGGATGGACTTTTTTGATAGAGGTTTGGGAAACGATACTAATTTAATCAAAAGTATAAGCCGTATAGTAAATGAAGGATTGGTTACAGAATACTTCAAATCTCAGTACCTAAATAAATACACTACTGAAGAAGCAGTGAAAAATGTTTATAACACGATAGGTAGAAAAGTCGTTTATAGACAAATAGAACTAATAAAGAGTGAGAACATTGCACAGCAGCAACTCGATTCGTTAGAGAAGAAAGCCATACAGATAAAATTGGAAATCGAAAACGGGAAAGATTTTAACGAACTAATTAAAAAATATTCCTCGAATAACAATCCAATTACTCAGCAAGTCGATTGGAAACAAGCACTCCTTGATCCGGTAGCAAATGTCGTATTTAAATTAAATGAAGGAGATGTGCGAATAATAAATACACCTAGTTCTCTTAAAATAGTTGAAATTACGGAAGTAAAACATGTGACTGTAGAACCTTACGATGTTGCTAAAAATGAAATTTCAACGTACCTGAAAAATATTTCTTACGCACCTGCATACGAGGAATTTGAAAATGACAAAATGAAATTAATCGATGAAAATAAAGTATGCTGGGATACTACTGCCTTAGAACAAATTGCTTCCTGGTCAAATACACCTGATTTTTATAAAGACAAATATTCACAAGTAATCTCAGAAGAAATTAAAAAAGGGAATAACAAAATCATTTTAAAGTATGACGATCTTTCGGTTGATTACAAAAAGTTTGTTTATCTGTTAGACAACATTCTGATTCTTAACAATAATGGAAATATTACAATTGAAATATTGAAGAATTTTCTGCTTGAAGCTGTGAGAACAGATATGATTGTAAAGAAAGCTGAGCGCCTGAACCTAAAAGAAAAAATTTTCAATGCATTTACAGACGATATTGTATTAAAGAATCAAATAGTTTATCTATACAATCAGGCAGTAATTGAATCGAAAATCCCGCCGGCTACGGATGGGGCTATTTACGATTTCTACTTAAAGCACCAGAACGATTTATATTACCAGCTTGAAAAAAGAAATATTTTAGTTATGGTCTTTACTTCAAAAGAAGAAGCTGAAGAGGCTTATAAAAAAATTAATGACGGAATTCCATTTGAAAAAGTTAAAAGTGCCTATCTGGTAAAGACGTATATTAAAGAACGTAACGGAGAAATTAGGTCTTTACAAAAAGAAGAAAAACCTTTATTTGGAAAGGTAGCATTCACATTAAATGAACTGGAAGTTACAAAACCAATTGAATTTACAGAAGAAAATCAAAAAAAGTATGCCCTTATTAAGTGCTATAAAATCAGACCAGAAAAGCAATTAACTTTTGAAGAAGCCAAAGGTTCAGTCATTGAAGACTATAAAAATTATCACAGAAATGAGATTAAACAAGAGGTTGAAAAATATTTAATGAAAAAATACAATCCTGTGGTTAACGAAAAGGTATTGAAAAAATTAATCGACGGCATTTCATAACTCATTTAATCTTTTTTCTACTGAAAAAATTTATTCAGATTTAAGTGATGAACTGTTTTATTGTAAAAAAATCCGTTAGATTGTAGAATAATAATCTGTGAATAATTTGGACAATAAAAAATACATTCAAAAGAAGGTATTAGCGGATAGTAAAAATTTTACTCCCGAACAGCTATCTAAAAAGTATAATCTTTCCATAAAAGAAATCAAAGAAATATTAAATTCATCATCACATAAGTATCCTAAATGGTTTTACGTAATCCTTGTAGCTATTCCGATTATATTTTTAGTTCTATTAGAATTATCACTCAGAGCCTTTGATTACGGATATAATCTGGAACAATGGGTCGATGCCGGCAACGACAAGCTTATAATTAATCCAGAAATTGGCAGAAGATATTTCCCGAGTGGCAATTTTGTTCCGAATACAATTGAAGATATGTTTGACCTCCATAAAAAGCCAGATGCGTTTAGAGTGTTTGTGCTGGGCGGAAGCAGTGCCCAGGGTTACCCCTTTAATCCGATGGGAGCTTTTTCACGTTATATTCGCAAAAGATTGGAGCTTGTATATCCTCAGGCGAAAATTGAAATTGTCAATATCAGTATGACAGCAGTCAATTCATATACGATTCTGGATTTATTACCAGGAGTATTGGAACAAAAACCGGACTTAATATTGATCTATGCTGGACATAATGAATACTACGGTGCTCTGGGCGTTGGTTCCGTTGAGTCGTTCGGTACATCTCGGAATCTGGTTAAGTTGATGCTATTTCTAAATAAATTCAAAACAACACAATTGTTGAGAGATGCAGTCAATTCAATACTATCCTTATTTTCTTCAGATGATAGAAAGTCGCGTGGCACTCTTATGTCGGAAATTGCAGAAAATAAGTTAATCCCGATCGATTCAGAAGAGTATTTTAAAGGCGTGGAACAGTTCAGAAATAATTTAGATGAAATTTTACAATTAGCCAAAGAAAAAGGAACACCTGTAATATTAGGAAAGCTTGTATGTAATTTGAAGGACCAAAAACCTTTTGCGTCAATAAAATATCGTGGAAATAAAACTGCCATCGAAATTTATGAAAATGCAAAAAAGGAATTGGAAAAAAATAATTTTTCAAAAGCCGAATCGTTATTTGTGCTGGCTAAAGACCTGGACGCTCTCAGATTTCGGGCTCCTCAGGCATTGAATGAAGTTATTGATCAGCTCGGAAATAAATATAAAGTTGCTGTTGTACCTCTTGATTCAGTATTTAACAGCGTGAGTCCCTTTAAAATAGTTGGTGACAATCTCTTTGTTGATCACCTGCACCCGAATTTGCAGGGTTATCAATTGATAGGAAAATCATTTTATGATTATATGTACAAATACGGTTACTTGAATTCGCTCGGCAAAGAACAATTTCCATATGAGAAACAGGACAGCATCACACTGGCAAATTTTGTTTTCACTCCATTGGATTCTGTATTGGGTATTTATTATGTAAAACTGTTAAAGTCGGATTGGCCTTTTACCCAAAAAAGGAGAGGAAAATTTAATCAGCATGATTTAATGCGAATATTGAATCCAAAAGATTTCATCGATTCAATTGCCGCAGCAAGAATTGAAAACAAGATATCATGGGTCGATGCGCACTTAATAGCAGCGACTTATCATCTTAGAAGAGATGAAATTAAAGACTACCTTAAATATATGGATGTAATTATTTATCAATATCCAATTCTAAAAGATCTCGACGGTGCTCTAAGATTTTTTTATGCACAAAATAAAATTAATCTAAACGATTATACACCACGTAGAAACGGATTGATGGCTCTCTATATCGGCAACTACGACAATGCAATCAGATATTTGAAACTGGCTGATAAATCGGAGCCTGGTAACTCGGTTATTTTATATAATCTGGCATTAGCTTTTTATAAAAAAAATAATTTCGACTCAGCCACTGTTTATATTAATAAATCCTTAAGGCTAAACCCGCACAACAAAGAAGCAGTGGAGTTAAATAGGCTAATTAAAAAAAATAAAAATAGTCGTATCTCATTTCCTGGAGCACAATGAAAGGTAAAAGAATTTACTTCATTTTGTTAGCACTTTCTATCTCGATAATCAGCTTCGAAATAGTATCGACTCGTATATCATCAGTAATTTTCGTCAGCAACTATGCATTCTTAATCCTATCGCTTGCTATGTTAGGTATTGGCCTGGGAAGTATATATGCACATTATAAGATTAAGAAAAACGATGCAGAAGAAATTATTTTATTATTGAAAAAGTTGATTGTAACTTTGAGCCTTTTTCTTATACTGTTTATCTTATTGATAACGCTCTTCAAAATAACTAATCCATATTTTTACTTCTTGCTGCAAACCATACCATTTCTATTGGCTGGTATTATTTATTCACAAATTTATAAAGTATTTTCATTAGAGGGTTTTCGATTATATGCCTATGATCTGGCTGGAGCAGCCATTGGTGCGGCAATATCAATTATCCTTCTTGATTATCTCGGAGCTCCAAATAGTGTATTGTTCATTTCTGTAGTATTGCTGTTGACAACGATAAATATATTACCCGGTAAATTATCTCCGAAGGGTAAACTATTGAGTAACATCTTTTTATTATTGTTCGTGGTGCTGCTTCTTATTAATAGAGAAGCTAAACTGCTCGGGGAAATTCCGATAGGATATTATCCCGAAAAAGATTTTTATTTTGTTTATCCAGACGCAAAATATATTTCCGAAATTGAAGAAAGCAGATGGAGCATCAACGGTCGTTCGGATCTAGTTAGGTACAATAATCAAGATATAGTTAAACAATTATTTGTGGACGGTTCAGCAGGCTCGCAAATGTACCGCTTTAATGGCGATGTTAAAAATCCCGGTAGTAAACTTGGCAAACTCTTGGTACAACATTCCACTTCAATTCCTTTTTTATTTCTCAAAGAGAATGAAAAAAATAAGATGCTTGTAATAGGACCTGGGGGAGGAAAGGAAATTTTAATAGGTTTAATCGAGGGAGTTAAAAATATATACGGAGTTGAAGTTAATTCAGATTTTGTTCAGATTGTCAAAGATTATAAAGACTACAACGGTGGTATTTATACCGATTTTGATAATGTCACTATTAAAGTAGATGAAGGGCGTAACTTTATTAAGCGCACTGATGAATATTTCGACATAATAGTAATGGCCCTACCTTCCACAGAACAATTACAAAATATTGATAACCTTGCATCAAACGAAAACTATTTACTTACAGTAGAAGCTATAAAAGATTATTTAAACAAACTATCCTTATCCGGTAAGTTGATTTTTACGTTACATAACAGATGGGAATTAATCCGACTATTGGTTACAGCACTCTATGCGTTTGAAGAAATGGGTATTGATAATCAGGCTGCGTTAAATCACTTTGTTATAATTGGACAGGATTATGCACCTACTCTTGTAATAAAAAAAATGGCATTTTCACAAGAAGAAATAAATGATATCAAAAATACCGCGCAAAAAATTCCTCGTAGTTTACCGCAGGTAACTTATCTTCCATACAGTTGGGATAAGTTAGAAAAATCGCCAGAAAATCAATTCTTGCTGGCAATCAAAGAGAATACCTATTCTGTTGATGATTTAATAAAAAATGATAAATATGATATATCTCCTGTACGAGACGACAGTCCATTCTTTTATAAGATAAACCGCGGTGTACCCGATGATTTTGAGAATCTTTTTTTAGGAATCTTGATTATCGGTTTCCTATTTATAACTATTCCCTTAGTTAAAGTAATCCGAAATAATAAAGAAAAAATAAATCGGACAGTGCTTCTTTTCGCGCTTCTGCTTTTTGTTTGCATAGGAGCAGGTTTTATGATTATTGAAATTGCTTTGTTTCAAAAATTAATTCTTTATCTGGGTGTCCCTACGATATCGTTATCTGTTTTGCTCTCATCTATGTTGATTGGAATGGGATTAGGAAGTTTTTACAGTCATAAGATAATCAAAGAAAAAATTTATCATCGTTTAATTATTATCTCTTTACTGATTATCGCATATGGAATATTATTATTCACAACTTATTCTTCAATACTGAGTGGAGTAGTTGAATTAAGTCTATTTTATCGGGCTTTAGTAATTTTTATTTTATTACTACCTTTAGCTTTTCTACTTGGCTTCCCGTTTCCCACAGGAATTCAGTTACTTAAACAAAATAGTCTTTCAAACTACATCCCGTGGTTGTATGGTATTAATGGTATTATGTCCGTAACAGGCTCAGTCTTAGCTGTAATCTTATCAATGACGTTTGGATTTGCAGTGTCTTTTATGGTAGGTTTATTTTTCTATTTAGTTATAACTCTTGGTGCATGGAGAGCAACTTGCAATAAATAATAACTGGAGAGGTAAAATGAAAAAATTATTTCTTCTTATGGCGATGTTATTTTTAAGTCAATTTACACTATGGTCTCAGACATTGAAAATCAATGAAAAAGAATATTTTGAAACTCGTGGTGTGAATTTATTGGTTTTCAGCAATCAATATACAGGCTACTTTTTTGACGAAAAAACCGCAGGTATCGAATTGATCCATCATGGAGTCAGAACTGCTACAGGAGGTGCTGTGCGTCTTCAGCCCACACCAGAACAGTGGGACCAGATACCGATGGTTGTTGAGAGAAAAGTAGATAGAGAGAATAACGCAATAGAAGTCTTACTGAGATACAATGAGTTCGACTTTAATTCCAGAGTAAAGGTCGAAGCGTACGAAGACGGTGTTCTTATAGAAGTAATTTTGGACGAACCTTTACCCGAAAAATTAGTAGGGCACGCCGGTTTTAATATGGAATTTTTACCTTCGGCTTATTTTGAAAAAACCTATTTAATTGACGGTAAGCCTGGAGTTTTTCCTTTGTATCCGACCGGTCCGGTTAAAGTCAAATCAATCGAAGAAAAAATTCCACAATTTGCAGGCCATTCTACTTTTGACGACAGGGGACGCAGAGAATTTATCGAACCATTGCCGATTGCTGAGGGTAAGGTTATTGTTCTCGCTCCTGAAGATCCTGAACGCCAAGTAACTATTAAATCGCTTACGGAGAAGCTAATGCTTTTTGACGGCAGAAACTTGGCTCAAAATGGCTGGTATGTTGTAAGGTCGTTATTGCCTGCAAATAAGAGTGGAGTAGTTTTAAAATGGTTCTTAAAAGCAAATTCAATCAAGGATTGGATACGTGAACCAGTAATTACGTATTCTCAAGTTGGATATCACCCCGATCAGAATAAAATTGCTGTTATCGAACTGGATAATAACGATACACCACTTGAAAAAGCTGCTCTTTATAAAATTGACGAAAGTGGAAATACAAACCTCGCCTTAGAAAAGAAAGTTGAACAATGGGGTGAGTTCCTCAGGTATAAATATGTTACTTTTGATTTTAGTGACATTAAGGAAAGCGGATTATACTGTATTAAATATGGAGAATTAACAACCAAACCTTTCCCGATAAGCAAGGATGTTTATAAATCAGCTTGGCATGCTACGCTGGATGTATGGTTCCCTGTCCAGATGGACCATATGTTTGTCAACGAAGCTTACAGAGTATGGCATGGCTTACCCAGCCGGGACGATGCGCGACAGGCTCCCGTTAATCATGTCCATTTTGATGGCTACCGTATGGGACCCAGTACAGATACTAAATACAAACCCGGCGAACATATTCCAGGACTCGATGTTGGTGGTTGGTTCGATGCGGGTGACTTTGACATTCAAACTGGGCATCATTGTACCGCAATAATGAGCTTTGTCGATAGCTGGGAAAAGTTTCAAATTGACAGGGATCAAACTTATATCGATCAAAAAATTAAATATACTGATATTCATCATCCCGACGGGAAACCCGATTTGTTGCAACAGATTGAACACGGCACGCTACAACTTGTAGCTCAACATAAATCTGTCGGGCATGCCTTTAGAGGGATTGTTGTGCCAAATCTTCATCAATATCACCATCTCGGTGATCCATCTACTATGACAGACAATTTGATCTATAACCCCGAGATGGGTGTTAATGAAAATGATGGCAAATACAGTGGAGTTAATGACGACAGGTGGGCATTTACAGGTAAAGATACTGCATTGAATTATTCCTCAATAGCTGCATTGGCTGCTGCATACAGAGCCCTGAAAGGATTCAATGATTCGCTTGCCAGTGAAGCATTGTCGATAGCAGAAAATGCATGGATTAAAGAACATAATGAATCTGGCTGGGAAATAAAAGATTCCGGCAGGTTTGCATTGAACAGAATTAAAAGTGAAATCGATGCAGCATTGCAATTGTTGATTTCAACCGGCAATAATAAATATAAAGAACGATTTGAACAGCTGATTTGGGATGCTCTCGATTTATCACGTATTCTTTATATCGAACCTGCTGTAAAAGCCATTCCATTTTTCAACGATCAGTATAAAGAAAAGCTCGTTCCGTACGTACAAAAATATAAAGCGGAGTGTGACGAATTCTTTAAGGAAAATCCATACGGAGTATTAATTGGAAGGCGCCCCTGGGCAGGCAACCATGAATTAATAAGCTGGGCAATCACAAATTATCATGTCAATAGAGCATTCCCCGAGATTATGAGTCCCGAATATACATTCAGAGGATTGAATTATATTTACGGCCTTCATCCTTCATCGAACATTTCCTTTGTTTCGGCAGTAGGAGTTCACTCAAAAAAAGTGGCTTATGGAGGAAATAGGGCTGATTTTACTTTTATTGCCGGCGGTGTTGTTCCTGGATTATTAATGTTGAAACCGGACTTTCCCGAAAACAAAGAGGACTGGCCTTTCCTCTGGGGCGAGAATGAATATGTAGTTGATATTTGTGCCGAGTATATCTTCCTCGTTAATGCGGTCGATAATTTATTGAACGGTAACTAAATTTATATGGGCTGTCGCATTATAATGGGACAGCCCATTTTTTAATATTCGCCTTTTAAAGCAATTGCATAAATTTGATAAATGTCATTCCGCTCCAATTTCCTCAATGTGCCGAGTGGTGCTTGTAATGCAGCATTATCTGCAAGTTTTGAAAGATCGGTTTCCTTAATACCGAAATCTGTTAGTTTTACCGGTGCTCCAATCAACTTATAATATTCTACAATTTGTTTTATTGTCTGTGTACCTTCATTTATATCTTCACTGAATACTTTTTTACCGAGTTTAATTAGCTTTTCATTTATAAGATTAATGTTATAATGCATCCAAGCAGGAAACATAACAGCCAGGCCAGCTCCGTGAGCAATGTCATAGAACGCTGAGATCGAATGCTCGATTGAATGAGTTGCCCAATCACCATAATTTCTGCCAGCTCCGACTATTCCATTTAATGCCAGAGTGGCAGCCCATGCTAAGTTTGCGCGAGCGTTATAATCATCCGGTTTTTCAATTAGTATCTTTGTACTCTTTATAATAATTCTTATTAGGCCTTCTGCAAGTTCATCCGGTAAATCTGTCTCTGGAGTGCCATCAAAATACAATTCAAATATATGAGAAAGCGCGTCAATAGCACCATATACTGTCTGTTCTTTTGGTAGTGTAAATTGTACTGTCGGATCGATTATCGATACTTTCGGATACGAAGCCAATCCGGCTGTAAATGCCCACTTTTTATTCTCCGATTCATTTGTTATGACTGCGTAGCCATTCATTTCAGAGCCCGTTGCTGAAAGGGTAAGTATAGAAAATATAGGCAGGGAATTTGTTAGCTGAACTTTTCCTTCGAATGCATCCCATATATCGCCATTATAAATGGCTGCAGCACCAATTGCTTTTGCCGAATCAATTACACTGCCACCACCTAATGCTAAAATGGCTTCGATTTTATTTTCTTTAACATAACTCGCTGTTTCTCGCACAAAACTCAATATGGGATTCGGTTTAACTCCTCCTTTTTCGATATATCGGATATTATTTGCTTTTAACGATTCAATCACTTTATTGTAAACTCCGTTTTTGAAAATAGAGCCTTTACCATATAAAAGAAGAACGGATTTAATATTATAATTTTTTATTTCATTCCCTATCTTTCCAATTGTTTCCCGCCCAAAGATAATTTTAGTAGGATTTTGATATACAAAATTATTCATACGGTTAACCTCCGGATTAGTTTATTAATTATTCGTGCAAAGATAAAAAAAGTGTCATAAAATGAATAATTTGGTAGGAAAATACGATTTAATAACGACTAAAGTTTTATCCTCTTTAAGAATTTCAATCAAAAAATGATTTGATTTTATGAGGATATAAAAGTATTTTTGGATGTTTTAGAAGAGTATTAAACCGTTTTAATTTGGGGAGCTCAGAGCAGGTATCTTAAATGAAGAAAATAACCATCGTAGATGTAGCCAAAAAAGCAGGGGTATCTAAAGGAACCGTATCAGCTGTTATTAATGCTAAGAATACTGTAAAACCAGAAACACGCGACCATATCCTCCAGATAATGAAAGAGCTTAACTATAGACCCAAAGGAGTTGCACGTAATTTAAAAAATGGCAATCAGGATAAGGCTATCGGAATTATAATTAAAGACTTGAATTATCCTTTCTATACTGCAATTGCTTCAGGGGTTAAAGAATATGCAAATTCAAAAGGTTATTCGGTTGTAGTTACAAGTTCCGAAAATAACCATGAATCCGAAATTAGATTTTCTCATATGTTTTCGGCTAAAGACATTAAGGGTGCAATTATTGCTCCGATTGTTGAGGGAAGTTCAGAAATTGAGCATTTATTTAAATTGAAGATGATTAATTATCCTTTCGTCCTCCTGGAAGATGTAAGAGGTATTCAGGCAAATGTAGTGGCCATTGATAACCAGAATGCAATAAAAAAGGCTGTTAAATATCTGATTGATTGTGGACATAAAAAAATTGTCCACTTTGCTGGGCCGCCTCAGTCTTCACATACACAGGAACGAATTGAAGGATTCAAACAGGCATTCAGCGAAAGCCCTTTGATTTTAAGAGACGATATGATCGTTTCGATCGGTTCGAAATTCGAAGAAAGCTTTGGAAAAACAATCGAATATTTTAAAAACCGTAAGAAAGAAAATTATCCCACCGCAATTGTATGTTTTAACGACCAGCAGGCTTTAGGAGTAATGATGGCACTCAAGGAACTACGAATAAAAGTGCCAGAAGATATTTCCATTGTTGGTAACGACGATATTTATTATGCTCGCATCTATCCGGTTCCGCTGACTACAATAAGAGCACCTCAACATGAAATAGGAAGAAAAGCTGCTGAAATACTGATTAGAAATATTGAATCGAATGTTTTATTGCCCCCGGAAAAAGTCGTACTCGAGACCGAACTTATCATTAGAGAATCTACAAGAGTATTGAACGGATAATTATTACTGTTTTTCTCCACCTGCTATATGATAATACTCGTAAATGATTTTAGCTTTTGCTTTCCCGATGATACCAGAAAGTTTTTCTATATCTGCCTGTTTTATTTCATCAATAGTCATTTCGCTCAGTAACTTTTCTGCTAATTTTTGACCTATTCCTTTTATATTGAGTAATTCAGTGGTTATTGTTCGCTTGCTTCTACGTACACGATGGAAAGTGATGGCGAATCGATGCGCTTCGTCTCTTATCTGTTGCAGTAATTTCAAAACAGGCGAAGCTTTTGGAATAATATGGGGCTCTTTTTCGCCTGGTAAATAGATTTCTTCGAGCCTTTTTGCCAGTCCAATGATATCGTAATTTTGAGCTCCTAATTTTTTCAGAACTTCGATAGCGCTGGACAATTGCCCTTTGCCGCCATCGACCATTATCAAATCGGGCATCGGCTCACTACCATCAATCGCTTTGGAATATCGCCTCTCGATTACTTCACGCATACTGGCAAAATCATCGGGACCGACCACACTGCGTATAATAAATTTTCTGTATAAGCTTTTCTTTGGCTTGCCGTCTATAAATACTACCATGCTTGCGACAGGGTCACTACCTTGAAGATTGGAATTGTCAAAGCATTCGATTTTACGAGGTAAATTTCTTAGTCCCAATTCTTTCTGCAGAGCAGCAATAACAAATGGAACACTCCCTTCTTTTTTCATTCTCTGCAGTTGAATCTCTTTGAGTTGAAGAATTGAATTTTGTTTGCACATCATCAATAATGATTTTGCCTCGCTCATTTTCTTCGGCACAATAAAACGACATTTAAAACCTGCTTTTTTACTTAACCATTCTATTAAAGTTTCACTCTCTTCGGGTTCTTCTTCAAGAATAATTTCTTTGGGAATTTCCACAAAATCGTTGTAATAAAATTTAATAATCGACGCATAAAGTGCTTTGATATCATGTGCCTCTCCAGTCATCGGAATAGCATCAGAAATAGCCAATGTCAATTGGCGTTTACCTACTAATTTGCCTGACCTGATATTCAATACCGTAGCGGCAACATCTCTTCCCTCATACACAGCCGAAATAATATCTCTATCTTCTTTTTCTGTGGATACTACCTTTTGTTTGGATGAATATACCTGCAGTTGTTCGATTCGGTCGCGCAGTTCAGCAGCTTTTTCAAATTCCAATTTCTCAACTGCATTTTGCATTTGCTGTTGCAACTCGTTAATTAGATCGTCGGTTTTGCCTTTCAATACTTTTATCACTTGCATTACCAGCTGTGCGTATTCGTTTTCTGAAATTAACCCTTCACATGGTCCGTCGCATTTTTTAATATGATAATCGAGACATACTTTGTATTTTTTTTTCTCAATTGTTTCTTGAGTAATATGGTATTTGCAGCTCCGGATCTTAAATATTTTGTTAATTAGGCGGAGCGATTTCTTCATGCTTTTGACATCTGTATAAGGACCAAAATACTTCGAGCCGTCGTTAATTACATTTCGTGTTGGGTAAACTTGCGGAAACGGCTCATTCGATATTTTTATGTAAGGATAAGACTTATCGTCTTTTAGATTAACGTTGTAACGAGGTTTGAGTTGTTTTATCAGATTATTTTCAAGAACAAGGGCTTCAATTTCATTATCAGTAATAATTAATTCGATATCTTCAATTTTGGAAACGAGTGCTGCAGTTTTGGGTGAGTCTATATTTTTATGAAAGTAACTTCTTACCCTATTGCGTAGATTCTTTGCTTTGCCGACATAAATAACTTTACCGTTTTTATCCAGAAATTGGTAAATGCCCGGTAAATTTGGAAGATTATCTAGTTTATTTTGTAAGTTTTCTTTCATATTATAAAAATAATTTAAAGGGGATAACAAGGCAAGGAAGGGAAGTTTCCCTGCCCTGTTACTCAGAATTTGTAGTTCTTCGGTATAACAACGATGCCCGTTTCGGATACTTTGAATCGCTTTTTATCTTCTTCTGGATCAAAGCCGATTTCTGTGCCTTCGGGGATGTGTACATTTTTATCGATAATTGCCCGTCGTATCCTCGAATATCTACCGATGTTACAATTGTCCATTATAATCGAATCGGTAATGTATGTGTAACTGTTAACCCTGACATTAAAACCGAGTATCGATCTTTCGACGAGACCTCCGGAGATTATTGTTCCATCTGTTATAAGCGAATTGATCGCACGTCCGACTCGCTCGCCTTCGTGCGAAACTGTTTTGGCAGGGGGAAACTGTCTTTGCTCAGTTCTTAAAGGCCAGTGTGTATCATATAGATTAAAATGGGGATTAACACTGATTAAATCCATACTCGCTGCGTAGTAACTTTCTATTGTCCCAACATCTACCCAGTACGGTTCTGGTTTTTTATTTTCGTCGACGAAACGATAAGCCTTCAAATTATAGTTTTTCTTCAGCATATATGGAATTACGTGTTTGCCGAAATCTAGACTCGGTACTTTTTCTTCTTCCATTTTGTACATTACTTCTTTTAATGCTTTTACGTTGAACACATAAATACCCATATTGACAAAACTTTGGTCTGGGTTATCAGGAATTGTAGGCGGGGACTTCGGCTTTTCAATGAACGACTGGACTGTGTAATCTTCCGAAATTTGAATTACTCCAAATCTATTCGCTTGATCTTTCGGAATATTTATAGCTGATAAAGTTAAATCGGCTTTTTTTTCAATGTGATACTGAATCATTTTTAGATAATCCATTTTGTAAATATGGTCGCCCGATAGAATCAATACCCAATCGTAAAGATGATCCTCAATCAAATTGAAGTTTTGATAAATTGCATTTGCCGTTCCGAGATACCAATCGCTGCTTGTTTTAAATTGTGGTGGAATTGAATAAATAAATTCTCCTAATTCAGGGTTAAAAATATTCCACGCTTCATATAAATGCCGATTAAGCGAATCGGATTTATATTGCGTCAATACGTAGATTTTTCTAAAACCTGAATTCAGGCAATTAGATAATGTGAAGTCAATGATTCTGTATTTACCTCCGAAAGAAACGGAAGGCTTTGTGCGGTCTTTTGTCAATGGAAATAATCTTTCTCCCTGACCGCCTGCAAGAATCATGGTTAATGTTTTTCTTAATATTTCCGAACCCGTGTATGCCATAGCATCCTCGACTATTTGCATTAAAATATATTCAATTAATATTTGATTGGCAACGTCAGAAATAATTAATTTTGTGTTAACACTAACTTTTTATTCCGCATAATGAAAAAATTTCTGATTCCGTTGATTATCCTTGCCTTATTAGCACTTACACTGCTGATTGGCGCTTTTGTCTTTTTTCCAGAAGTTCGTAGTTACAAATCGTTTTCTTTTTCTGATGACGATTTAGAGGCAGCACCAGTTTCTGACATCGACGTTCTCCATTATAACATTAAAATTAGTTTACATCCAAAAGATAAATATATCATTGGCGAAGCCGGGGTTTTATTTCTTTTAAAATCAAAAGAAAACAAAGAATTAAAATTTGATTTCTATGAAAACATGCATATTAATCTTGTCAAACTCAACGGTAAGAAAGTAGAATTTGAAAGGAATAATAACGAAATCATTATCGAATTAAACAGTACATTACCGGACACATCAAAACTCGAAGTTTATTACAAAGGGACACCTCTTCAAAAAGGTTTCGGGTCGTTCAATTTCGAGCATTTAGAAAATTCTTATTTCGTTTATACAATGAACGAGCCGACATTCGCATCCACATGGTTTACGTGTAACGATCGCCCAAACGACAAAGCGCTGGTTGATATCTATATTGAGAACGATTCGAATTATGTTTCGCTTTCCAACGGTAAGTTGATCGAAGTAAATAAAAATGCCGATAAAAAAATTTATCACTGGAAAACTTATTATCCTATTTCAACTTATTTGATCGCTATTTATTCAGGGGATTATCAATCGTATTTTACTAATTATATTTCTACTGGTGGTGATACACTCAGCCTTCAATACTATTCACTCAAGAATAATTTTGAAAAAGCTTTGAAAGATTTCGAAGACCACCCTGACTACCTGAAAATTTTTGAAAAATTGTTCGGCGTTTATCCGTTTACAAAAGAAAAGTATGCTGTTGCGGAATTCTTATGGAAATACGGTGCAATGGAGCACCAAACTCTTACTGGTATCGGTTCCAATTTTATAACCGGCAGAAAATTCTTTCAGGATATGCTGATTCACGAACTGGCTCATCACTGGTGGGGAAATGCTGTTAGTCCTTCCACCTGGAGGGATATCTGGCTTAATGAAGGCTTTGCAACTTATTCCGAAGCTCTTTACTGGGAAGCTAAGGCGGGAAAGTCTGCTCTGATTTCTACAATGAATTCAAAGATATCTAATTTCAACGATACACCTCTCTATAATCCCGGTTTTAGATTATTCAGTAGAACTATCTACGATAAAGGCGCCTGGGTACTTCATATGCTTAGAAATGAAATTGGCGATAGCCTATTTTTTGCTTCTCTCAGGAATTACTTGAATAAATATAAATATAAAAACGCTTCAACAAGAGATTTTCAGAACATTTGCGAAAATACTACTGGTATGAATCTCGATTATTTTTTTAAACAATGGGTTTACGAAGGCAGGGGCATTATAGAAGCTGAAATTAGATGGGAAAGTCATAAATTTGAGGATAAATACAGGAACAAAATTTTTATCGAACAGTTACAAAGTGGTTACAAAAACTATATCTTCCCGCTGCAATTAAAACTGGTCGGGAAAAAAGAATCGGACATTAAACTCGAAAAACTCTATATTGACAATAGATTTAAGTATTTTGAACTGGTCACTAATTTCGAACCTGTTGAAATTATTTTAGATCCAGAATCAAAATTACTTGCTAAGTTTACGGTAGAAAAGAAAAATGATTGATTCCACCTATTTTTTTATATCGGATGTTCATCTCGGACTCGGCTTAAAAGAGAAAGAGAGAGAAAAGGAAGAAAAATTAGTAAAGCTTATAAATTATGCAGTTGAAAACTGTGACGAACTTTTTATTCTCGGTGACCTGTTCGATTATTGGTTTGAATACAAGCGTGTAATTCAGAAAGGATATTATAAAACTCTTGCCGCCTTGATTGAATTTTCCGAGTCAGGTAAAAAGATTCATTATTTTATCGGGAACCACGATTTCCTCCATCGTAACTTTTTTCGTGAGGAAATCGGAGCAATTTTATACGAAGAACCAGCGGCTTTTATATTGAATAATAAAAAATTTTACATCGGACATGGAGATGGATTGTTACCGAATGATTCGGGTTACAGAGTTCTTAAGTGGATTTTAAGAAATAAATTTTTACAGCGACTCTATTCCGCCATTCATCCTGACCTCGGGATCAAAATTGCCAGCAGAACAAGCAAAACGAGCAGAACATATACTTCGAGAAAGGATTATGGCAAGAACGATGGTCTTATCGATACTGCGAAACAAAAAATTGACGAAGGTTATGATTACGTGCTATTCGGGCACACCCACATTCGATCCGAGCTCGAATATAAAAAAGGAAAATATATCAATCTCGGTTCATGGCTCGATAAACCTTGTTACGGCAAATTCACCGATACATTTCAAATAATCGATTGGTAAGATATGGCTAAAACTATTAAGAAAAAAAGAAAGACACTAAGATATTTATTGATTTTATCAGGATTTATTCTGCTTGCTTCTTCAATACTTTTTATTCAATACATAATTGAAGGTCTTCCCTCACTTGAGGAGCTGGAAAATCCAAGACCAGAGCTTGCAAGTAATGTTTATAGCAGCGATGGTGTTTTAATTGGACAATTCTTTAAAGAAAATAGAATTGAAGTAAGTATAAAAGACATTCCTCCTCATGTAATCCACGCTCTGATTGCAACAGAAGACAGGAAATTTTATGACCATTGGGGAGTTGACCTCGAAAGGTTTATAAAAGCAATGATTAAAAATGTTCTACTGGGTAGGAGAGAAGGTGCCAGCACACTCACTCAACAGTTAGCAAAAAATCTGTATGACCTCAAGATTGAAAACGAAACTCTTTTTGATACTGGCATAAGAAAAATTAGAGAGTGGATTACAGCCGTTCAGATCGAAAAGAATTATACTAAAGACGAAATACTTGAAATGTATTTAAATGTTCAATGGTTTGGTCACGGAGCATACGGCATTGGTATGGCCTCGAAAATTTATTTTGACAAAAGCGTTCAGGAGCTTACCGTACCTGAGGCTGCAATGCTTGTGGCTATTCTGAAATCGTGGGTCTATTACGATCCTTATAGTCGTTACGAACGTGCTTTGCAACGCCGTAACCTGGTTATGGAAAAAATGGTAGAAATGGGCTACCTGAGCAAAGAAGACTACGATAAATTTAAACTGAAGCCAATAAGATTGTCATACGAAAAAATAAAAAATGGTATCAGAAGTACAATTGCTCCTCACTTCCTGGAACATATTAGAAGACAGATGGAAAAGATTGCCGCAAAATACGGATATGATTTATACAGGGACGGTTTGAATATCTATACTACACTTGATAGCAGAATGCAGGAGATAGCAAATAAAGCTGTAGAATTACACCTGAATGATTTTCAAAAACAGTTTGACAGAAGCTGGAATTGGAGCGCCTATAAAGGTGATCAGAATGAACTGATAGAGAAGGCAATCAAAAATAGAATTGAATATATAACGGCTCAAAATGCAGAAGAAAGAAAAAAAATTTATAACAGTTTAAAATACAATCGAAAGTTTATCGATTCAGTTAAACAAGCAGCGACACGCATTGAAGTTGGTTTCGTAGTTCTTGATGTTAAAACCGGTGAAATAAAAGCTATGGTTGGAGGACGCAATCAGAGATTTCTTTACGGCTTAAATCACGTAACTCAAATTAAAAGACAACCCGGTTCTGCCTTTAAACCGATTATTTATTCTGTTGCCATCGACAATGGTCTTTATCCAGCATATCCGATATTGAATCAACCTTTTAATTACAATGGATGGAGTCCTCGTAATTTCGATTTATCAACTGGAGGATTTACAACTTTAAGAACAGGACTGGCGCAATCTATTAACATAGTCGCTGCCCGATTAATAATTGAAGATTATGCGCCGCTCTGGAAAATCGGTCTTTTTGCAGAAAAGATGGGTATTAAAAGTAAGCTCGATTTATTCCCATCGATAGCACTTGGAACTTCGCTTGTTTCTCCTCTGGAAATAACAACGGCTTTTGCAACTTTAGCCAACCGTGGTATCTACAATGAACCAATATCTATTCTCAGAATAGAAGACAAAGACGGTATTCTTATCGATAAGTTCACCTCCGAAACACGGGAGGCAATTCCCGAAGAGACTGCATATTTAGTGACGGACATGATGAGAACCGCCGTTGACAAAGGCACCGGAGTTGCAATTAGATATCGTTTTAATTTTCAACGGCCGGCTGCAGGAAAAACCGGCACTACACAAGATTATGCAGATGCCTGGTTTATCGGTTTTACACCACAACTGGCAGCGGGTGTCTGGGTCGGTTTTGACGATCAACAGGTTTCTTTTACAGGTGATTACGGACAGGGTGCAAGAGCTGCTCTCCCGATTTGGGCAATTTTTATGCATGATGTTTATCAACAACTCGATCTGCCCCTTGAGGATTTTCAAATGCCTGAAAACGGTAATATCGTTACTGTAAATTATTGCAGGGAATCGATATTTGAACTTGGCAATCCGAGACTTTACTCAAGAGATTGCAGGAATGGTGTCTATACAGATATATCGAACGTTCGAGATATTCCGGGTACATACGATTCCATGCGCGACAACTACGTAAAAATTCCAAAAAAACATGCTACTAAAGATACTTTGGAATCAAAAGATACCGTTTCTATTTTTCGATAAATTTTTTACATTTGGTTCCGTAATTTTTGCCCGGATGGTGGAATTGGTAGACACGCTAGCTTCAGGAGCTAGTTGGCTTACGCCAGTGCAGGTTCGAGTCCTGTTCCGGGCACCAGTTCCTGAGTTTATAATCAATTTTATTTATTATTCCTCCGAAATTAGCTATCTTGTCTCACCATAATTTTGTTGCTGTGTGATTAATAAAATAATTGATAGCGAGTATTTAAAGGCGCTCGAATTTACCCGAAAGCACTATGAAAATTTTCCAGTAGCCTCGATTCTTTTACCTCAGCGCCTGCGTAAACATATTGCGATAGTCTATAAATTTGCACGTATGGCTGATGATATTGCAGACGAAGGCGATACTGAAATTGCTGAAAGACTCGAGAATCTAAGATTTTACCGTCTGAAATTTTCAAATGCCCTTGAAGGTAATTATAACGATAACTTCTGGGCAGCTCTCGATAACACGATCAAAAGCTTTAACCTTTCAGAAGGAAATTTTTTTAATTTGTTAACCGCTTTCGAACTGGACATAACTGTAAATCGATTTAATTCTTTTGAAGATATTCTGAAATATTGCTCAGACTCTGCCAATCCAGTCGGAAGAATTGTTCTCGAATTGTTTAATATTCGTGATGATAAAATATTCAACTATTCCGATTCAATTTGCACGGGATTACAATTGACCAACTTTTATCAGGATATTTCAATTGATTTCATGAAGGATAGGCTATATATTCCGCTCGATGAAATGAAAGAATTTCAACTTGATCAGGATAAATTACTTTTCTTTAATGACGAAGAAAAAGTTAGATTCAAGGAATTGATGAAAATACAAGTGGAGAGGAATAGAAAATTTTATGAAAATGGCAAAAATCTAATTCCGGCGCTGAGAAATCACCCTAATGCCACAAGAGGTTTAATATGTCAGTTGAAACTTACGCTCCTTGGCGGGAATAAAGTTTTAGATTATATTGAAAAAAATAATTATGATACAATTGAAAAAAGACCCACATTGAAAGTTTACGATTTTATACTGTTGTTTATTAGAGCATTATTCAAATGAAAGACGAAGCCAAACAAATAGCACAAAAGAGCAGAAGTAGTTTTTACTATGCATTCTCTCTGCTTGAATCAGAAAAACGTGATGCCATGAATGCAGTCTATGCATTTTGCAGAACAACGGACGATATAGTTGACGAAACAACTGAACCTGATGATATTAAATACGAAAAACTAAGAATGTGGCGCCTGGAATTTGAGAAAGGGTTGCGCGGCTGTTCGAACTATCCTCTTCTCAATAAATTAAATCTGATTATAAGAAGATTCAATATCCCAATCGATCCCTTTTTTGAGTTAATTGAAGGGATGGAAATGGATTTACAAAAGAAAAGTTATCTCAGTTTTGATGACCTTCTACAGTATTGTTACAGAGTAGCCTCGACTGTAGGACTAATGTGTATCGAAATATTTGGATATAAAAATCATTCCGCTAAAGATTATGCCATTAACCTCGGTATTGCATTACAGTTAACCAATATTATACGTGATGTTGGTAAGGACGTTGAAAACAATAGGATTTATATACCCAGATATGACCTTGATAAATTTGATTACTCAATTGAAGATCTGAGAAGAAAAAAGTATAACGATAAATTTGTTCAGTTAATGAAATATGAAAGCCAACGCGCGGAATATTATTTTCAAAAAGCAAATAATTCTCTGGATTTTGAAGATAAACCCATGATGTTTCCAGCCCGAGCAATGCAACATATTTATGAAAAGTTATTAAGAAAAATTCAAAAAGCTAACTATGATGTCCTGAATAATTATATTAGAGTTTCTTCCGGTGAAAAAATTGCCCTCTCTTTAGGAACGTGGATAAAGTATAATCTCGTTTATTGATTATGAAAATTATTGTAATAGGCGGAGGACTTACCGGTTTAGCCGCTTCTGTTTTTCTTTCTGAAAAAGGTTTCAATGTTACCTTACTCGAAGCTTCTCCCAAACTGGGTGGCCGAGCTTATTCAATTTACGATCCTGATTCAAACGTCGAATTCGACAATGGCCAACATTTATTAATGGGATGTTATCGCTCAACAATTCGTTTCCTGAAAATTATTGGCGCCCAGTCAGAAATTAAATTACTACCACTAAAAGTGCCTTTCATCGGGCCGAATAACAAAATATCATTTCTAAGAGCCGTAGACGATTTTTACCCGCTGAATTTAATAGACGCAATTTTGAATTTTTCCACAGTTAATTGGAAAAGTCGCTTAAAAATTTTTACTCTTCTATTAAAAGTTAAATTTGATAAAAGTAATTCAGAACAGAGTGAGAGTGTTTACCAATGGTTAAAAGCAAATCGTCAGACTGAAGAGGCAATTGAATATTTCTGGCAGGTATTGTGCGTGGGTGCATTAAATTCAGACATAAAAAAGTCCTCAGCTTTGATTTTTAAAAATGTACTGAGGAGGATATTCTTTTCTGGAACGGATGGATACAAATTTATCCTCCCCCGCAAAAATTTAAGGACGATGTATATCGATAAATCAAAAAACTTTATTTTATCAAATGGCGGCACAATTTACATGTCCGAACGTGTACTTGAATGCGATATTGAAGAAGGAGTAATTAAAAAGATTATTACAACTCGAAAAATTTATGATAATTTTGATTCAGTAGTTTTTGCAGTACCGGCGCATGCCCTCCATAAAATAAAATTTAGAGGGCATCAATTAAAAAATATTCCAGCATTTGAATATTCTCCTATCTTAAACGTTCACCTTGTCTTAAAAGAAAATCCTTTTACTGAACCATACTATGCTTTGCTTGGGACAGATTTCCACTGGCTTTTCAATCACGGCAAATATATATCGATTACCAGCAGCTCTGCAGAAAAATTAATAAAAAGAAATAATGCGGATTTATTATCCGAATTATACTCGAATTTAGAATTATTTTTTCCTATATTTAACAGAAAATTAGTGCAAAATGTAAAGGTCATGAAAGATAAAAGAGCAACATTTGTTCCAGATAATAATAGGTTGAAAAAGAATAGCGTTTTTGGTTCGGATATAAAAAATTTGTTTATAGGAGGCGATTGGACTATACCAGAGCTCCCAGCAACGATTGAAAGTGCTGTTCTGAGTGCAGAAATAATATCTCGCAATATTGAAAATTTATATCGAGTAAACGACCGTTTGTGAATAAAACACTCAAATAAATTACGGAGGGATTATGTCGTCACTAAAGAAAAAACTCGAAGAAAAGATTCTACAGCACAGACCGCGAACTGAACGTCTACTAAAAGAGTATGGTGATGTAAAGGTAGACGAGGTAAAAATCAATCAAGTCATTGGAGGTATGAGAGGAATTAAATGTCTGGTTACCGATATTTCGTATCTCGATCCTTTCGAAGGAATTCGTTTTAGAGGGTTCACTATTCCAGAAGTCCTCGAAAAACTTCCTAAAGTCCCTGGTGCTGAAATGCCTTATGTCGAAGGATTTGTTTATCTTTTATTGACGGGCGATATTCCTACAATGCAGGAAGTTGAAGAAGTGCACAATGAATTTAATGCCCGGAAAAAAGTGCCACAATATGTATTCGATATTCTCCATGCAATGCCCAAGGATTCTCATCCGATGACAATGTTTGCTACAGCCATCATGTCGATGCATCTCGATTCTGTATTCGATAAGGAATATAGGAAGGGAATTCATAAGTCCGATTATTGGTCTGCATACTATGAAGATGCTATGAATCTTCTTGCCAAAATTCCTGAAATTGCAGCTCATATTTACAGATGGAAATATAAAAATGGCGATATAATCCCGAGCGACCCAGATCTTGATATGGGAGGCAATTTTGCTCATATGATGGGCATCGACAAACCGTACGATGACGTAGCTCGCCTTTATTTTATACTTCACAGCGATCATGAAAGCGGTAATGTTAGCGCTCATACAGGACATCTTGTCGCCAGCGCATTGTCCGATATTTATTATTCAATTAGTGCTATGTTGAACGGTCTTGCCGGACCTTTGCATGGACTTGCTAATGAGGAAGTACTTAGATGGCTCCATGGCGTAATGGAGTCTATGGGTGGCAAAATTCCGACAGAAGAAGAAATGAAAAAGTTCGTCTGGGATACACTTCAATCAGGAAAAGTAATACCTGGATTCGGACACGCTGTATTGAGAAAAACTGACCCACGATATATGGCACAAAGAGAATTTTGTTTGAAACATCTACCCGATGACCCGATATTTAAATACGTCGACCTTTTATTCAAAGTTGTTCCCCCAATTTTATTGGAACAGGGGAAAGCCAAAAATCCATGGCCAAACGTCGACGCACAGTCGGGTGTTATTCAATGGCATTATGGAGTAAGGGAATACGAATTCTATACGGTTCTCTTTGGAATTGGAAGAGCTCTTGGAGTTTGCTCCAATATAATCTGGGCACGTGGACTCGGCTATCCGATTGAACGTCCCAAATCGGTTACAACAGATATGCTGGAAGAAATTGCATTCGGAAAAAAATCTTAATGAATTCTGGGGCTGTCTAAGAATTGTCTCTTTGAGAGATAAAGACACTTATTACACGATTTTTAACGAATAATTAAGTGAGCTTTTACTATACGGACAGCCCTTTTTTATATATATGAAAAGAGAAAATTTATTTTACCTACCAGTAATTTTAATGTCGGTAGCGGTAATAACGCTGGCTTTGGCTTTAATTTTCATTAAACGCAAAGAAGAAAATCTGAAAATATTCGTAGAATTTAAAAATCCTGATTACAGGATCTTTATTCCCGAAATTCCACTTCAACTCGATTTTTGCGGGGAATCCGTTCCAATGCAAGTCGCAGATGTCTATGAACGGGTCGAGCGTGAGATATTGGTTAATATTTACTGGAATTCTTCAACCCTGCTAAATATTAAAAGAGCAAACAGGTGGTTTCCTGTAATAGAACCGATTCTTAAAAAGTACGGTGTCCCTGATGATTTCAAATATGTAGCTGTAATTGAAAGTAATTTAACGAATATGGTTTCATCCGCAGGCGCGGCGGGATTCTGGCAGATTACTCCACCAGCTGCAAAAAAATATGGATTGGAAATTTCTAATACTGTTGATGAAAGATACGATGTCGAAAAAGCTACCGAAGCTGCATGTAAATATCTCAAAGATTCTTACGCAAAATATAAAAACTGGACGATGGCAGCCGCCTCTTATAATTATGGTATTAACGGTATTGATCGCCAGATTAAAAGGCAAAAAAGCAGTAACTACTACGAACTTTACCTGAATCAGGAAACTTTTCGTTATGTAGCTCGTATTGTGGCTTTAAAAGAAATTATGACTCATCCAGAAAAATATGGATATTTTCTTGAGGAAAAAGATCTGTATAAACCGTATAAATACAAAATTGTTAATGTAAGGTATGGTATAAAGAACCTCACTGAATTTGCCGAACATCACGGCACTACATATAAAAAACTCAAATTATTGAATCCCTGGTTACGGGATAGTTATTTGCCCGCGCATAATGGTAAGGTCTATCGCATTAAAATTCCTGATGAGTAGTCTTTTTGCACTTTTTTTATAAAAAATTTCCAACAGATATAGACAATTTTTTTTATTTTTCATTTCAAAAAATTTTATAGAAAAATTAAAAAAAATGGCACATAAGAAGAAGGTAAAGTATATATTTGTGACCGGCGGGGTAGTTTCATCGTTAGGAAAGGGAATTACGGCCTCATCGCTCGGACTCCTCCTTAAATTGAGAGGGTACAGTGTAACAATTCAAAAATTTGATCCCTATATAAATGTCGATCCAGGGACAATGAATCCGTTTCAACACGGCGAAGTTTATGTAACTGATGACGGAGCTGAGACGGACCTTGACCTGGGACAC
Source organism: Melioribacter sulfuriphilus (assembly GCF_052656625.1). Classification (NCBI taxonomy): domain Bacteria; kingdom Pseudomonadati; phylum Ignavibacteriota; class Ignavibacteria; order Ignavibacteriales; family Melioribacteraceae; genus Melioribacter; species Melioribacter sulfuriphilus. Next base: position 72,588 of record NZ_JBQXXK010000008.1, on the reverse strand, counting down.
TACGAGCGATTCCTCGACGTTGATATGTCCAGAGCAAATAATACGACTACCGGACAGGTTTATAATGAAGTAATTACAAAGGAGCGCAGGGGAGATTACCTCGGCGCTACAGTTCAGGTCATTCCACATATTACTGATGAGATTAAAAGAAGGATGAGATTGCTGGGTGAAACTGGCAAATACGATATTGTTATTACAGAGATTGGTGGAACTGTCGGCGATATCGAAAGTCTTCCTTTTATTGAAGCAATGCGTCAGATTATGCTCGAAAACGGGAGAAAGAATGCCATTAGTGTTCACGTTACACTTGTGCCGTATATTTCTTCAGCTGGCGAAATGAAAACCAAACCGACTCAACACAGTGTAAAAAATTTACTTGAACTCGGTATACAACCCAATATTCTAGTTTGCAGGTCTGAAGAAAAACTCTCTCATGAAATCCGTGAAAAAATTGCTCTCTTTACAAACGTTAAAACCGAAGCTGTAATTTCAGCTTATGATTGCTCGACAATTTACGAGGTCCCTTTAGTCTTATACGAACAAGAATTAGACAGAATTGTATTAGACAGGCTTAAACTACCGGACATTACTATTAAACTCGATGGCTGGAAAGAATTTGTTGATAAAGTTTTGCATGCCGAAGAAAAAGTTAGAATTGCTGTCTGTGGTAAGTATATTGAAAATAAGGACGCATATAAAAGTATATCCGAAGCCTTCGTGCATGCTGGTGCAGAAAATAATTTGAAAGTTGAATCCGAATTTATTTCTTCTGAGGAAATTGAACTAAAAGGAGCAGAGCCTTTATTAAAAGATTTTGACGGACTATTGATTCCAGGAGGATTTGGCGAACGTGGGATTGAAGGTAAAATTAAAGCAATTCAGTACGCACGAGAAAATAAAATACCTTTCTTCGGTATTTGTCTGGGGCTCCAATGTGCTGTTATCGAATTTGCCCGCAATGTGTGTGGCATTAAATCAGCTAACAGTCAGGAATTTCGGAGCAAAAATCCCTACAATGTAATTCACATTATGCCCGACCAGGCAAAAGTGAAAATGAAGGGAGCAACGATGCGTCTGGGTGCTTATCCCTGTATAATCAAAAAGAAGACTAAAGCGTACGAAGCTTATAAAAAGCAAAAAATTTCAGAACGCCATCGTCATCGTTATGAGGTTAATAATAAATTTCGAGATATCCTCGAAAAGCATGGTATGATTTTCAGCGGCTTGTCGCCCGATGAAAAATTAGTTGAAATGATTGAAATTGAAGATCATCCCTGGTTTGTTGGTTGCCAATTCCATCCGGAATTAAAATCGAGAGCTACAAAGGCACATCCTTTATTCAGGGAATTTGTTAAAGCGGCATATAATTATTCCAGGGAGCGAAAGTGAGCAAAAAATTATTTTTCATTTGCCTTTCATTCATTCTTTTATCAAACACATATTCTTATAGTAAAAGAGAACTGCTGTTAAATCAGGGACTGAATAAAGCTTACAATCTCGAATTCAAAGCAGCCGAAGAAATTTATAATAAAGTAATTGGCATTGATCCCGATTTACCAGACGGATATTTCAGGATTTCACAACTTTATTTCTGGTCTTTTCTGGCTAGTCACGACATTGGACAATACTATGTATTCCTTAAATTTGCCGAATTGGCCGAAAAAAAATTAGACTTCATTTTATCTAAAAATCCGAAGAATGCTTTTTATACTTATATGGCAGGAAATTTGGCATCACTAAGAGCCATGTCTTATGCAATTAATAATTCGGCTGTCGATGCCTTGTGGTATAGTAAAAAAGCTGTTAAACTTTTCAATACTACCTTAGAAATTAATCCTAAATTTTACGATGCTTATCTTGGACTCGGCCTTTTCGATTATGCTATGAGCTTTGTCCCCGAATTTTTGGGTTGGACTTTAAATATAGCAGGTTTGTCATCCAATAAAGCAAGGGGACTGAGATACATTAAACTTGCTTACGACAAAGGTAAATACGACAGAACAGAAGCTGCCTTCCACCTCTCGAAAATATATGTCGATTATATTGCTGAATATGACAGCGCTGAAATTTATATTAAAAATCTCGTATCCAGATATCCCGCCAATAGTTTATTCCTGTACCAGCAAGCTCTCATTCAGTTTAATAAACGCAAGCTTGACTATGCGCTCGGTTTATTCAATAAAGTACTCAAAATTAATAAAGAACAATTCCCACAAATTTCCGCACTAGCTCGATTCAGAATAGCAAATATTTATTTTTATAAAAACGAATTTTCTAAAGCACTCGAGAATTTTGATTCGTTTTACCAAACTGCAAGAGAACCTGACTATTTGAGCGAAAGTTCTCTTAAATCTGCTCTCTGTCTTAAGTTTCTTGGAAACAGTGATTCATTTTTTGTGTACCTCAATCGAACTAGTGAAGGGAATCCTGATCTTTTTGAAGATGCGTATGCTATTAAACTCGCATCTTATTTTAAAGAAACAGGCGTGACTGATGAAGATTTATTCTTAATACGAATGAATAACAATTTACATGCTGGCAAATATAAAATTGTGTATGATTCCTTGAGTGTTTATGCAGATTCACTGAACGGCGTGAAAAAAGGTTTTGCTTTTCTTTATCTTTCTGAAGCAGCTTACCATTTAAAAAAATACGACGAAGTTGTTTATTATGCCGAGAATATCCCAAAAATTAATTTTAGCAAATTCAAATGGATTATTCCGAAATCGTATTATTTAATTGCCGCTACGCATTATTCGAAGAAAAATTATAAAAAAGCTTCTTACTACTTGACTTTAGCTAAAGATAACAATAAATATGATTTCGTCGATTACTTAGAAGCGTTAATAGAAAATTTGAATAGAAAACTAAACAAAAGTATATAATGGCAAGTAATTTTATCGATTGTGTATGATTAATATTGCGGTGTTTGTGTCGGGACGGGGTTCAAATTTCAGAGCCATTAACGAAAAAGTTTCCGGTGATAAAATTAAAATCGTTGCTCTAGTCAGTAATCGTATCGATTGCGAGGCTGTCGACTATGCAAAAAGAAACAATATTCCGGTATACTTTGTCGCCGAGAAGTCTTCCGACAAATTTGTCAGTTACGATGAATTAACAAATATATTTAAAGATAAAAACATAGAACTTATTGTTCTCGCCGGTTTCTTGAAAAAACTACCCGATAAGTTCGTAGATTCTTTTGAATACAAGATTATCAATATACATCCCGCTCTTCTTCCTTCTTTTGGTGGGAAAGGAATGTATGGAATTAATGTGCATAATGCGGTATTTAATTCATCCGCAAAAGTCTCGGGCGCCACAGTCCATTTCGTGGATAAAATTTATGACAATGGCAAAATAATTATGCAAAAATGTGTTGATATTTCAGATGTGAAATCTCCACACGAAATTGCTGAAAGGGTTTTAAAAATTGAACATGAAATCCTTCCATATGTGGTACAAAAATTCGCCGAAGGTAAAATTGTCATTCAGGGTAACAGAGTAATTATTTTGGAGTAATAAATTGAATAAAATAGCATTAATAAGCGTTTCGGATAAATCGAAAATAGTTGAATTCGCTTCTGAACTTATTAACAATGGATACGACATACTTGCAACGGGCAAAACAGCAAAGACTTTGATGGATAACGGTATCAGGTGTACAGAAATCAGCGATTTTACTTCTTATCCAGAAATTTTCTCGGGACGTGTAAAAACGCTGAATCCAAGAATATTCGGCGGTATTCTAATGCGCCGTGATGTCGAGGAAGATATTCAACAAGCTCGTGAAAACAATATTTTGCCAATCGATATCGTTTGTGTTAATCTGTACCCTTTTCCCGAAGTTGTTAATCGCAAAGACATTTCGCTCGAAGTGAAAATTGAAAATATTGATATTGGTGGACCGAGCTTGATTAGAGCTGCTGCGAAAAACTATAAATATGTATCAGTACTAACTAATCCGAACCAGTACGATTCCTTTATAGAAGAATTGAATAAAGGAACAATTAGTATTGAAACACGCAGCAAACTTGCAGCCGAAGCTTTTTCTCATACTTCGATGTACGACACTATTATTGCCAACTTTTTCGAAAAAGAATTTTTATCCGAACCGACAGCAATACGATTGAATTACAAGACTGCCTTTAATCTAAGATATGGAGAAAATCCACATCAAAAAGCAACATTATTTGGTAATATTTCTGAATACTTCGAGATTTTACACGGCAAAGAATTGTCTTACAATAACATAATTGACCTTACAGCAGCAGTCGAACTGGTTTCTGAATTCGATAAAACGGCATGCGCTATTATAAAACATACAAACCCGTGTGGTGCATCGATTGCAAGCTCGGTACTTGAAGCATACGAAAAAGCATTGTCGGGCGACCCAGTATCTGCATTCGGAGGAATTGTAGCATTCAATAATGAAGTTGATTTTCAAACTGCACAAAAATTAAACGATATTTTTCTGGAAATTATTTGTGCTCCTTCTTACACCCAAGAAGCTCTTGATGAATTAAAAAAGAAAAAGAACAGAAGATTAATACTTATTAAAAAATATCCTGCTGATGACCAGCAAGTAATCAGGAGCGTTCCTGGCGGACTATTGGTTCAGGATAAAGATAATTCAAAAATTTCCGATGATATGTTAAAGGTAGTAACAGAAAAAAAGCCGACGCCATCTGAAATTGAGGACCTCAAATTTGCGTGGGCGGTTTGTAAACATACCAAGTCGAATGCAATTGTCTTTGTAAAGGATGGCAAGGCACTTGGTGTCGGTGCTGGACAAATGTCACGAGTTGATTCTGCTAAAATTGCTGCAATAAAAGCTAATCAATTCGGACATCAACTCGAGGGTGCAGTGGCAGCATCTGATGCTTTCTTCCCATTTGCCGATGGATTGCTTGAAATTGCTAAGTATGGAATCACGTCAGTTATTCAACCGGGAGGTTCGGTACGTGATGAAGAAGTTATCAATGCAGCAAATGAAAATAATTTATCGATGATATTTACAGGAATTAGAAATTTTAAACACTGACCTCTATTGAGAGGTGGGAGGATATATGGGATTATTCGACTTTTTTACGACAGATCTAGCTATCGACCTCGGTACCGCAAATACTCTTATCTATATAAAGGGTAAAGGAATTGTGCTCAACGAGCCTTCGATAGTAGCTTACGACAGAAATACCAAAAGAATAATAGAACTTGGAAATAAAGCTAAGGAGATGCAGGGCAGAGAACATCGGGATATAAGAGTTACTCGACCAATGCGCGACGGAGTTATAGCAGATTTTGAAATTGCAGAGGGAATGATAAGAGCGTTTATTAAAAGGGTTACATCGAGCAGTTTTGCAAGCAAAAGAGTTGTTATTGCTGTCCCCAGCGGTGTCACTGAAGTAGAAAAACGTGCAGTACGCGATGCGGCCGAACATGCAGGTGCAAAAGAAGTTCATCTAATAGCCGAACCAATGGCGGGCGCTATCGGTATCGGTATTGACGTAGAAGCCCCTGCGGGAAATATGATAATTGATATCGGCGGTGGAACAACTGAAATTGCAGTTATTGCTCTGGGCGGTATTGTAAACGAGGAATCAATCAGAATTGCAGGCGACGAAATGAATAATGCCATTATGCAATTCTTCAAGAAAAACTATAATCTATTGATCGGTGAACGCACTGCAGAAGCTATCAAATGCGAGGTTGGGTCAGCTGTTCCCCTTAAAGAAGAAGTGACAATACAGGTTAAGGGAAGAGATCTTGTGGGCGGTATCCCGAAAACAACCGAAGTAAGTTCCGTTGAAATCCGCGAAGCACTCAATGAAAATATTATACAAATTGTCGATGCTGTCAAACAGACTCTCGAGCGCACACCACCAGAATTATCGGCAGATATTCTCGATCGAGGTGTAATGTTGACTGGCGGAGGCGCTCTCTTGAAAGGCCTGGACGAAAGAATACGAATGGAAACCAACTTACCTGTTCACGTTGCTGATGACCCTCTTACAGCGGTTGTGAGAGGTACGGGGAAAGCTCTGGAAAATATCAATAAATATTCGAAAGTTTTTTTGCGTAAAAGAACATACTGATGATAAGATTTTTGCTTAAGATAATTAATAGCTATAAAGAATATTTTCTGCTCTTTCTGCTTTCTACAATTAGTTTGCTTGTACTCTCTTTTAATGATAATCCACAATTGATTCGACTGAAACAATTCGCCTTCGGAAATTTTGCGGTTGTAAGCGAATTAATAAATTATCCTATTTCGTTTATCAAGAAACGCGAATCAATAGAAGAACTCAAAAGAGAAAATGCCAGACTGATGCTTGAATTGAGTAGACTTAAAAATCGAGTTGATGAAAATAAAGAATTGAGAGCAATATTTAATTTAAGAGATTCGCTGAACTATCCACTTGTTGCCGCAGACATTATTTCTAAAACTGTCAACGATATTGATGGTTCATTCATAATTAACAAGGGTTTGAATGACAGTATTTATGTTGGTATGCCTGCCTTGTGTTCCAGCGGTCTGGTCGGAATTGTTACAAACATTTCAAACGACTATGCGGTTATAAGAAATCTTTATAATACTAAGCTAAAAATCGCCGTTACAATTAAGCCATTAAATATTAACGGAATTATGACTTGGGACGGCAATCAACTGATAATTAAAAATATTCCGTCTACATATGATGTACAGATTGGAAGCTCGGTCGAAACATCCGAATTTAGTACTATCTTTCCTCCAAATATTCCAATTGGGAAAGTAATTGAGAGGGAAGATGTACCTGTCGGAGCCTTACATAACGTTACAGTAAGTCCTCATAGCGACATTCGTGCACTTTATAATCTTTTTATAATGCGTATTGTACCGGATAAAAAACTTGAAGACATAAAACTCAATCTTATAGCTAAATGATAAAGCAAATACTAATACTGATGTTTTTATTTACTTTGCTGGCTGCTTTACAGATGACAGTGGTACCTCTTATTAGTATATCAGGAATAGCACCTAACTTATTGATTGTATTAATTACATTTTATGCTTTGAAGAACGGTCAATCTTTTGCAATTCTTTTGGGATTTACTCTTGGACTTATGTTTGATTTGATTTCAGGAGGTGTAACAGGAGTTAATATGTTTGCCATGACTATAAGTGGTTTTATCGCAGGTTATTTTTATAATGAAAATAAAATTGAAATAAATACCGCAACGATGAATTTTTTCTATATAAATTTGATAGTTGCTACTGTCTATTCTTTTTTATACACACTAATTGCTGCGGCAAGACCAGAGCTTAATCTATTTATTCTTTTGATCGAAGGTGGTTTTCTACCTGCTGTTTATACTTCAGTTTTTGCATTGCCTGTATTAATTGCAATGCCTAAAAGGGAATTAAGATGAAAGAACAAATTTTCGGACAGGATGTTCGAAGGCGATTATTATTTCTGGTAATAATCGCATTCTTTGTTATTTCACTTATTCAATTGTTTAACATGCAGGTGTTACAGGGTAGCATTTATACTGCCAAAGCCAACGAAAACAGTATTAAACCAATCTATGAGACCGCACCGAGAGGTATATTTTACGACAGAAATAAAAATGTACTTGTAGGAAATAAGCCATCTTTTACATTGAGAATTACACCCGATAAGTACGACACCTCCCTTAATCGTCATTTAGAAACCATGCTCGGTTTCGATAAAGGCTATATCAAAAGTCTGCTCAAAAAGAACAGACATATGTCGCCTTACGTACCAATCAGAATAGCGAAAAATGTAGATTACAAAGTTATAGCCTGGTACGAAGAAAATTCGGAAAAGCTGCCTGGTGTCGATTATGTAATCGAAATGCGCAGAGACTATTCTTTTGGAGTTCGGGGATCTCATCTATTTGGATACTTGAGAGAAATCAATAAAAACCTGTTGGACAAAATGACTGGTTATAGTTTAGGAGATGAAATTGGTTACGTTGGTATAGAAAAAAAATATGAATCAGTACTCCGCGGTGAAAAAGGCATAAAATACCTATTGGTCGATTCTCATCAAAAAACAATCGGCAGATACAATTCCGGTAAAAGCGATGTAGCTCCCATTAAGGGATTCGATCTAATGCTTACAATCGATAAATATACCCAGCAAGTTGCCGAGTCGTTGTTTACAGATAAACGAGGTGCTCTTGTTGCAATTGAACCTGGCACAGGCGAAATTTTGGCTATGGTTAGTTCACCTATGTACGATCTGGAAAATTTCTCTTCAATGGATTTTTCGAAGGTTTGGAAAGAACTCAATGAAGACGAGGATAAACCCTTGTTTAACAGGGCGACAATGTCAATCTATTCACCGGGCTCTACATTTAAAATGGTTTCGGCAATAGCTGGAATTGAAGAAGGGATAATAACTGAAAAGAGTCGCTTCTATTGTAATAGCGGTTACTATTTTGGAAATCGTTTCTTTAAATGTCTCCATTATCACGGCAGTGTTGATCTTATAACTTCAATTGAGAAATCGTGTAATGCATACTATTATCAACTGGCTCTTAAAGTTGGTCTTGATAATTGGTCGAAGTATGCGGCTAAATTAGGTTTCGGAAGGAAAACCGGAATTGATATAGGAGAAGAAACTGCCGGCTTATTGCCGACAAAAAAATATTATGAACATGCTTTCGGCAAAGATCGGTGGCCAAAAGGAATTTTGTTGAGCTTGGGTATCGGGCAAGGCGAGCTCAGTGTTACACCTCTCCAGTTAGCACAATATGTAGCACTAATTGCAAACTATGGTAAATCTGCAAAGCCGCATCTGGTTAAAGGCTTCTACAAAAAAGGAGTATTCCAGAAAATTGAACCTGAATATTATGATGCTGGAATTAGTAAAAGTACTTTTGATATAGTTAGAAATGCGATGTATCTCGTAGTCAACGGAGCTGGCACAGCAACTAATATTAGATTGCCGGATGTAAAAATTGCAGGTAAAACCGGTACAGCTCAAAATCCTCATGGCGATGACCATTCCATCTTTATTGGTTTTGCGCCGTATGAAAATCCTAAAATTGCTGTTGCTGTGGTAGTTGAAAATGCTGGCTATGGTAGCACTGTTGCCGCTCCGATTGCACGGGACGTAATTAAAGCTTATCTAAAAAATCGTATTGAAAAAGAGAAAAAAATAATAAAAAATGAAATCGTCGCAGGAGTGAGCAAAATTGAAAATTGATTATGAATTAAACGATCGATTCGATATTTTATTTTTTGTATCTATTTTTCTTTTAATATTATTTGGATTGGCTGCAATTTACAGTTCAACTGCAAATCATCCTACTGCGTCACAGAATTTCGAGAAGCAGTTAGTATTTAGTTTAATTTCTTTGCTTGCATTTCTGGTAATTTATAATCTTCCAGAACAAGTTTTCAAAAATATGGCTTTATCTTTTTATGTGGTTTCGTTATTAATGTTGGTTGTGGTTTTATTTGCAGGGAAGACTGTCTATGGTGCCCGGAGCTGGCTCGATTTTGGCCCAATTGGATTTCAACCCTCTGAATTTGCAAAAATTGGAATAATACTGGGCATATCCTACTGGATATCTTACAAAGAGAGGGATATAAATAACATTAAAGATATAGCAATAGCAATTGGTATCGGGTTTTTCCCGGCATTACTGATATTATTGGAACCAGACACGGGTACTTCAATAATATTTATCATACTTACCATTTCAATTGTCTACTGGAGCGGCATAAGTTTGTTTGCACTATTCGTTGTACTTTCACCTATAGTTGTTGTTTTTGCTTCGTTACTTGGACCCGTATACTTTATAATTTCACTAATAGCAGTAATTATAGCCCTCATTATTTTTAAGAGAGATTTGTTCAACAGTATAGCCATTTTTATGCTGAATTTAGGAGCGTCCTTCTTTTTCGAATACGGTTTCCGTTTATTAAAACCTCATCAGCAAAAGAGAATTGAAACATTTATTAATCCCTATGCAGATCCACTTGGCGCAGGTTATAATGCATTGCAGGCAAAACTTGCAATTGGTTCTGGCGGCTTATTCGGTAAAGGTTTTATGCAGGGCAACCAGACACAGTTACGTTTTATACCAGAACAATGGACCGACTTTATCTATTGTGTGATAGGCGAGGAGTTCGGCTTTATTGGAAGCACAATTGTATTACTCCTTTTCTTTATAGTTTTTATGAGACTGCTATATTTTGCGTCTGTATCTAAAGATAAATTCGGCTCGCTAATAATTATTGGAACATTGTCACTTTATTTTTCCCATTTTGCCATTAATATCGGGATGAATCTGGGTATAACACCAGTGATTGGGATTCCGTTACCATTTTTAAGTTACGGTGGTAGCTCTTTGTTGGTAAATATGGTTTTAGCTGGAATTGTAATGAACGTCTATAAAAACAGAAAATTACATACTTGAGGTACTTATGATTCTTTCAGATAAAAAAATATTAGAAGAAATAGAAAGAGGGAATATTGTCATTGAACCTTTCAAACGTGAAAATCTGGGCTCGAATAGTTATGATGTTCACCTCGGGAAGTGGTTGGGTGTGTATAAAGATGATATACTTGATGCCAAAAAACATAATGAAATTGTTCTATTCGAAATACCGGACGAGGGTTTTATTCTTCTTCCGTCAAAGTTATATCTCGGCGTTACGGAAGAGTACACGGAAACTTATAATTATGTGCCATTCCTCGAAGGTAAATCGAGCATCGGCCGTTTAGGTATTGATATTCATTCCACAGCAGGCAAAGGCGACGAGGGCTTTTGTAATACATGGACACTTGAAATAAGTGTAAAACAACCTGTAAGAATCTATGCTGGAATGCCAATAGGACAGATTATTTATTTCAAATTAGACGGCCAGGTTGAAGTTTCATATAATAAAAAATCTTCCGCTAAGTATAATAAGCGTACTGTATATCCCGTTGAATCGATGATGTTCAAGAACTTTAAATAAAATGAGATATAAATGACTGCCCAGGAAAAATTATATAATAAAATAAACTCAGGCCTCCATGTTTGTGTAGGTCTTGATACTGATTTGTCTAAAATACCAGAATACTTTAAGAAGGAACCGAATCCTATACTGGCTTTTAATAAAACTGTAATTGAAAATACGTATGAATATGCTGCAGCGTATAAAATTAATTTTGCTTTCTATGAAAAAGATGGATTAGAGGGAGTAAGAAATTTGCTCGAAACAATAAAATTGATACCTGAAGATATACTTATTATAGCCGATGCAAAAAGAGGGGATATCGGTAACACTTCCCATTTTTACGCCGAATCGATCTTTAATTATTTTAAGTGTGATGCCATCACACTTCACCCTTATATGGGATTTGATTCACTTCAACCTTTTTTCGAATTTGAAAATAAATTAAATTTTGTATTAGCTCTTACCTCAAACCCGGGTTCTGAAGATTTTGAAAAGCTAAAACTTGCAGATGGTAGATTTTTATTTAACGTTGTTATTGAAAAACTGAATAAGTGGAATATCCGTAATAATATAGGACTTGTATTTGGTGCTACCAATCCATTGGAACTTCGTAATGCTATCGATTCATTTGACAATATGCCTGTGCTATTGCCTGGCGTAGGTGTTCAAGGAGGAAGTTACGAAGAGGTGGTGTCGATATTCAGAAATAAAGGAAAGCGCAATTTCATTGTAAATATTAGTCGAGGATTGCTTTATTGCGATCAAACTGATAAATTTCCAGAAACATTGAGAGAGAAAATAATAAGCTATATCAATTTATAAAATTGTGGATTTTACTAAAATAATATCTTAATTTTATAAGCAATCGAATCATCAGTTCATTCTCAATTAAAATTGGCGGACCAATGGGTTCAGAATCAAAATTTCATGAAGGGTATCTCTACGAAATCTGGCAGAAATTAGATCACAACACAATTCTTGAAACACTTAACGGAGAAGAAATTGCAGTCCTCGACTGTGGTACACCAAACCATGAGTCTGCCGGCCCGGATTTTAAAAATGCCAGAATCAGAATAGGCAATCTGACATATGTTGGTGATATTGAAATCGACTATGACTATGCAGATTGGAAACTTCATGGACATAATATCGACAGTAAATACAATAGCGTTATACTCCACGTTACATTCGAAAATAAAAATAATCATGGATATGTTTATACGAGAAGCGGACGTAAAATTCCCTCGATTACAATAGCAAGTTTAATTAGCAGCGATGAGGTTAAAAAGATTAAAGAAACACACTCCGAAGAAAAGAATAATATTTCAGGCATTCTCAAGTGTTCTGCAGTTGCGTTAAATGCGCCCGCCGAATTGCGTAATTCACATTTGTACAAGTTGGGAATTGAACGTTTTAACAAAAAATGCAATAAAATTTATGAACGTCTGAAAGAGATTCAATTTTTGAAGGATGCAGGTATTAAAGAGCCGGTCGTTGGTTATGATTTAACGGAAGAATTTCAGAAAAGAGAATTTCATTATAATGATTTCCATCGTAAAGATGTTTGGCAGCAATTATTATACGAGTTGCTATTCGAAGCGTTGGGTTATTCGAAAAATAAAAATCCAATGGTTGCTCTGGCGAGAAAAGCCGATATAGAATTCCTTTTGAAGATTGAAAAAGACGGCATATTAGTACAAAAATACGAGTCGGCTCTTCTGCATATCTCCGGGTTGCTTAATTCACTTCCCAAAGTTATTGATGAAGACACAACTGATTATCTGGATAAATCCAGGTTATACTGGGATTCCATTAAACCTTTTTATGACGGTGACTATTTGGAAAATAATCAGTGGCAATTTTTTAGAATCCGTCCGCAGAATTTTCCAACTGTTAGAATTGCAGGCGGAGCCAGAATTATTTATCAATTGTTGCATAACGATTTGATTGGAATTATTATTAAAAAGATCAGGGAGATTCATAATCTCAGTGTACTTATAAATTCAATAAGGTCGCTCTTTGTAATAAAATCAGACGGATACTGGAAACGACATTATGTATTATTGGGCGAGCCATCATCGACTGAAATAAAATATTTTGTGGGAGTTTCGCGTGCCGATGAAATAATGATTAATGTTATACTACCATACTTCGCAGTTTATTTTAAGATATACGGACACGAGCAACTGACAGATAAATTAGTAAAAACATATGGAATTTATGAACAAAGGGATGAGAATCAGGTAATTCATAATGTGGCCAATGCTTTAGGAATGCAAGATAAAATTAAGAAAACGGTATATGCACAGGGAATGATAGACTTATTTAGGAATTATTGCTCTAAAAATAAATGCCTCGAATGTGAGATCGGTAAAGTTGTATTCGAATAAACTAATTATTCCCTTTTAATCTATTTATTTCGTCGCGTAATTTAGCAGCTCTTTCGTAATCCTCTTTTTCAATAGCTTCTCTTAATTGATCCTGCAACTCGGCTAATCTTCCTTCTTTCGATAGAGGTTTCTTTTCGGGCATTGGCTTTGGTTCTTCAAATTCATCATCATCTTCTTCTTCTGGATTTGTACTTTCCTCTAAGTCTTCACTTGAAGGAACGAAAGAAGCTAATCTCATAACGTCTTCCGAAACATAGATAGGCGAACCAGTTCTAACTGCAAGAGCAATTGCATCGCTTGGACGGGAATCGATTTCATGCGTTAAAGATGAGACTTCAAGTTTTATTTTGGCATAAAATGTATTGTCTCTTAATTCGTCTATTAGAACTTCGGTAACACTAGCTCCTAAGTGGTCTAAAAGAATTTTCATTAAATCGTGTGTTAATGGACGCGGTGCTTTAATTCCTTCAATTTCAAGGGCAATCGATTGGGCTTCGAAAGAACCAATGATTATTGGTAACCTACGTAAACCATAAACTTCTTTTAATAAGAGGGCATAAGCCCCTCCAGTAGAGGGGCTGGCAGATAATCCTAATATTTCAACTTGAACTTTATCCATAGTTAAGAATTCTTAATTTTTTTAATTTCTTCAATCATAGCAGGAACAATTTCAAAAAGGTCACCGACAATTCCATAATCTGCAATTTGAAAAATTGGAGCGTCTTTGTCTTTGTTAATTGCAACAATATACTTAGATGATCTCATCCCTGCAAGATGTTGAATTGCACCAGAAATGCCGAGCGCAATATATAGTGTTGGCGAAACCGTCTTGCCAGTTTGGCCAACTTGTTCACCATGCGGTCGCCACCCGGCATCCACAACTGCTCTGGAAGCTCCCGTTGCCGCTCCTAACAACTCGGCTAACTCTTCAACAAGTTTGAAATTTTCTGGCGCTTTCATACCTCTTCCACCGGATACTATAATATCAGCTTCGGCCACATCAAGTTTAGTATCTGATTTTATTATTTCAACTACTTTTGTTCTAATATTTGGGTTTTCTACGCCTTTTACTTCTATTGTGGCAGCTTGTTCCGTAATTTTTTCTGCCTTGAACACATTTGGTCTAAGAGTAAAAATCTTCTTATCGGATTTAATTTTAACATCTGTTAAAGCTTTTCCTGCGTATACGGGTCTTGTAGCAATAATTTCGCCGTTATCTACCTTCCAATCGATAACGTCATTGACAATCCCACAATCAAGTTTCGCGGCTATGCGCGGTGCCAGATCCCTTCCCATCGATGTGGCTGAAAAAATTATTATTTGAGCATCGATTGATTTAATCAAATCCAGGAGCGAATCTGTATAAGCGCTGGATGAATAGTTTGCAAGCTGTTCGTTTTTTATGTGATAAACCTTACTTAGTCCGTAATTCCCTGCAAAATCTGGATTCTCAACTTCACTGCCAATAACCACACCTTCAACTTCTGCATTCAAGTCCTTAGATAGTTTCCACGCAGCAACGGAGACTTCATATGAAGATTTTTTAATTTGTCCATCTCTTTGTTCGAGAAAAACTAGAATTTTATTTGCCATAAGTCACCTTTAGATAACTTTTACTTCTTCTTTTAACAGTCGGATTAATTCGGGTACAGCTGTAGCATCTGTTCCGATAATTCTGCCAGGTTGTTTTGCCGGCGGCTTTCTCATGCTGATAATTTCGGTATAGTTTAAGCAACTTTCAGGAATCTTTTCATCGATTATTTTTTTCTTTGCAGCCATAATACCTTTAAGCGATGCATAACGCGGTTCGTTCAAACCTTTTTGAGTTGTTATAACCACCGGTAATTCTGTTTCAACAATTTCTCGCCCGCCTTCAATTTCTCTCTCTGCTCTGACTTTATTTCCATCGATTTCCAAGCCGACAACAACTGATACCGAATTGTACCCAAGCAACTCAGCGCACATCTGGCCTACAGCTCCGTTATCATAATCGACCGATTGTTTACCGAAGAAAACTATTTCCGCATTCTGAACTTTAATTTCGGTTGCTAAAATTTTAGCAACGGAAAGGGAGTCGTATATTTCATCTGTTTTTAGTAATACAGCATTATCTATGCCCATCGCAAGAGCTTTTTTAATCGATTCTTTGTTGTTGTCGTTACCCAAACTTATTACAACAGTTTCGCCTCCCACTTTTTCTTTTGTTTTTAAAGCTTCTTCTACGGCAAATTCGTCATAAGGATTTACGACAAAGGTCACACCTGCAGTGTCAATTGATTTATTGTCTTGGCCGACACTAATTTTTGAGGCAGTATCTGGTACATGATTAAGACAAACGGCTATTTTCATTTATCCTCCTAATAATTCTATAGGACATTTAAATATATAACGGTGAGTCGAAAAATCAAAAATCAATATACTAAAAAACTATTGAGAAGCATATTTAAAATAAAAAAAGAGGCTTAAAAAAGCCTCTTTTGAAACACAAAGAAAAAAATATTTTTAATTATCGAACTTTGATTTTACCGGAAGTAATCAACTTAGCCAATTCGCCGGTACCATTTTTTGCCAATGTTCTCAGTGCGCTTGTGGTCAATTTAACTGTAACAAATCTGTTGAGTTCTTTAACCCAGATTCTCTTTTTCTGCAAATTTGGCAAAAATCTTCTTTTTGTTCTATTGTGAGCGTGCGAAATATTATGACCACTTACGGGACCAACTCCTGTAACTTGACATCTACGCGCCATTTTTATCCTCATTATTCATTATTATGAGATGCAAATTTAATAATTTATTTTTAATTATAAAAAGGCTCGGGTGAAAAATTATTTGCGGTTTCCAAGCTCGCTATCGAGAAAGAGTAAACCGCTTTTCTGGTCGCCAATAAATTTCATTTTTTCGACTATCGATTTAACAGAAGCTACTTCTTCAACTTGCTCATTTACAAACCATTGCAGGAAATTTGCAGTAGCAAAGTCATTTTCATCATCGGCTAATTTTGCCAGCTCGTTAATTTTATTTGTAATGTGAAGTTCATGTTTTAATGCGTCTTCGAATGCCTCGAGAGGAGTGTTCCATTCAGTTTTCGGTTTATCGAGTTGTTCCAGATTCACTTTTTTACCGACTTCATTTAGGTAATCAAAAATTTTCATTGCGTGTCCATATTCTTCTAAGGATTGTTTTTTCATCCAGTTTGCAAAACCATGCCAATTTTCTACTTCGAAATATGATGCCATTGATAAATATAGATATGAAGAAAAGAATTCTTCTTTAACCTGGTTATTAAGAGATTTTGCCATTTTTTCTGAAATCATTTTACACCTCTTTTTTTTGTAAATAAATTTTTTTTACTATTAACAAATTTAAGTAAATTTAGTTCATTATCATGAGATATTTATGAAAATAATTAAATTCTTGTTGACATTTTTTGTTTTGTTTACAGCTTTTAATTCATTGATTATTTTATTTTTTCGATTTTTTAATCCTGCATCAACGGCATTTATAAATGAAGAACTCCAGTGGGACGAATTTTTTAAGAAAGACTATTCTGAAAATTACTCGCCTGTCAATTTATGTAATATCTCAAAATATATGCAATTGAGTGTGGTAGCTTCTGAAGATCAGCGCTTTTTCGAGCATTGGGGATTTGACCTTAAGCAAATTCAAAAGGCATTAAAGGAAAATAAAAGAAGAAGAATTGCACGGGGTGCAAGTACAATTTCAATGCAAGTTGCGAAAAATTTATTTTTGTTTCGCAGTAAAAGCTTGATTAGAAAAGGAATCGAGGTGTATTATACTCTATTAATCGAACTATTATGGAGCAAAGAACGAATTTTGGAAATATATCTAAACAGTGCTGAGTTCGGGCCAGGAGTTTATGGTGTAAAAGTAGCTGCTTTAAAATATTTTCGTAGAGTACCCAATAGACTTAACATCAATCAATCGGCACTTCTTGCAGCAACATTGCCAAGTCCTAATAAAAGGAATCCTTCCAGAGTAACTCCCTATTTACTCAGAAGGCAGGGTGAAATAATAAGACAGATGAAATTACTCGGAGGAGTCGAATTTATAAAAAGAAATGTTAATTGCTCTTCGCTTTTTTGATATCGCTCAGCATTATACATTTAATCATAACAGATTCTATTTTTGAGCCTTCTAATATGGGAGACGTATACTTCACAAGTTCGGATATATTATAAGAGTAGCTTTTCAATACGTTGTTGTTGATATCATAAAAAATAATTTGAATGATGCTGTAGCGTTTAGAAGGCTTGTTTATAATAAGATAAGTTTTAGTTTTATATATTTTTTTGTCGATTGATTCAATTGATATAGGTGGGTCGTGCTCTTCTAAGACCCATACATAATAATCGTCGTCGTATTTTTTAAGTGAAGATGCGTCCACATAAATTTTACTTTCCCTGTAGTTTTCTACAGGTACCCAATTCTCGGCATCGGTTTGTGCCAAAAGAATTATCAATTGAAGTATATAAATTAAGTCAAGCAATATTCATTTAATAAAATGAGCGGAAAGGGTGGGATTCGAACCCACGAACCGCGTAAACGGTTACACGCTCTCCAGGCGTGCCAGTTCAACCACTCCTGCACCTTTCCGGATTTCAATATTTATTGTAATCGAAGGTCAAATATATTAATTTTTTCAAATTATCACTATATACGATTACAAATTTTTTATTATCTTTACGACGCTATTAGAATGAAATTGCAATAGAAGATAAAACAATTTCATCAAAGCGATACAATTTAACATATACAGGGTATTTGAAAATTTTTTTGGAGAGGTGCCGGAGTGGTTGAACGGGGCGGTCTCGAAAACCGTTGTCCGCCGTAGGCGGACCGAGGGTTCGAATCCCTCCCTCTCCGCCAGGTAAAATTTGATTATACTACACAGCCGAAATTCAAAGTCTTAAAAATTAACGATGCTCCTCAACAAATACTTAAAGTTTTTGACGACGACCTTCACATTCATTTGAGATAAATTAACCTTTATATAACCATATTAACTTTAGCTTTTCCTTATCGCGTATATTTAGATAAATCTTGGTGAGTTAGAACTATTTCGATTTCAAAAATGCCGTCGAAACCTTCATAATTTTCTTTGAATTTGTTGTAAGTATCCAAACACCATTGTTTGTCGAGTTCATTTTTTTCGGCAACAAGATTTAGCCAGTTTAATTCATATAAGTGAATATCGCCGTCGGACAGTGCAAGTTTTAGTCCATCTTTGAAAAAAAATTCGGCAATTTCTTTATTTTCAAAACGCGGTGGGTCTTCGATTAAATATTCGTTCTCAAGCAAATCTTCCATTACTTCTTCACAAAATTCTTCTCCAAAACCTAATGCTTTGCCTAACGACTTGAACATATTTTTTTCTTCATTACTTAATTTTTTGTCTTTCTTGATTAGAATTAAAATACCTTTGAAATAATTACTTCTATCTATCAGACTGAGTTCCACTATTTATCCTCTTCTTATTGAAAAATTGATTGATTTTATTCTTTATTTTTTTGTTAAGTTCCTCTGCCCATAAATATTCGGTGCCTAATATACTCAAACCTGCAGGTATAATTAAATAAGCAGGTCCGGGAATAATAATCATTATAATCCCAAGCATCAATAATGTCCCACCTGTTAGACTAATAATTAATTTTTTTAATTTCTTCTTTGTCATAGAATATCAATGATTATTTATAAATTGGTTTAACATTCAGATTATAAAATAGAAATGACCATAAATCTGTGTAAAGGTCGATTGATTTAGAAATACTAGTGCCGGCGCCGTGTCCAACTTGTGTTTCAATTCTTATTAAAATGGGGTTTTCGCCGGCGTTGGCGTTTTGTAATGCAGCGGCATATTTAAATGAATGAGCAGGGAACACTCGATCGTCATGATCGGCTGTTGTAATTATAGTAGCGGGATATTTCCTCCCTGGTTTAATATTATGCAGTGGTGAATATTTAAATAAATACTTGAATTGTTGAGGATCGTCGCTCGATCCATATTCTGAAACCCAGGCCCACCCGATCGTAAATTTATGAAAACGTAGCATATCCATAACGCCAACCATAGGAATGGCAACTTTGAATAGCTCAGGTCTTTGATTAATTACTGCTCCTATCAATAACCCTCCATTAGAAGCGCCTTGAATAGCTAAGTTTTCTGAAGATGTATATTTGTTTTTTATTAGCCATTCTCCAGCTGCAATGAAATCATCGAACACATTTTGCTTTTTTTCAAGCATTCCGGCTTTATGCCATTCTTCACCGTATTCACTTCCGCCTCGCAGACAAGCCATTGCAAAAATGAATCCATTCTCAAGTAGTACTAAATTAGGAACAGAAAATGAAGGTAACATCGGTATATTAAAACCGCCATACGCGTATAGAAGTGTGGGATTGCTTCCATCCATTACAATTCCATTTCTATGGACTATAAACATGGGCACTTTTGTACCGTCTTTACTCGTGTAGAAAATCCTTTTTGTTGTATAATTTTCTGGATTGAAATCTAATTCTGATTCAATAAATATTTCCTTTTTCAGCGATAGTGTACTCACTTTATATATTGTAGGTGGATAGGTGAAAGATGTAAAAGTAAAGAAAGTAATGGAGTCTTTCTTTGAACCACTAAAACCGTAGACAGAACCGATAGTTGGCAATTCGATGTCTTGTAAATAATGACCTTTAATATCATATACTTTTACCACATCACTTGCATCTTTCATATAAATAACAAATATCTTATTGCCTATTATTGAGGCATACTTTATCGGTTCGTTTCTTTCGGATATTACGGTTTCAAATTTACCATCAAAACCTTCGGGATTAATTTTAATTATTCTTTTATTTGGTGCATTTAAGTTTGTTAGCAAATAAAATTGGCCATCAATTGCATCCAGAAATTCGTATTCTGCATTGAATTCGTTTATTAATTTTACTATTGTACCATCCTTTTCCAGATTTTTGAACCATAATAAATTATTTGAAGAAGAACCCTCGTAAACATTTATAACTAAATATTTTTCGTCGTCAGTTACTACGGCGTCCAAAAGGCGTTTGGGATTTGAGTCGCTCAAAATAAAAATGTCCTGAGATTGAGGAGTTCCAATTTTATGATAGTAGAGCTTATGAAATTCATTCACGCTTTTCAGTTCCTTTCCTTTTTCAGGCTCGTCGTATCGGCTGTAAAAAAATCCGTTTTTATACCATGCGTTGCCAGTGAACTTTGCCCATTTAATAGTATCGTCGATAATTTTCTTTGAATTTAATTCCATGATATAGAATTCACGCCAATCTGAGCCACCTCTCGATATTCCATAGCTCATGTAATTATGATCTTTAGAAAAATAGAGTCCAGTTAATGAAACCGAACCATCATCAGAAAATTTATTAGGATCCAATAGTATTTCTTCATTGAATCCAGGTTTCTGAATGTAATAAACATTTTGCTCTTGTAGACCATCGTTTTTTGAATAGATTAAATTATTGCCAACAATAAATGGGGTGGTGTAACGCTTATAATTCCATAATTCTTTTAATCGTGTTCGCAACTTTTCTCTGTACGGTATTTTCTCAAGATAATCCTGAGTAAATTTGTTTTGGGTCTCAACCCACTTTTTTGTGTCGGCAGATTCCATATCTTCAAGCCATCGATATGGGTCATCGACAACTACTCCGTGGTAATAATCCTTATGATCTATTCTTTTTGATTCAGGATAGTTAGTACCTTGCGCTAAATAAAAAGAAGTAGATAAGAGTAAAAACGAAAGCATAGATGTTTTTATTTTCATAACTCAACTCTTTATTGTTACCCTAAGGAGATAACTTTCTTAAAGATACCAGAAGAATTAAAAATATCCAAATTATTGAATAAATTTTAATTATAATAATTCTACCATATAATATGACATATTTGTTGAAAAAATATAAAAAAGTACTTTTTTATTTTTTTTATAGGAATTACCTGCCAGGACTAATTATTAGAGGCAAAGAAAGTAGGCATATTAACTTAGTATGCTTAATTTGTAGCAAGTCGATAATTATTAAGTGAACATAGTTTTTTTGATAAAAATTTCTGTTATTGATTTTGTTTGCTTAACAATATAAGCGTATCTATTTTTGATATAAAAGAAAAAGGGAAACATAATCCCTGAATAAACATATTCAAATAATGAGGTTTTTATGAAATCCAAAGAGTTTAATCCTTTTGAAATGGCTCAAGCTCAATTCGACAAAGTTGCCGAATTACTCAATTTAGACGAGGCAACACGAGAACTATTAAGAAATCCACTTCGGGAATATCATTTCAGTATTCCTGTTAAAATGGATGACGGTTCTACAAAAATATTCAGAGGATTCCGTGTACAGCACAACGATGCGCGCGGACCTTCCAAAGGCGGAATCCGTTTTCACCCCCAGGAAACAGTCGATACTGTAAGAGCATTAGCAATGTGGATGACCTGGAAATGTGCAGTCGTTAACATTCCATTAGGTGGGGGAAAAGGCGGTGTTATATGCGATCCACACCATCTCAGTATGAATGAACAAGAACAAATCTGTCGCGGATGGGTACGCCAGATGGTTAAAAATGTAGGTCCAGTAAATGACGTGCCTGCACCTGATGTAATGACCAACGCACAGCATATGCTCTGGATGCTTGATGAATATGAAACAATCACAGGCGGGAAATACCCCGGCTTCATAACAGGGAAACCTGTGGGAATGGGAGGTTCTCTAGGCAGAACTGAAGCAACCGGATATGGTGTTATCTTTACTCTAAGAGAAGCTCTAAAAGAAATGAATATCAAACCCGAAGATACTCTGGCTTCTGTACAGGGATTCGGAAACGTCGCACAATATGCAATAGAATTGTATACACAACTCGGTGGAAAAGTTATTGCAGTAGCCAGCTGGGATGAACAGGATAAATGTTCTTATACCTTTAGAAAAAAGGATGGAATTAATCGCGATGAATTATTACGCATTACAGATAAGTTCGGTGGTATAGATAAAACTAAAGCCAAAGAACTTGGTTACGAAATTTTGGATGGAGAAGCGTGGATAGAACAAGACGTTGACATATTGATCCCTGCCGCACTCGAAAATCAAATTCATGAAGCTAATGTAAATAAAATCAGCAAACGCGTTAAAATTATTGCAGAAGGAGCTAACGGGCCAACAACTATTGAAGCTGATAAGGTGCTTCAAGAAAGAAACATTTTTGTTATCCCCGATTTTCTGGCAAATGCAGGCGGAGTTACATGTAGTTACTTTGAACAAGTTCAATCTAATATGAATTACTACTGGGAAAAAGAAGAAGTATTAGCAAAACTCGATACAAAAATGACTAACGCTTATTTATCTGTAAGCGAACTTGCTCGTAATAAAAAGCTATATATGCGTGATGCAGCTTATGTAATTGCAGTTAGTAGAGTGGCTCAAGCTTGTAAAGATAGAGGCTGGGTTTAATCTTTAAAGTGGAAAACTAATAAAGCCGGGTTATGCCCGGCTTTTTATTAAATGAATAATATATCAAAATTTTTCTCTCATAATTCTCACTTGATTATTGGAAAAGACGAAGTGGGGGGAAAAGCTGCAGGACTTCTATCAGCTTCTTCTATTCTACATAAAATAAAAAAAGAAATCCCTCCCACTATCAATTTATTCATACCTGGAATGGTAATAATTGCTTCGGACATATTCGATAAATTTATTGAACGTAATGAATTATTAGAGTATGCAATTGACGAGGACGACGAAAGATATCTGAATAAAAAATTTTTAAGTTCTGTTTTCCCAAATGAGTATTTGGGGGAACTTTATAGCATATTGAACGAAGCAAAATTCCCCCTCGCAGTCAGATCTTCGGGGTTGCTGGAGGACTCACAAGATGAGCCATTAGCAGGTATTTATAAAACAAAAATGATTAATCCTCAACCAGGCGCGCCGAATTTACGCTTTAATAGACTAATCGACTCAATAAAATTTGTTTATGCATCGGTTTACTCGGAAGCTGCTAAAAATTATTTTTCTGTCTCAGGTTATCCAATCGAGCGCGAAAAAATGGCAGTAATATTACAAAGAGTTGCGGGAGAAAAACATTATAATCGTTTTTATCCAGACTTTTCAGGTGTTGCCAAATCTTATAACTTTTATCCCTTCGGCAAAGCTCGTCCAGTAGATGGAATCGTTCATCTTGCATTGGGCCTGGGTAAAACAATTGTGGACGGAGACATTGTTTGGTCGTATTCTCCTGCATTCCCTAAACACAAGTTGCCATATAAAAACAATAAAGATCTGCTAAATTTAACTCAAAAAAAATTCTGGGCAATTGATATAAGTTCTTCAGTAAAATACGATCCTCTTAAAGAAACAGAATTTTTATTACACGAAGAACTATCTACGGCTGAATATGATAATGTTTTAAAGAACCTTGCTTCTACTTATGTAACTTACGATGATAAAATTATTATGGGCTTAGGTTATCAAGGCCCTCGAATAGTTGATTTCTCACCCTTGATTGAACTGAACATGTATGGCTTCAACGATTTTATGAAAATATTATTAAATAATTTTGAAACAGAATACAAAGTTCCTGTAGAGATTGAATTTGCTTGCTGGCAAGATTATAAAAACTCCATACTGAATTTTGCTTTTCTACAGGTGCGCCCCATGAAAAAATATACAGATCCTATTGAGGAGTTCGAACTAAATGTAGACAACGTTGTGTTGAAATCAAATAAAGTATTGGGTAACGGCATCATTGAGGGAATAGATGATATTGTTATTGTAAAAAGAGAAAATTTTGATATGAAGAACTCGACTATAATAGCAGATCAAATATCGCAGATGAATAAAAAATTTATCAAGGAATATAAAAAATATATACTGATTGGTTTTGGCAGGTGGGGAACTGCAGATCCCTGGCTCGGAATCCCTGTTGAATGGTCAAATGTAAACGCCGCAAAAGTGATTATCGAAATTAATCTAATGAATCTAAACGTAGAATTCAGTCAGGGTTCTCACTTTTTCCATAACCTGTTAAATTTGGATGTTCCTTATTTTTCATTAAATTATGATACTGATTATATCGATTGGGAATGGATTGAAAAACAGAGAACAATTGATGAATTGAAATTTGTCAAACACATAAAAGCCGATAGTAAATTAATAGTAAAAGTTGACGGTAAAAAAGGAAAGGGAGTAATTCTAAGATGAGCACGGAAAATAAACCAATTGATAATTTGATGACTGAACTTCAGGAAAGAGCTAAAGAATTAAATTGCCTTTACACAATCGAAGATACATTAAATAGGTCTGAAATATCACTGAGGCAGGCGTTCCAGACTGTCATTAATGCGATCCCTTCAGCTTTTTTTTATTCAAATTATTGTAAAGCAAGAATTGTTTATGGCGATATAGTTTATCAGACAGAAGAATTTACCGAAAGCAAATGGAAAATTTCTGAGGATATAAAAGTTCAGGATAAAGTTGTTGGACGTCTTGAGGTATATTACCTGGAAGGCGTTCCTGTCAAAGAAGGTAACTTATTCTTAAAAGAAGAAATTCGTTTAATTAGAATTATTGCCGACAGACTGGGACATTTTATTCTTCACAATAAACTTAAAAATGTCATTAATGAACTCCAAAATGCACGTCAATCCGTTGGTAAGACTGCACGAGGCGAGTGGAAAGTTGTACTTGATATGATTCGCAAAACTGATCCAAATTTATTCATGAGTTTAATGCGGAAATTACTTCATCTTTTATGCTGGAAGGGTGTAGAAGAAGCTGAACTTTTGATGAAACATACAAGTATTGCACGAAAAATTAAAATTGGTTTAAATGACGACATTATTGAAGAAGATGAAAATAAACCCTCTAAGGTGGAACGTATTGTAAATTACGACGAATATGTAGATACAATTCAACGCTTGGCGGACGAAAATTTACCCGACGAAGTTATTTTAAGTAAAATTCAGAAGTGGATACAGGAAGATAAATCGAGTGCACTTATTAAAGTAGTGGATAATCAGGATACATCATTGACCGAAATTGCTGAAGCACTCAGAAAATATTATCACATTGCTCCCGAGAAATTTGAATTGCCACCTCAAACCATTAAGGGTTTGAGAGTATCTTTGCTTCGTAGATTTTTTACAGACCAGCTTAATTTTATATCAATTGCAAAAGAATATGTAAAATTAACCGATTTCTATCGTCTTATCGACAAAATGATATTTCCACCTCAAAGCCATGGAAAACTTGGCGGAAAAAGTGCGGGTCTCTTTATTGCTTACCATATCCTAACAAAAGAAGCGGAAAAAAATGAATTATTGAAAAATATTAAAGTGCCAAACACATGGTATATTACTTCAGATGGAATTCTTAATTTTATGCAACACAATAACTTAGAGGAAGTATTTGAGCAAAAATATAAAGAAATTGATGAGGTTAGAATTGAATATCCTCATATAGTCCAACTCTTTAAAAATTCAGAATTTCCGACGGATATTGTAAAAGGTTTGTCAGTTGCGTTAGATGATTTCGGAGACGTGCCACTTGTAGTTCGCAGTTCAAGTTTACTTGAAGATCAGATGGATGCCTCGTTTTCAGGTAAATACAAAAGTTTATTCCTGGCTAATCAGGGGAGCAAGTCCGAGCGCCTTGCTGCTTTAATGGATGCTATAGCTGAAGTTTATGCTTCAACATTCAGTCCCGACCCAATCGAATACAGAGCAGAGCGAGGACTACTTGATTTTCACGAAGAGATGGGAATAATGATTCAGGAAGTGATAGGTAAACGTGTCGGAGATTATTTTATACCTGCTTATGCCGGCGTAGCATTCAGCGTTAATGAATTCAGGTGGTCGCCACGTATTAAAAGGGAAGACGGGCTTTTGAGAATTGTTCCTGGCCTCGGCACAAGAGCCGTTGACAGATTGAGTGATGATTATCCGATTCTAATTTCTCCTGGTCAGCCCTCCATTCGAGTCAATGTTACTCCAGAGGAAGTGATTCGATATTCACCTAAAAAAATTGATGTAATCAATTTAAGAACTAACCAATTTGAAACAATCGATATCGATCTATTAATTAAGGAAGTAAAGCGTGATTATCCTTCATTTGAAAATGTGTTTTCAGTGCTTGACGGCGGTATGATTAGAATGCCTTCTTTTATGGACGACGACAAAAGCGATTATGTTGTTACATTTGAAGGCCTTTTTACAAAAACGGAATTTTTAAGAAAGATGGATGCGATTCTCAAGACATTACAGACAAAAATGAAAACACCCGTTGACATCGAATTTGTATCTAACGGTAACGATCTCTATTTACTTCAATGCCGCCCCCAAAGCAGGAGTCGCGAAACAGCGGGCGATCCAATTCCGAAAGATATTCCAAAAGAAAGAATACTTTTCAACGCAAAAAAATTTGTTTCAAATGGGAAAGTGCCAGAAATCACTCATTTAGTTTATGTTGACCCACAAAAATACTCGGAAATTTCTGACAAAAATAAATTGTTGAAAATTGGTAGAGTAATTGGAAAGTTGAATAAAATACTTCCGAAACGAAAGTTCATTTTACTTGGACCAGGCAGATGGGGAAGCCGTGGTGATATTAAATTAGGGGTCAGTGTTACATATTCCGATATTAACAATACAGCAATGTTAATTGAAATTGCTCGTAAAAAGGGTAATTATATTCCCGACGTATCATTTGGAACCCATTTTTTTCAGGACTTAGTAGAAGCTAATATCAGATATCTCCCTCTTTATCCAGATGACACGGGTATAGTCTTCGACGAAAAGTTTTTTAATGAATCGAAAAATATCCTTTCGGATATATTACCCGAGTATTTTTATATGGAAGATGTAGTAAAGGTTATCGATGTGCCTTCGGTGAAAGGTGGGATGATTTTACGAGTACTAATGAACGCCGATATGGAAGAAGCTGTTGCAATTTTTTCAGATCCAACTAATGAAATAATTGGCGAAATCGAAAGTAAAACGGCTATCGAAAATTATAATTCAAGCGACCACTGGAGATGGCGTATGAAAATGGCAGAAAATCTCGCAAAAGAGCTGGATGCCGAAAAAATGGGTGTTAAAGGTGTTTATTTGTTCGGAAGTACTAAAAATGCAGTCGCCGGACCGGGAAGCGATATTGACCTTATCATTCATATCGACGAGAAAAAATGTCCTAAAAAAGAATTGGAAGCCTGGTTACAAGGGTGGAGTTTATGTTTGAGCCACTTCAATTTTATGCGAACAGGTATTAAAACGGAAGGTCTTCTCGATGTGCATTTCGTAACCGACGAAGATATAAAAAACAAAACAAGCTACGCCGTTAAAATAAATACACTGACAGATGCAGCAAGACCTCTTAAAGTAATTGAAAAGTCAAATTAATATTCTCACTGCTTCCTCGGGTGCTGCCGGGTCGAACCTTATTAACGATAATTTCGACTTATGGTACGAAGCGTTAAAACAATAAGTCCTGCCGATCCTATCGCTCCACGAGCCGCTTAATTCAGAAGATTCGTGTATATGGCCATGCAATGTTATTAAGGGTTGTTTTATCTCTATTAATTTTCGAACAGCAATACTTCCAACATGTTTGTCAGTTTCCAGATGATTTATTTTGACTGATTTAATTACGTCGAGTTTTGTATTGTAGGGAGGCGTATGAAAAAGAATTATTGAATTTGAAAGGTCTCTGTTCCCGAGATAACTTCGAAGGTCGTCTTTTATAGTGGAATATTTGAAGTCGTATTCATCACGTTCAATTGTAAAGTACCCATCTTCTGGAGATATACAGCCTGGTTCTGTGTATCTCGAAACATCGTACTTATCCCAGTCTTTTATTCGAAAAGGAGTTGGTGGGACATATGAATAACCATAAAAGTCATACTTTTCTATGGTTTCCTTTCTAAGGTTCAAGTAGGAGATTAAATTTTCATTTGACAATTCTTCGATCTCTTTTTCAAATCTTCTCGGGTCATCGTTGCCCATTATCAAGAGAAATTTTGGATAGTCGTTTTTTATTATTTTTCTTAAATCGATTAGCCTTTGTTTAAAATAATCGGTAATAAAGTTTTGGCTCGATATTCCGTGTGGTAGAATGTCGCCACCTATCAAAATTACATTTGGCTTTTCCTTAATAATCCGAAAGAATAATTTATCGTAGAGGTCTATCCGTCCGTGTAAATCGGAAACATGGAAACAAACCAATGTTAATCCTTTTTTTTGTTTTGTATCTTTATATAAAGTTTGTTACATTTTGTACCAAAATAAAAAAATTTATGAAAAGAAAAATTCATACCGGTAAGTGGCATCATCATTACTTTTACTACTTCAGTAGCGCCGGTATGCTATAAATAAAATACTGAAAAATTTAATTGACCCCGGCGCATGTCGGGGTTTTTTTTTATGGGAGATAAAATGGTAAACGGAAACCTTAAACTTGCATTACAAAAAAACGGCAGGCTTACGGAAAAGTCAATTAATCTCCTCAAAAGCTGTGATATCGATATTGAGGAATATTCATCCAGACTAATAATCACTGCCAGAAACTACAATCTTGATATTTTATTGTTGCGAGACGACGATATACCGGAATATGTTAAGGACGGAGTTGCTGATATTGGAATTGTAGGAGAGGATGTGCTCTATGAAAAAAAAGCTAATGTGGACGTAATCAGAAAATTGGGTTACGGTAAATGTCAGCTTTCACTGGCAATACCTGAAAATCAAACACTTGAAAAGATATCCGACCTTAACGGCAAAAGAATAGCAACTTCCTACCCCAACATTCTTAAAAGCTTTTTAACGCAAAATAATATCAATGCAACTGTAGTGGAAATAAGCGGCTCTGTAGAAATTGCACCTTCTCTTGGAGTAGCTGACTATATCTGTGATCTCGTTTCAACTGGGAATACGCTTAAGTTTAATAAACTCAAAAAGTCTATTGATATTTTTTCATCGCAGGCCGTCTTGATTGCCAATAGGTATATAGAGAAAGACGCTGAGAAAAAATCACAACTTGATAATTTGCTCGTAAGAATCGATTCTGCTCTTACCGCACGCAAATCGAAATACTTAATGATGAACGCTCCCAAAAGTTCACTTGAAAAAATTGAAGAAATTATTCCTTCACTGAAAAGCCCCACAATTTTACCATTAGCAGACCCGGAAATGGTAGCTGTCCACGCAGTGATTCCTACAAACAAATTCTGGGAAATTTACAAGGACCTTAAAGATGCTGGGGCATCAGGAATTTTATTATTACCAATAGATAATATGATAGTATGAAAATATTATATTATAACAAGCTCACAAAAGAAGAACGGGAAAAATTATTAAAGAGGTCGGCCATCAAAACGGACGATGTCTACGAATATATTTTACCCGTACTGAAAGATATCAAAAAAAATGGAATGAAAGCTGTTATCAAATACGCACGAAAGTTTGACAATATTAAAAACAAAAATTTACTGATCTCCAAAAGTGAATTGAAAAGCTCGGCCGAGTTACTCGATCGTAAGACTAAAGCTGCAATTGATACGGCAATTAAAAATATCACACGTTTCCATAAGTTACAGTACCCCACAGGTTATAAAGTCGAGACTATGCCAGGTGTCGAATGCAGCAGAACTTTCATCCCAATTGAAAAAGTTGGATTGTACATTCCGGGCGGAAGCGCCGTCTTGTTCTCGACTTTGCTGATGCTCGCAATTCCGGCTCATATTGCAGGTTGCCAAAAAATAATTGTCGCTTCTCCTGTAGGAGATAAGATAGATCCAGCTTTAGCTTATGCAGCTTACAAATTGAAAGTAGACGAGTTTTATAATGTTGGGGGTGCTCAAGCAGTAGGCATGCTGGCATTTGTCCACAAAGTTGACAAGATATTCGGGCCTGGTAATCAATTTGTAACTGCGGCTAAATCGTTGATAAGTATTGATCCCGATGGATGCGCTATCGATATGCCGGCAGGCCCAAGCGAAGTTTTGGTAATTGCAGATAAACATGCCGAAGCTTCATTTATTGCTGCCGATTTACTTTCACAGGCAGAGCACGGCGCCGATTCTCAAGTATTTTTGATTACCAATAGCGATAAACTTGCCCACGATGTTTCAAAAGAAATTAATGCCCAATTGAAAGATCTACCAAGGAATGAGATTGCACAAAGAGCGTTAAAACATTCTAAAATTATTGTCGTATCGAAAATTGAAACTGCTTTCGAAATATCAAACGATTATGCGCCGGAACATTTAATACTGAACCTGAAAAATGCAACAAAATATAAACGCCTTGTTAAAAATGCCGGCTCGGTCTTTGTCGGAGCTTTTTCTCCAGAAAGCGCCGGCGACTATGCATCAGGGACTAATCACTCGTTACCAACTTATGGATATGCAAAATCGTATAGCGGCGTCACTGTAGAATCGTTTATGAAGTCGGTTACATTTCAGAAATTATCCAGACGGGGATTGACTAATCTTGCTCCAACAATAATTACTATGGCTGAAAAAGAAAATCTTCAAGCACACGCAAATGCAATCAAAATAAGGTTGAAAAAATGAATATCGAAAAACTTGTTAGAAAAAATATTCTCAATTTAAAACCGTATACTTCTGCTCGACAATCACATATGGAAGGTGTATTACTCGATGCAAATGAAAATAGTTTTGGCAGCGTAGTAGATGAATTTAAGAGTTCTAATTTCAACCGTTATCCAGATCCATTTCAGAAAGCGTTGAGGAAAAAAACAAGTGATTACCTTGGCATTTCAGAGTCTAATCTCATCTTCGGAGTCGGGTCGGATGAAATTATCGACCTTTTAATTCGCACCTTTTGCGAACCCCGAATTGATAATGTTGTTGTCTGCGAGCCCACATACGGAATGTATAGGGTAGCTTGCGATATCAATAATGTAGATGTAATAAACGCTCCATTGAATGATAAATATGACGTCGAATATGAAACTGTTCTTTCTCACATAGATAATAATACAAAGATTCTATTCCTTTGTTCGCCTAATAATCCCACTTCGAATTTACTCGATAAAAATGTAATCAGAAAATTAATCTCAGAACTAAATCTAATTGTTGTGATTGACGAAGCTTATATAGATTTTGCAAACGATGAGGGCTTTCTAAAAGAAGCTACAACACTACCCAATTTAGTTGTTATGCGAACTTTTTCAAAAGCATGGGGCATGGCTGGACTGCGATGTGGATATTGCGTTGCCCACGAGGAAATCATAAGCTTTCTCTTTAAAGTAAAGATGCCATATAATATTAATAAATTAACCGCTATGACAGTTACAAAAGCTATTGATAATGCAGCCTTAAAAGAGCAATATGTAAAAGAGATTATGGCACAGCGTGAATTTTTATTCCATCAACTGAAAAGAAATAAAAAAGTAATTAATGTATTGCCTACCGATACCAATTTTATTTCTTTTAAAGTCGAAAATCCCCGGGAAGTATACAATTATCTCGAAAAAAACGGGGTCATCATTAGAGATAGGAGTAATCAGTATAATTTCCAGGGCTATCTAAGAGTGACTGTGGGAACTCCGAGTGAGAACGAATTATTCTTAAAAAAGCTTGATGAAATATTATGAAGAAAATTTATATCGACCCTGATTTTTTTTATATGAATACAAAAGCCTCTCAAGGACTACTCAGAGCTTTATTGCTTTTAAAGGAATATTCATATTCGATTGAAAGCGATACTGAAAAAATAAATCCACAAATACTCGACTTTCTTAACAGAAACGATCTACAAATTTTAAGGTGTAATCCAGAAGAACCGTCAATTAAAATTCTCATTAAAGGAAGGGCAACGAGGAATGTTTTTACGACGGGTAAAAATAATAAGAGCTTGTTAGAAATTGTTAATAAGATATTGAAAAAAAGTAGAAGCGCAAAAATTGAGCGTAGAACTAAAGAGACCGAGATTAAAATTGAAGTTGATATCGATGGCGAAGGAAAATCGAAGATTGAAACCGGTATTGGATTTTTTGATCATATGCTCGATCAAATAGCACGCCACTCAAACATTAATCTAAAAGTCAAGGTTAAAGGCGATCTAAATGTGGACGAGCATCATACAGTGGAAGATACAGGCATTGCATTAGGAGAAGCGATCAGGAAAGCGCTTGGCGACAAAAAGGGTATTAAACGATTTGGTTATTTTTTGCCGATGGACGACTCGATTGCTAAATGTGCCATAGACCTCAGTGGCAGAAACTATCTTAATTTCAAATGCAAATTTGAGCGTGAAAAAGTGGGGCAGTTCCCAACAGAATTGACGGAAGAATTTTTTAGAGGGATGGCACTTGGAATGATGGCAAATATTTATCTCGAAGCTAAAGGCAAAAACGATCATCACAAAATCGAATCGATGTTCAAAGCGTTTGCAAAGTCGTTAAACGAAGCCTTCAGATTGGATGAACGAGCGAAAGGTCAACTTCCATCAACTAAGGGTAAATTATGATTGCTTTGATTGATTACGGCTCAGGGAATATTCAGTCAGTTAAAAACGCCCTCGATGATCTTCAGGTCGACTATATTGTAACCAGCAGAGAGAGCGATATTTTGAAATGCGACAAAATCATATTCCCGGGTGTTGGCGAAGCATCCTTTGCGATAAGAAAATTACATCTTCTAAATCTCTTTACGATGTTAAGGATTACAAAAAAACCTCTTCTCGGCATTTGTCTTGGAATGCAATTGTTGACCGCAAAATCGAAAGAGGGAAATGTTTGTTGCCTGAGTATTATCGATACCACTACAGAGATGTTCGAGCCTTCGAAAGTTAAAGTACCGCATATGGGATGGAATAGAGTCGAAATTATTAGTAAATCTCCTCTCTTCGATGGAATAGAAAATAATTCATATTTTTATTTTGCACATTCGTTCTATGTGCCACAAAACGAAAATACAATCGCAATTTCAGAATACGGTGTAAAATTTTCTGCTGCCATTGAAAAGGATAATTTTTACGGTGTGCAATTTCATCCTGAAAAATCGGGAGAGAAAGGAATAAAAATTTTAAAAAACTTCATTGAAAAATGTTAATAATACCTGCAATCGACATACTTAACAATAAAGTTGCCAGACTAACAAAAGGCGATTTTGATAAAGCCAAATATTACGATACAACACCGCTTGCAATAGCACGTAAATACGAAGAAGCAGGATTTCAGTGGCTTCACATTGTTGACCTTGGGGCTACACTGGATAAAAAAATTAATGTATTGCCTATTATTAGAGAAATCAAAAATTACACTGGAATTAAAGTAGAATTTGGTGGAGGTATCAGAAATTTATCTCAGGTTGAAGAAGTATTTAAGGCGGGGGCAGATAGAATTGTTATCGGTTCACTTTCGATCAGAGATAAAAATACATTTGAACGTATTGTTGAGTTGTATGGAGCTGAAAAAATTGTAGTAGCACTCGATTCATACAATGAAAAAATATTTATTAAAGGGTGGACAGAAGACAGTGGGGTTTCAATTTACGAGCATATTAATTATTGTAAAGAACTCGGCATCAATATTTTTTTGTGTACGGATATAAGCAGGGATGGAACGTTGACTGGCTCCAATACTCAACTTTATCGAAAAATAATGGAATACAATTCTGATATCAAATTAATTGCATCTGGTGGTATCGGTTCGATTCACGACGTGCTTATGTTGAGTCAATTGAATGTCTATGCAGTTGTAGTTGGTAAGGCCATTTATGAAAACAAAATAAACATAAAGGATCTTGCAAAAATTGGTAGCAAAGAGAATAATACCGTGTCTTGACGTTAAAAACGGCAGGGTGGTTAAAGGCACTAACTTCGTAAACCTTAAAGATGCCGGCTCGGCTGTAGAACTTTCAGAAAGATATTACAGAGAAGGAGCGGATGAACTGGTATTTCTTGATATTACTGCCACGGAAGAAAAAAGGAAAACTTTAGTAGAATTGGTTAGAGAAGTAGCTAAGGTTTTACGTATTCCATTTACAGTTGGCGGCGGAATATCGGATTTGAACAATATAGAAGAATTGTTGAAAGCGGGTGCCGATAAAGTATCGCTAAATTCATATATAGTTCGTAAACCTGATCTTATTACAGAAGCAGCAAAACGTTTTGGGTCGCAGGCCATTGTCGCCGCTATCGACGTCAAAATTGTAAATGGCATAAAAAAAGTTTTTATTAAAGGTGGTAAAGAAGAAACTGATCTCGAAGGTTTTGAATGGTGTAAAAGAGTATGTGAATTGGGAGCTGGAGAAATTCTTCTTACTTCGATGGATCACGACGGTACTCGTAGCGGTTACGACGTTGAATTCTTGTCAAAGGTAGTTCAAAACGTTACTGTTCCCGTTATTGCGAGCGGTGGCGCTGGTAAAAAAGAACACTTTCTTGAAGCTTTCCGCCTGGCTAATGTTGATGCATGCCTCGCTGCTGGTCTTTTTCATTACGGTGAACTGTCAATTCCAGAATTAAAAAAATATTTATTGGATAATAATATTAATATAAGAATATGATCGACATCGACAATATCAATTTCGAAAAGTCAGGCGGACTCGTGCCTGCCATTGTACAGGATAAATTTACTGGACAAATTCTTATGCTCGGATTTATGAATAAAGAAGCGCTAAAAAAAACAATTGATACTGGACTGGTTACGTTCTACAGCAGAAGTAGAAAAGAATTGTGGACGAAAGGAGTAACTTCCGGTAACTACCTCAAACTCGATTCGATAGTAACCGATTGTGACAATGATACTCTTCTAATTTATGCTATTCCAGAAGGACCTACCTGTCATTTGAACAGATATTCTTGTTTCGGAATTGATAAAGATAATGTCATGTTTCTTTCCTATCTCTACAAACTTATAAATGAAAGGAAGAAAAACCTTCCGGAGAATTCATACACAACAAGATTATTCCAGAGCGGACTCGACAGAATTATTCAAAAAGTTGGTGAAGAATCGATTGAAACAGTAATTGCAGCTAAAAATAAAAACAGAAAAGAATTTATTGACGAATCTTCAGATTTGATTTATCATCTGTTAGTATTAATGGCTGAACTCGAGATAGGACTTGATGAAGTAGTGGAAAATTTAATTCAACGTCATACAAAAAAGTAACACCACAAAGCCCTATTTAAAGATTAATCCACGAATTCGATACTATAGTACAAAAAATTATTCTTGAAAGGTTGCACTTCTTAATATGGCAAATAAATACCTGATTGAAATTGAAGAACTCTACGATAAATTACATGAAGATAATCTAATCATTGTCGATACAAGGGAGCCGGAGGATTATCTTATTGACCATATTCCTGGAGCAGTTAATATCTACGATATTTTCAGTTATCTTGCTACCGAATCGAATGGTGGTTATGAACAATTGAGAAAGCATTTCGCTAATTTATTTGGGTTAGCGGGAATCGATTCTTCGAAAGAAGTGGTTGTTTATGAAGATGCTATGGATAACGGTTATGGACGTTCGTGCCGCGGCTGGTTTATTTTTAATCATATGGGACACAAAAATGTGAGAATTCTTCATGGAGGTTATCAAGCCTGGCTCGATAAAAATTTGAATGTGGAAAGACATACACCTCATCCTGAACTTCGGAAATTCGAAATTTCAGTAGACAATTCGATTATCTTGAATAAAAAGCAAATGCTCGCTGCAATTCAAAATCCAGAAATAACAATAATAGATTGCCGAGATAGAGCTGAATGGGTAGGAGTAAGCTCTTCTCCATATGGTCCCGATTTTACACCGCGCAAAGGAAGAATTCCCGGCTCTGTTTGGATCGAATGGTATAATACTATGGAGTACAAAGGATTTATTCCGTGGTTTAAGAGTCCAGAACAACTCAATGAAATGTTCAAAAAGTTTGGTCTTTCTGAGGATAAAGTATTATATCTTTACTGCTTTAAAGGAGCCCGCACATCGAATCTCTTCGTTGCATTAAAAATGGCTGGCTATGAAAAAGTATACAATTATCTGGCCTCGTGGAACGAATGGTCCCGTGATCTCACATTACCAATCGAACAAGGTTATCCTAAAAGAATGCATTAATTGCATGCATATTTAAATTGCTTCACTGTTTCCGAAATTCCCGAAGGTTCTATCCCCTCGATAATCGATTTAATTATTTTACTTCCCACAATAAAGCCATCGGAATAATTGTAAAATGTGTGAATGTCTTCAGGTCTGCCGATACCAAAGCCAATCATCATTCTATTTTTTGTTATTAACGAATATGTACGTTTTAGATTTTCTAATGTAGAGGAGTCGAAATTTTTGTCGGCTCCTGTTGTACCTGTCACACTTACGCAATAGAGAAAACCTTCACTCTTATTATCGATAGCTTTAATGCGCTCGTTCGTAGAAGTTGGGGTTGTTAGTAGAATTATTTCAAGACCATGCTTCTCAGCGGGAAAAAAGAAATCATATTCTTCAAGTGGTATATCTGGAACTATTAGACCTTCCGCACCACAATTTGCTGCATCGATTAAAAATTTCTCTTTACCGTATTTATTGATTGGGTTTGCATATCCCATTAATATAGTTGGAATATCGGAGTATTTTCTGATTTCCTCGATATAGCTAAAAATGTCTTTAATTCTGAAATTTTTTTTAAGTGCCAGAGTTGAAGATTTTTGAATGACAGGTCCATCAGCTAAAGGATCACTGAAAGGAATTCCAATCTCTAATATATCGGCTCCACCATCCAGAGTGGCTTTCGCATAATCGAGGAATTTGTTTTTGTCTGGAAAACCGGCAGTAAGAAAAATAGCCAGAGCCTTTTTTCTATTTCGAGTTATGGTATCAATTGTGTTTTTAATTTTCATAACTTATCCCTGCTGTGATTCATTAAAGTAGAAAGGTCTTTGTCGCCGCGTCCGCTCAGGTTAATAATAATAATATCGTCTTTATCTGTAGTGCCGATCATTTTTTCCAGATACGCAATTGCATGTGCGGATTCGAGTGCCGGCAATATGCCTTCCAATCTGGTTAACAGATTTGCTGCTTTGAGAGCCTCTTTATCCGTCACAGCTCTATATTGAACACGACTCATATCCTTCAAATAAGAATGTTCAGGTCCAACTCCTGGATAATCCAGTCCTGCGGAAATTGAATGGACTTCGGAAATTTGTCCTTCTTCAGATTGAATAAGATATGTGTACATTCCTTGAAAAACACCCGGTGTTCCTATGGTCAATGTGGCACAGTGTTTATTCGTATCGAGACCTTCACCCGCTGCTTCAACTCCAATTAATTTAACTGATTCTTCGTTAATAAATGGATAAAAAATACCGATGGCATTCGAACCGCCACCTACGCAAGCAATTATATAGTCAGGCAATCGATTTTCTTTACTTAAAATTTGTGCTCGAGTTTCAATGCCGATAATTGACTGAAAGTCGCGCACTATCATCGGGTAAGGATGTGGACCAACAACCGAACCGATAATGTAATGAGTATTTTTTACATTGGTAACCCAGTCGCGAATTGCTTCGTTAGTAGCATCTTTAAGTGTTTTGCTTCCAGAAGAAACTGGTCTAACTTCGGCACCGAGTAGTTTCATACGAAAGACATTTGGTTTTTGTCGTTCGATATCCTCTTCGCCCATATATACAATACATTGCATGCCGAATTTGGCACATACTGTAGCGGTCGCAACTCCGTGTTGACCTGCGCCAGTTTCTGCAATTATTCTTTCTTTGCCGAGATATTTTGCCAGTAAAATTTGTCCGAGAGCATTGTTAAGTTTATGAGCTCCTGTATGACATAAGTCCTCTCTTTTTAAATATATTTTGGCTCTGCCGTAATAGTCGGTTAATCGATTGGCAAATGTTAAAGGTGTAGGTCTGCCGTTATATTCGCTCTGGAGTTCATTTAATTTTTCTAAAAAATTTTTATCATTTTTTAATTCCAGGTATACTCTTTCGAGCGTCTCGAGTGCTCCTATTAATGTCTCAGGCACAAATTTTCCGCCGTATATTCCAAATTTACCTGTTCTATCCGGTACGTTATAGTTTTTCATTTTTAGATATCCCTGAATTATTAATAAATAAGCCGGATCTTCTATCTGTTTGGTAAACAGACTCAAAGATCCGGTCGGAGTGTATGCATCTATCTGGGGTAAATTCTATGTAATTCATCCATCAACTCTTTTAATTTAATAATGTCTTTTTTCCCTGGTTCCAATTCGATTGAAGAAGAAACGTCGATAGCGGGAGGATTAATACTTGTTCTGATTCTTAGCAAATCATCTTTTCCAATTCCCCCAGCAAGAATAATTTTCCTTTTCAAATTTTCCGGTATAATGTCCCAATTAAATTTATTTCCTGTTCCACCGTATTCATTTTCAGAGTATGCATCCAGTAAATAAAAACAATTCTTATATTCCTCCAAAATTTCAAAACGAAATTCATTAGTAACTCTAAAACTCTTAATAACAGGTCTTTTAAGAAGAGGAATTATATCCGGTCTTTCATCGCCGTGCAATTGAATTATATTGATATTACAGATATCTACAATCCCGTTTATCTCTTCTAAAGAGGAGTTTACAAAAACTCCAACAGTTGTTATAAATGGTGGTAGTTTACGAATAATATTAGAGGCAATAATTGGGTCCACGTATCTTTTGCTCTTGTTATAGAAAATAAATCCAAGAGCATCTGCTCCCGCTTCGTATGCGGCAATGGCGTCGTTATAATTCGTTATTCCGCAGATCTTAATTCTCATTGCTTATTTTTTCAAGATTATTAATAAAGTTCTTGAGTGCAATTTCTATGTCTTTAGATTTCATAAAATATTCACCTACCAAAATACCTTTTACTTTTTTGTGTAAAATAGTCTTGATATCGTCTGGGGTTGTTATACCGCTTTCGGAAATTGCAATTATTCCATCTGGTAATAAGTCAGCTATCTTCCTGGTCGTGCGAACATCAACTTCAAACGTTTCGAGGTTGCGGTTGTTGATTCCGATTAATTTAACTTTGTCAAAATCAATTTTGTCCAGTTGGTCGGCAGAGTGGATTTCGTATAATATTTCAAGATTGCATTCATGAGCAGCGGCAATTAAAGAATCGGATTGGTCAGCTGATAATGCTTCAGCAATCAACAACACAACATCTGCTCCTGCAGCCTTCGCTTCGAAGATTTGATATTCATCAATTATAAAATCTTTACGCAATAAAGGGACGGTCTTGAATCCCGCAATTTCCTTTAAATAATCTATTGAACCTTGGAAATACTTCGAATCTGTTAATATCGAAATTGCATTTACTTTATTGTTCATATATATTTTTGCGATATCAATATGATTAAAAGCTTCGCGCAATATGCCTTTTGACGGACTGGCTTTTTTGATTTCGGAAATCAGACCTATAGTTTTCGATCGAGTTAAAGAATCGATGAGACTGAGCGGAGGGGCGTGAAATAACTCTTGCTCTTCGAAATAACAAAGCGAGTATTTTTTCCGCAGATTTGTTACTTCATTTTTTTTGTTATTAATTATTTCTTTAAGGAAACTCATAGTTCAATTTCCGAAATTTCTTATGTCCTGTAACTTTTTATATGCATTGCCGGATTCGATCGATTCGATTGCAATGGATTTGGCTTCTTCAATTGA
Source organism: Melioribacter sulfuriphilus (assembly GCF_052656625.1). Lineage (NCBI taxonomy): Bacteria > Pseudomonadati > Ignavibacteriota > Ignavibacteria > Ignavibacteriales > Melioribacteraceae > Melioribacter > Melioribacter sulfuriphilus. The sequence goes on along the minus strand of NZ_JBQXXK010000008.1, from coordinate 32,558 downwards.
CTCAGCCACACCAGCAATCAAAAGAGCCATCGCAGCATTAGCAACCACCACATTATATGCGTCGCCTTTTTGTTTTTCTTGAATAATACTTAGGATAAACTTTGCATTTTTCTCCGGAGAATCGCTTGTGATATTTTTTAGCTTTATCTTTTCGAAAGAGAAATGAGTGTTGTCAATTTTAATATCTTCAATCGGCTTGTCTTTTTTATAAAATTTTATGTTGGTCTCATCTGTCAAAGTAATTTCATCGTATTGATTTGCCGTGCATACAAAAGCTGCGGAATCCATATTTAGGTATTGAGCAGCTTCAGCCATCAAAGCAGACGTACGATTACTAAACGTGCCGATGAGTTGTTTTTTTGTACCTGCAGGATTGGTCAATGGACCGAGAATATTAAATATTGTTTTCGTGCCTAGTTCTTTACGAACGGGAGCGGCATATTTCATCGCAGGGTGGTAAATGGGAGCAAATAAGAACGCGATCCCGATTTTATCGAGGGCGCGTTTCGATTGCTCGGGCGTTAGATTGATATCAATGCCAAGAAGGGAAATAACATCCGCACTGCCACACTTACTTGATATTGATCTATTGCCGTGTTTTGCAACTTTAACTCCGGCACCTGCTACCACAAATGCAGTGGCAGTTGAAATGTTGAATGTGTTTGAATTATCTCCGCCTGTTCCGCATACGTCGATTAAATTTTCGTCTTCAATTTCGATTTTAATACTAAATTGACGCATGGCTCCGGCAAAACCCGCAACCTCTTCGGCTGTTTCGCCTTTCGTTTTTAAGGCTGTCAATAGACCTGCTATTTGCGAGTTATTACACTCGCCGCTCATGATGCGCGACATTGCAGAATAAGCTTCATTGAACGAAAGATTTTCTCGGTTACTAATCTTTTCAATGTATTCTTTTAACATGCTTCCAACCAATTTTTAATTATTAAATGACCTACTTTTGTTAAGATCGATTCTGGATGAAATTGAATGCCTTCGATAGGGAATGTTTTATGTCTAACACCCATAATAATTCCATCCGCTGTAGTTGAAGATATTTCGAGGACCTCCGGAAGAGTATTTTTATCTATAACCAGTGAGTGATATCTGCCTGCTGTAAAACCTTGCTCGATGTTAGAATAAATGGTTTTCCCGTCGTGTTGAATATGAGAAGTTTTGCCATGCATAAGAGAGGGTGCATTGATTACTTTACCTCCAAAGCAATATCCGATTGCCTGGTGGCCAAGACAAACCCCGAGAATTGGAATATCCTGTCCGAGTGTTTTGATAACTTCGATCGATATTCCGGACTCCTCCGGTTTACCAGGGCCGGGTGAGATAACTATTTTATCCGGTTGCATTCTCATGATGTCGTTAATTGATACTTTGTCGTTTCGTTCTACAATAATGTTGGACGCATAAATACCGACAAGTTGAACGAGATTATAAGTGAATGAATCGTAATTATCTATTATCAATATTTTCATCTATTACCTCGGCTAATTTTAATGCGTTCAAAAGAACCGCGGATTTATTTTTAATTTCTTTAAGTTCAAGTTCGGGGCGGCTATCAGCAACAATTCCGGCACCGGCTTGCCAGAAAACAGATCGATCATTTGCCCACAATGTTCGAATTGCAATACACATATCGAGATTACCACGAAAATCGATATATCCCACTGAACCGGCATAGAGGCCACGCTTTTGTTTCTCATATTGATTAATCAATTGAATTGCTCTTATTTTAGGCGCACCTGATACTGTTCCGGCAGGGAAGGCAGCTTTAAGAGCATCAATTGAATCGAGTTCATCTTTTAAAATTCCTTCCACCCTTGAAACAATATGCATTACGTGGGAGAATCGATTGACTTTCATATTCTCGCTAATTTTTACGGTCCCTGTTTTGCAAACTCTTCCCAGATCGTTTCGCGCAAGGTCGACTAACATTACGTGTTCGGCAATTTCTTTTGGATCGTTAATCAAATTTTCTTCGAGCCTTTTGTCTTCATCTTCGTTCTTTCCGCGACGACGTGTACCGGCTATAGGAAGAATTTCTGCTTTCCTGTCCTTTACTTTTAGTAAATCTTCCGGCGACGTTCCGACTACTTTTATTTCATTGCCGAAACTTATATAATACATGTAAGGTGAAGGATTAATCATTCTCAAAGATCTGTAAACATTAAAAAGATCACCTTTATAATTGGCTGAAAATCGATGTGATAAAACAATTTGGAAAACATCCCCATTGTAAATATTTCTTTTACTGTCTTCGACTAACCTTAAAAAATTTTCTTCTTCGTTTTGATCGATTTCCTCAGCATCAACATTGAAATCAGATTTATAGCTTAATTCTTCATTCAGTATTTTTCTTATTTTTTGAAGTTTGTTGATCGATAAGTTATATGTATTTCTCAATTTCGATTTGTCAGTGCAATCTGCGTTATCAATTAAAATTAACTGATGCTTAAAATGATCAAAAACAATCACGGTTTTAAAAAAACCAAGTATCGAGTCCGGAAAAGTTTCTCCATTATTATTTTTATATTCGATTACCTCTTCTATTAAAGAAATATTGTCGAATCCGATGTAACCGACCCAACCGCCGGTAAAATAGGGTAGTTCATCGAGGAGTGGATAATTCTGATGTGACATAAATTTTTGTAGATACTCGAATAGATTAGATTCGATTGTTTCTGTTATTTCATTAGTTTCTATCTTTATTTTTTTGTAGTGGTTAGAAATAATTATTTCAGGATCAATTCCGATAAACGAGTAACGCGCCAGCCTACCAATCCCTTCAACTGATTCTAACAGGAAGGATGAATTCGCATATTTGCGAAGTTTGAGATATGCCAATACAGGAGTTTGTAAGTCAGCAGCCAGTTTGTCGTAAACTGGAACGGTATTATATCTTTCTGCCAGCAATAAAAATTTATCGTAGTCCATAAAACCTCTTTAAAACAAAAAGCCCTTCTCAGTGATAACTAAGAAGGGCTTCTTTTGTTAATTATTTAAACTAATTTATGTTATCACTGAGATGATGGATATAAAATTGCGCCACCACCACCAGTGATTATTGTTTGTATTGTTATATGTAAAATATACTTTCATCATTTGGCAGCAAAGATAGAAAAAAATTAACTATCAAGTCAATATCCTTTGAAAAAAATATGTATAAATATTCATCATTATTTATAATTATACTCACTGCAATAGATTTTCTTAATATTGTAAAAGCTGAAAATTATTTATAATAGTGGTTAATAAGGAAATCAATCAGAGTGCAGGTAAATAAACATACCCAAAAATAATAAAGGTTAAAACCATATTATTTATTCAGATTGTGTTGCCTTAGCTAATTGAAGTGGTAATTTGATTCTTATCTTATATGAAAAATCAAAACTTAGATATATATTGCTTGGATTAAAATTGTTTGGTTGTTTCTTAAAGCCATTAAATTTTATTCTACACAAAAAAAGTTAAACCTATGCGATAAGAGCTGGTTATTAAAAATTTATTTTGGCAAAAAAATTATTCTGAAACTTAATAATATCTGGTCAATGAAATTAAATATGGAGAGCTGATAATGAATAGTCGGCTGCTTGAGAGTTTACATTTTGAATGATTATCCAGGAAGCAAGCATACAGGAAAAAATAAAGCAAATTGCCCGGCATGAAATATAACAGAATTAAATTAAGTAGTGTTTCATCAATAAAATATCATGCAAGGACTTAATTATGCAAATATGCAACGAAAATATATGACAATGTTCTCATCTTATAAAGAAATTATATATAAAAATTCCGTCTCCAAAATTCTAATCCCTAACCCCTAAACTCTAATCCCTAATCCCTAATCTCAAACCACTCCTCAATATGTTGCCAGGCGTTTTCATTATAGAAAGTATGGGTATATTCATTTGTGCGTGAGGAGTATGTGTATTCTTTTGACCACTTTTCAGCATTCTGAATTATTTCCTCAATTGCATCGAGAATAAAATCAAGTTCTTCGTCGGTCATAGTCGGGTGTAGTGAAAGTCTTACCCAACCAGGTTTTTCGGAGAGGTCGCCGTTGTTAATTTTTTCGGTAATATACTTAGACCGTGTTGGATCGACGTGAAGTAAATAATGGCCATATGTACCTGCGCAAGAACAACCGCCGCGCATTTGTATGCCGTATCTATCGTTCAGCAATTTAACCATTAAGTTATAGTGTACATTTTCTACATAAAAAGAGATTACACCGATTCTTTCTTCGTGTTCGGCTGCGAGGATATGAAGACGATTAATTTTTTTCAGACGATTGAAAGCTTTTTTCAGCAATTCGTTCTCACGTTTGCGTATTTTATCTACTCCCATTTTCTCTTTCAGTTTAATGGCAAGTGCGGATTTAATAGCCTGAAGGAAACCAGGTGTACCTCCATCTTCACGAGTCTCAATATCCTGAATATATTTATGTTCTCCCCACGGATTAGTCCAATCAACTGTTCCACCACCTGGGTGGTCGGGTATTCGTCGATTGTACAAATGAGAATCGAAAATCAGCACTCCAGATGTACCGGGACCCCCTAAAAATTTATGAGGTGAAAAAAAGATGGCATCAAGTTTTTGAGCTGGATTTTTGGGATGCATGTTTATATTTACATAAGGAGCTGCAGCTGCGAAATCGACGAAACAATATCCATCATATTCATGCATCAATTCAGCCATTTCGTAGTAAGGCGTTTCGATTCCCGTAACATTCGAAGCTGCGGTAAAAGAGCCAATTTTTAGTTTACGATGACTGTACAATTCGAGTAAATGTTTGAAATGAGATAAATCGACCAACCCTTTATCGTCAGGTTGTATCAAAACAACGTCGCAAATTGTTTCGAGCCACGATGTTTGGTTGGAGTGGTGTTCCATGTGTGTAAGAAAAACTACGGGCTTTTCGTCCTTCGGAATATTTATATGTCTTTGTAACTGTTCAGGTACTCTAAGTCCAAGCAAACGCTGAAATTTATTTACTGCCGCCGTCATACCGTAACCAGCGAAGAGCAAAACATCATTGTTCGATGCATTCACGTGTCTTTTTATGATATTCCTAGCTTCTCGATAGGCTTTTGTCATCGAAGTACCAGTGACCGATGACTCAGAGTGGGTATTTCCTACAAATGGCCCAAAACGTTCAATCATTATTTTTTCGATAGGATTATACAATCTGCCACTAGCAATCCAGTCAGCATAGATAATTTTTTTTTTGCCATAAGGACTATCGAATGTCTGGTCGATGCCCGTAATATTCAGTCTAAATTTTTCAAAATATTTTTCAAGTGAATTCATATAGCTTTTTTTTCTACAAATATAAGAAGATTTTTACGGAGGATAAAAAAAGCCTCTCATACTAATAATGAGAGGCTCTCAAAAAGGGGGTAGAAATGAAGATTATCCTAAGTAAGCTTTAAGATTTTTACTTCTGGAAGAATGACGTAGTCTGATAAGAGCTTTTTCTTTTATCTGCCGTACGCGTTCACGCGTCAGATTGAGTTTTTCGCCGATCTCTTCAAGAGTAAGAGAATGTTCCTTGCCCAATCCAAAATAAAGTCTGATTACTTCAGCTTCTCTTTCGGTAAGTGTTGAAAGAGAGCGTTCAATTTCGGTTTTGAGAGATTCTTTCAACAAAGAATGGTCGGGTGATGGTTGATCTTCATTGGGCATAACGTCGAGTAGACTGTTATTACTATCATCGCTATGAGCGAAGGGAGCATCCATTGAAATATGTCTACCGGCAATTTGCATTGCATAATTGACGTCCTGAACGTCCATGTCGAGCTGTTCTGCTATTTCTTCGGCGCTTGGTTTCCTTTCGTATTCCTGCTCGAGCTGGCTTAGAGCTTTGCCCATTTTATTTAATGCGCCTACTCGATTTAAGGGCAGTCGAACCATTCTGGATTGTTCGGCTATAGCTTGCATAATCGACTGCCGAATCCACCAGACAGCATAAGAAATGAATTTAAAACCGCGGGTCTCATCAAAACGAAGCCCAGCTTTAATTAAACCTAAATTTCCTTCGTTAATCAGGTCGCCCAATGGAAGTCCCTGATTCTGATATTGTTTTGCTACACTGACAACGAATCTCAAATTAGCCTTCGTAAGTTTATCGAGGGCTTGCTTATCGCCCTTTTTTATTCGTTTGGCTAATTCAATTTCTTCTTCCGGGGTAAGGAGGTCAACTTTTCCGATTTCTTGAAGATATTGGTCTAAAGATTTGCTTTCCCGGTTCGTGAATTGCTTGGTTATCTTCAATTCTATATATCTCCTTATATTATTAAATTACACTGTTTTTTGACTTCAATAAATACACACTAGTTCCCCACGGCATTAAATTTTGCCTGCTTATATGGGTGATTTATTTTATATTTGCTATTTAATATCTCCTCTTAAAGAGAAGCATTTAGTGATAGTAAAATACAGGTTATCGATAGTAGCTCTTAGATATGTTGCTCGATTTTTCATCTCACAAAATTACATAAAATTTTTCTAATAGTCCAACAAAAAAATAATAAAATATTAATATTAATTTAAAATTAATTTATTTTCTTCTTTTATGAGCGATTTATCCCTAGCATATGAATAGAGAAGATAATAAAGCATTTTACGTGCTCTGTGAAGACGAGAACGAACTGTGCCAACCGGGCAATCGATAAAATCAGCTATTTCTTCGTATGTGTATCCTTCAATATCACTCAAGAAAATTATTGTTCTAAATTCATCGGGAAGTTTTGCCAGTGCATTGGCGATTTCATCGTTCATAATGTCGTTAAAAGCATCATTTTGAACATGAGATGAAGTAATTTCTTCGGAACGTATATTTTCGTAAAAGTTTTCAATATCGTCATAATTTACTTTCCCTGGTTGCCGCTTTATCCTTCGGTAGGTATTGATAAAGGAATTTTTCATTATCTGGAATAACCAAGCTTTTATGTTAGTTCCTTTTTCATATTGGTCAAAAAAGCGGAATGCTTTCAATAATGTGTCTTGTAATAGGTCTTCAGCATCGTCTGGATCTCTTGATAATTTTAAAGCATATGACTTAAGTGCTGAAATATGCGGGGCAATTTCATTATCAAATTCTTTTCTTCTGTTTTTACCTGTGTCAGCCATTTTTCTTCCTCAAATTATGACATTATATCTCGTTAACAGAAGCGAATAAGTTTTAGTTCATTTATTCTCATGTCTATAAAAAAAGAATTAATTATTATAGAATTTACTATGTTTGAGAAGTCATAATTATGGAGCAGAAAAAAATGAAATTCAAATCTATTTATATATATTTATTGGTCTTTATAGCATTTATAGTTACGGTTGTATTTCTTTCCCAAAATAACGAACCCAAGAATTTACATCCTAATATGCCAGATGACGAAATACATAAAGGATTAAAAGGACAAGAAGGGGAAATGCCTTCAGATTCAAATGTGATGGAGGAGGTTATTCAAAAACTTAGTGAGCTTAAGAGAGCATATGAAGAAAATCCGAATGATACACTCCGAATCAGAGAATACGCTGATATGCTAACCATGTCCCATAAACCAGAAGAGGCGCTAAAATTATATCAAAAACTCCATACCCTCGATCCCAAAAGATTCGATGCAATGTTGCAGTTGACATTTATTTATTTTAACATGGGCGAATTAGAAAGGGCAGAAGAGTATACAAGAAAGATTTTAAAATTGGATGATGATTACCCGCTTGCACTTTATAATATGGGTGTAATACAACAGGTGAAAGGAAACGAAAAAGAGGCCAAGAAATACTGGAAACTATTGATTGAAAAACATCCCGATAGTCGCGCTGCGAATAATGCAAAAGAGATTCTCGAAAGCCTATCAGCCACTAATCAGTAAAAATATGTGTGATTAATTTTTTGTCGATTTCTTCGAAATAGTAATTTTCGATCTTAATTCTGGAACGTGTTTTCCAGATTTCGTTGGAAGGCATTAGTTTGTTGGTGAATTTGTTTTTGTTAGAAAACTTTTGTCTATCGCATACAACATATAGTGGAATATTGCGATATTTGCATGCCAATGCAAGAAGACCACTACCCGTTTTATTTACGACATTCCCATTTTTTAATACAGTGTCTGCACCAATTATTCCTGCTTCGCATGTTAAAGATTCATTATAAATCATTGCCTCTGTAATTAACTTAACTTCAATTCCTTCTTTTGATAACCTTCGAGCCAATATCCGTCCCTCATATTGTGGTCTTGATTCTGTAACAACTACACTCAGTTCTTTATTTTCCTTTGATAATCGTTTTAATATTTCGAAAACAGTTTTACTGTTCGATATTGTTATAAAGGAAGAGTGTTTAATGAGTATGGTGCGGCAATTGTTATAGATGTTATCGTATATGTTTAATATCAAGTTATCGTATTTTTTAAAAAATTCGTCTATGCTCTTTTTTGTTTTGATTACTCTTCTTAATTCATTCAAATAATTTTGGATGTTTTCGAAAGCGGCAAATTTTTTGCCAAAACTGTCGAGTAAATCAGGGAAAAGCGAGAGAATATTTTTCTGAGTTTTTAAATGTTCATGCAATTCCTGGAGCAATTCGCTGCTGCCTGAAATATTGTCTTCCGTAAAATCCTGTTTCATAAAAAAGTAAATTTAATCTTAACTGTTTTGCTTGTTATACTGGAATCCTTTAATTGGCTTACGCATGGTCAAAACAGGGCAGGGTGCTTTGCGAACAACTTTTTCGGCGGTGCTTCCAAATAGAAGATGTTCCACTCCTGTGTGTCCGTGTGTTGCCATAATAATTAGGTCGGTGTCTGTCTCACGAGCTGTTTCAATAATCTCAACAAACGGTTTGCCAGTTTTAATTATTATGTCTGTTTCAAGAGATGGATCTACAAAGGATTTAATTAGAGAGTCCATTTCTTCTTCGGCTCTTTTCTTAATATCATTTTCAAGAGAAGGTATTGCAACCTGTCCCATACTAAAATCAGCGGGATAAATAACTGGTTCGATTACGTAGATTATATAAAGTTTTGCATTGAATTGTTTGGCAAACTGGACTGCATATTTCAAAGCTTCTTTAGAGTATTCTGAAAAATCTACCGGAACCAAAATTTTTTTTATCAGACTCATAGCTGCTTCTCCTTTGTTCTAATTTGATTATAAAGTTCCAGATATTCTTTATTAACATTACGCAAACGTGTTGCAATTATATGAATAAGACCTTTTAGAATTTTAATTCCTTCCAGTGGATGAACTTCTATAAATTCGTCAAGATCGGGTTTGAAAATTGCAGCTATAAAAGAATCTTTAAGTGCTATAGCGCTTGCTGCACGACGTTCTTCGTCAATTAGAGCCAGCTCGCCAAAGAAATCGCCTCTAGTTAGATGAGCCAGGTCAAATTGTTCCCCCTCTTCATCTTCCTGTGTAATCAATACTTCGCCGCTGACAATTATATAAAGAGCAATTCCGGGGTCATTCTGGTAAAAGATATATTCGTTGGCTTTGTAAAAACGATTGTGTATGAGTTTCATCAGTAATTTCAGGTATTTCGGTGACAACTTTTTAAAAGGTGGTATTGAAGCCAGTACTTCTTCGAGTTCGTTTTTGTCTGTTGGACTTTTGAACAAATTTGTCCAGAAACTGCTTTTTTGAGGTATTCTGATATTAGATTCCATCTTTCGACTCAATTAAATAATCCAGCTTCTGCCACACGCCATATTTTTTGACAGGAGAAACGATTTTCGTACAAAGCTCTTCCAATTATGACAGAATCAATATGGTTGCCACCTTCTTTTTGTAATTGTATCAGATCCTGATAACCAGATATCCCTCCCGAATGTGTGACTTTCTTTTCTGTAATTTCGGCAATTTTTTTGGATAATTCAATGTTCGGACCCAATAACATGCCGTTTCTTCTTACATCAGTTACAATATAACGTTCTGTGCCGAGTTCTTTCAGTTTTTTTGCATATTCAAGTGCATCAATGCCTGTAAAAACTCTTCTGCCTCGAGTTACCACCTGACCTTCGATTACGTCAATAGCTGCAACAACTTTACTGGGCGAAAATTTTTCAAGGATTTTTACGTATTCTTTTTGATTCTCGTGGGCAAGTGTACCGATTACAATTCGAGCAGCGCCTAAATCGAAAGCCCTTTCAGCATCTTCAAGGTTGCTAATTCCTCCTCCGAGTTCTACCGGAATAATTACACTTTCGCATATTCGTCTGATTACATCATGGTTTACATGTGAATGATACCATGCTGAATTGAAGTCGACAACGTGAAGGCACTTTGCGTTTTCAGCGCGCCAGATAAGTGCCATTTCAACTGGGTCATTTCCATAAGATGGACAATTTAATTCTGGTATGCCTTGAACGACTCTTACAGTTTTACCGTCTTGAATATCGATTGAAGGGATAATTAATATTTTTTTAACCATCGATAAGCCATTTGCCGTTATTTTTTATAGTCTTTCTGCTGATAATCAACTTTTGAATTTCGCTTGTGCCTTCGAAAATTTTCAGTATTCGGACGTCTCTGTAAAAACGTTCAATCGGTAACTCCCGGGAATACCCCATACCACCGTGGATCTGGAGTGCCATGTCTGCTATTTTTTGAACGGCTTCAGAAGAATATAACTTTACTATTGCTGCATCCTGACTTACATCGAGGCCTTCGTCGTACTTTTGTGCAGCGCGGTATAAAATGCTTTCCATAAGATATATTTTTGAAGTCATATCTGCAATCATAAATTGAATTGCTTCAAAACGTGATATCGGCTGGTCGAATTGTACTCTTTGATTTGCATATTGAACTGAAAGTTCGAGCATCTCTTTTGCCGCGCCAAGCGAGCAGGCTCCAATGGTTAGTCTGCCGGCGTCTAAAGTTTTCATCGCAATTGGAAAGCCACGACCTTCTTTCCCTATAATATTTTCTGCCGGCACTTCTACATTGTTAAAACGGACAGCGTTGGTTACACTACCGCGTATACCCAATTTTTTTTCATTTGGACCAATTTCAACGTCCCCAAAATCTTTTTCAACGACGAAACCGGTAATTCCTTTTTCTGTCCTGGCAAATACGCTGAATATATCCGCAATTGCGCCGTTGGTTATCCACAATTTTTCTCCGTTAAGAATCCACTTATTTCCTTTTTTAATTGCGGATGTTTTTATATTGAAAGAATCTGAACCGGCTTGAGCTTCAGTAAGACAGAATGCGGCAATTTTACTACCGGATGTTAAAGAAGGGAGGTATTTAACTTTTAATTCTTCAGAACCACCTATAAAAATAGCATTGGCTCCTATTGATTGGTGAGCGCCGATAAAAGTGGCAGTCGAACCGCACGCTCTGGCAATTTCTTCTTGAGCAATACAATATCCGACTTCTCCGAAACCGCCTCCGCCATATTTTTCTGGAAAAGCTGTTCCAAGTAGTCCTACTTCTGCAATTTTTTCGATTAATTTGCGAGGAATTGATTCTTCTTCATCAATTTGCCGGGCAAGCGGTTTAATCTCAGATAATGCAAATTCCCTGACGGTTTGACGGAGCATTTGGAGTTCATCGGTAAATTTTAGATACATAATTGATTTCTGACCTTTTTTGAAGGTCAAAAATACGCAAATGAATACTAAAAGAAAATTAAACCGCTTCGGAAGCTTCGACGGCAAACATTTTGTATTGTTTATAAAGAGCAACTGCGCTTTCGAAATCGAAACGCGTACGTATTAAAAAACTTTCATCCCTTTTTTTAGCCGGCGGTTCAGGCTCCCATTCCAGATTTGAATTGAGTACCTTATTACTGGCTGTATCGACTATAGCCCATTTTGCAACCCCATCCTTATATGATTTCATAACCAGATGTATCTTACCCTCCAATCCAAATCTCATTGCTACGTCAAACCATTTTGCTTTTTCTTCAATAGTCATGGCACTAGTCTTTATTTATTCTACTTTAATAATCGGATAAAAGTAAAAAGACTTTAGCTTTAAAGAAATTTACTTGACTTTAGACCAACGAATCTTGATATTTCGTGCAATATGATAAGAAATTTCAATTTTACGACTTCCGACAAAGAACAGATTAATGCTACTGCATACCTGAATGAAACTCGATTTTCTGGTAATGCACTCGTTCTTGTTCATGGATTCAAAGGTTTTAAGGATTGGGGGTTTGGACCATATGCTTCAGAATTTTTTGCAAATAATGGCTATCTAACCATTGCCTTTAACTTTTCACACAACGGCATCGATGAAAATAATGATTTTACACAACTCGACAAATTCGCTGCAAATACTTTTTCACGCGAGATACGAGAACTAAATGAAATTACCGATGCACTCTATAACGATTATCTGAATTTGAATTTCAAAGGTAAAATTGGTTATATCGGACATAGCAGGGGAGGTGCAATCTCAATTTTAAATGCAGCTCGCAGAGTTGATATTCCAGCAGTTGCACTCTGGGCATCGATATCGAGATTAGATCGCTATTCAGAAAGACAAAAAAAAGAGTGGCGCAGCAAAGGTTATTTAGAGGTTTTGAATATGCGCACAAAACAAAAACTTAAATTAAACCTTTCCCTTCTGGAAGATATCGAAAAAAACAGAGAAGGTTTGCTCAATATTCAAAAAGCAATTGCCAATTTTAATCGTCCTGTGTTAATTGCCCATGGCGACCAGGACGTGGCTGTTCAATTGGAGGAAGCAGTGGAGCTTTACAATTGGGCAAATAAAGAAAAAACAGAACTCTATATTATTAACAATACCGGCCATACATTTGGAATTGTTCATCCTTTTGAGCAATCAAACGAAAAATTTGATAAATTACTCGATAAAACTTTGACGTTTTTTAATAATAATCTCAAATAAAGAGGATACTATGATTACCAAAGAAAATGTAAAACGTTTTATTTCACCGATTTCCTTGACGAAATCAAAAGAAGCAACTCTTATTCTTCTTTTTTCAGTCTTAACGTTTTTAAGTGCTCAGATTATAATCCCAACTCAACCCGTCCCATTTACTTTGCAGACGATGATAGTATTGCTTTCGGGAGCTTTTCTTGGTGCACGCAATGGCGCATACAGCCAGATTTTATACATAATTTCAGGTGCAATTGGTATTCCTGTATTTGCGGGTTTCAGTTTTGGCTTCATGAAATTATTTGGTCCTACAGGTGGTTATTTGCTCGCATTCCCATTTGCAGCATTTTTGGCGGGTTATCTGCTTGAAAGAAATAGTGGTTTATTAAAAGTATTTATTACATTTCTTCTGGCTGATGCAATGATTATTTTATCCGGTGCACTTTATCTTTCCATTTTCTTCGGAGGTAACCTAAGGACAGCTTTATTTAGCGGTGCGATCTTATTTACCCTTTGGGATATCTTGAAAGTAGTTGGCGCCACTCTTTTATTCTTTACTCTGAAAAAGAAATAAATTCAGGTTGTCATTCTCAAATTAAACAGAAGTGATTGATGGGAATTAAAAGCGTAATTTTTTCTTTCTTATTTTTATTTGCGATAGGATTCTTCTTCTACAATTTAAGGAGAATCCTTTCTTACCTGCGCATAGGGCAATCAGAAAACCGATTTGATAATATTTCCGAAAGAATAAAAAATGTACTGAAAATTGCATTCGGGCAATCAAAGCTATTACGTGAACCTGCAGCTGGTATCATTCACTTTTTAATATTCTGGGGATTTATGCTTTTTTTGCTGGTTGTAGTCGAGTCGATCATTCAGGGATTTTATTATGATTTTAATTTCAGTTTCCTCGGAAGGATTTATCTTTTAATTACGTTTGTACAGGATACCTTTGGCTTCTTTGTGATGATTGCCGTATTAGCAGCGCTTTACAGGAGATTTATAATCAAAGTTCCCCGTTTAAATGTGGGTAAAAAAGGAAATCTCGATGCAGCTGTTATTCTTCTAATGATATTTGGTATTGTATTTTCGATGTTCGGTCAGAATGTAATTAATATTATAAACAATGATTTTCGTTATGGATTATTCGAGTTTAAGCCTGTATCGATGTTTATCAGCAAATTGTTTTTTAGTGATTCTAATTATGTCCATGTAGCTTATTACGAATTTTTCTGGTGGATGCACATCGGCTTAATTTTGTTATTTCTAAACTTTTTGCCTTATTCAAAGCATTTTCACGTTGTTACTTCGATTCCGAATGTATTTTTTTCGAAACTGGGTAACGAAAAGTTTATTGCAAAAGCAATCGACCTTGAAGATGAAAATAGAGAGCAATTTGGTGCAGCTGATATTGAACATTTAACCTGGAAACAGCTGCTCGATGGTTTCTCGTGTACAGAATGCGGAAGATGCACAGCGGCTTGCCCTGCTGCAAACACAGGGAAAAAATTATCCCCAAGAGAAATTATCATCAATATTCGTCATCGCACAGAAGAGAAAGCGCCATTGATCTTAAAAGGCGATGATGAGAATCAGTTATTAGAAAAAACTTTGGTGCATAATTACATTACCGACGAGGAATTATGGGCATGCACTACATGTGGTGCATGCGTTTACGAATGTCCCGTCTCGATTGAGCACCTCGATGCAATTATTGATATGCGCAGGAATCTTGTATTGATGGAATCAAATTTCCCTCCGGAACTCAATACGGTTTTCAAAAATATTGAAACGAATTTCACACCCTGGGCTTTTAATTGGCAGGATAGAGCCAATTGGGCAGAAGGGATGGATATTAAAACTATGGCAGAAGACCCTGAATGTGAATATCTCTTCTGGGTAGGATGCGCGGGTTCTTTCGACGCCCGATATCAAAAAGTGACAAAAGCAATTGCAAAATTGCTGCAAATTGCAAATATTAACTTCAGAATTCTAGGTATTGAGGAAAAATGTAACGGTGATACGGCAAGAAGGCTCGGTAACGAATATCTGGCTCAAATGCTAATTCAAGAAAATGTAGAAACACTAAATAATTATGGCGTAAAGAAGATTGTGACTGCGTGTCCACATTGTTTCAACACGATAAAAAACGAATACCCCAAATTTGGTGGTAAGTACGAAGTAGAGCATCATTCGGAATTACTTATAAAACTAATCGCAGAAGGGAAGATTAAAATAAATAATGAAAGCAGGGAAAAGATTAAAGTGACGTATCACGATTCGTGTTATCTGGGAAGATATAATAATATTTATAATCCACCGCGTGAAATTTTGAATAAATTTGGGAGTCTTGAATTAATTGAAATGGAACGTTCAAAAGACAAAGGTTTTTGTTGCGGAGCCGGAGGCGGCAGAATGTTTTTGGAGGAAAACGAAGGAGAAAGAATTAATATCAATCGCTCCCGAGAAGCTGTTGAAACGGGAGCTCAAAAAGTCGTTTCAGCATGTCCTTTCTGCATGACGATGTTAAACGACGGTATGAAAAGTCTCGATAAATCTAACGAAATAGAAGTTAAAGATATTGCTGAAATAATACTCGAAAATGTAATCATTAACTAAAAAAAGGAGGAAGTATGCAAAAATACCAACAACTGGTAGAATTCGTTAAAAGTTTGGAAGCCGATGTAGTCAAATTTTACGAAAAAGGGCAGGCTGCAGCAGGAACTCGTTTGAGAAAAGGCTTGAGCGAACTGAAGAAAATGGCTCAAGAGATCCGTAATGAAGTTCAGGAAGTAAAAGCTCAGAGAAAAGCTCCTAAAGAATAATACCACATGGGGAGACCCGAGAAAAATATTTTCGGGTCACCCTTCTTTTCGCATAATACACCCCGCATCTTATTTTTGTTAAAAATTCCTATCTTTGAATTTAATTTCTCAAGAATTTTCTGATATATGAAAAATAGAACTGCTCTTGTAATCGTATTTTTTACAATTTTTATCGATTTAATGGGTTTTGGAATTCTGATCCCATTGTTGCCCACTTTTGCCAGCAAGCAACTTGGTATATCCGATTTCGGTATTGGTATAATTGTAGCAGTTTTTTCCTTGATGCAATTTTTATTTAATCCTCTATTGGGTAAGCTTTCTGACAAAATTGGAAGAAAGCCGCTGATAACAACCACACTTTTAATGACAGCTGTTTCGTATATAATTTTCAGTTTTGCCAATTCATTCATAATTCTATTGGTTTCTCGTATGCTGGCTGGTATTGGCGGCAGCAATATCGCTGTAGCACAAGCTTACATTGCCGATGTGACTTCGAAAGAAGATCGAGCAAAAGGAATGGCATTGATCGGCGTTGCATTTGGCCTCGGCTTTGTTTTTGGACCATTAATTGGGGCTTTGCTTGCGAAATTTGGATATGATATTGCTGGTTTTGGAAGTGCTACATTTTCATTCATAGCTTTTCTTTTTGCGATCTTTTTCCTGCCCGAATCGAATCTTAAAAAATCGAATGATGTCAGGATCTCCTTAAAATTAGTTGATATAAAATTCATCACTAAGGTATTGAAAATTCAGCGCGTGGGTTTATTAATAATTCTCTTTTTTATAATAATTTTTTCAATTGCAAATCTCTACGGCACCTTTGCTCTATTGGGGTATAAACACTTCAATTTTACCGACCAGCAGAATGGATTTCTGTACGGAATAATGGGCGCTGTTAGCGTTCTGGTGCAGGGATTTTTTGTAAAATCGGCAGGAGGAAAAATTAACGAAAGAAAATTAGTTCTGTGGGGAACAACATTGATGATGTTTGGTCTGGGTGCAATTCCATACGGTTATAATTTTTTTGGGGTGGCAATTGTTGTTACCATTCTTTCGATTGGGACTGGCATTTTACAGCCTACAATACTAAGTTTAGTTTCAAAATTATCGTCGGAAAACGAGCAGGGTGCAATTCTCGGAATTAATCAATCACTGGCATCGCTCGCTCGCGTTTTAGGTCCGCTCTGGGGTGGATTTTCATTTAATTATCTCGGCTATTATACACCGTTTTTGACAGGTGCATTCTTTACTTTTGTTACTCTCGTTTTGACACATTACTATTTAAGGACCGATTGAATATGTTAGAAGTAGGAAATATCAAATTAAATAGAGCTTTGCTATTGGCGCCAATGGAAGACGTTACAGATATTGCATTCCGTAAATTATGCAAAGAATTAGGAGCGGATATAGTTTATACAGAATTTATTAATTCAGATGGATTGGTGCGCTCTAATAAAAAAACTTACCGGAAAATGGAAATTACAGATCAAGAACGTCCTGTTGGAATTCAAATTTACGGAGGAAATCTCGAGCCGATGGTCGAATCAGCGAAAATAGTAGAAGACTTAAATCCCGATATTATCGACATTAATGCTGGTTGCTGGGTGAAAAAAGTTGCAAATAGAGGCGCAGGAGCTGGCCTATTAAAAGATCCTGAGTATATGGAAACGATGGTGAGAGAAATTGTAAAAAGTGTAAAATTGCCCGTTACAGTAAAAACCCGTATTGGATGGGATGAAAATTCAATTAATATACAGGAAATTGCCAAAAGGATTGAAGCTGCTGGTGCTGCTGCATTAACTATCCATTGCCGAACTAAAAATCAGGGACACAGCGGAGAACCAGATTGGTCATGGATTGAAAAGGTTAAAGAAGTTGTTAGTATCCCAGTTATTTTGAACGGCGGTATTTTTTCTGCTGACGACGTTAAGCGTGCCTTTGATACTACGCCGGCAGATGGCGTGATGATTGCACGGGGCGCCATTGAACGTCCATGGATTTTCTTGGAAGCAAAAGAACTTCTTTATTATGGTGAAATTAAATTCAAAGATACTCCCGAGAAAAGATTCGAAATTGCTCTCCGTCATCTTAAATATTCAATTGAATTAAAAAACGACGAAAAAAACGCAATCATTCCCTTCCGAAAGTTTTGGTCGGGATATCTGAAAGGGCTAAAAAATTCTTCGAGAGTTAAACAGGAAATAATGAGATTTACAGAATACGCTCCAATTGAGAATTTGCTGATGAATTATTTAGAAGAACTAAATAAATTCGAAAGTCAGCTTTCCAATTAATAAATTAAGGACAAAGAAATGGACTTAAAAAATTACATCCGCACAGTGCCGGATTTTCCGAAAAAAGGTATTATGTTCAGGGACGTGACAACTCTTCTAAAAGAGAGCAAGGCTTTGAATTATGCAGTTGATAAGTTGTATGAATTAAGTAAGGACAAAGCGATTACAAAGGTTGTTGGAATTGAATCGCGTGGTTTTATTTTAGGAGCGGCTCTGGCTTTGAAATTAAAAGCAGGATTTGTACCTGTGCGTAAACCCGGAAAATTGCCCGCTGATAAATTGACAGAAACTTATGAACTGGAATACGGTTCCGATACAATTGAAATTCACAAAGACTCAATCGAAAAAGGCGACATTGTATTGATGCACGACGATTTGCTGGCTACGGGTGGTACTATGGAAGCTGCATGTAAATTGGTCGAAAAACTTGGCGGTAAAATTGTGCAGATCTCTTTTTTAATCGAATTATCGTTTTTGAATGGACGGAATAAATTATCCAATTACGAAATTCATTCTCTTATCAATTACGATTCAGAATAATTTTCTTCAATCCATTCCAAAGGAGAAATGATTACTACAAACTCCCCTTTAATATTTCTTGAGGGGAGTTGTTTTAGTAACTCCGAGGGTTTACCTCGCCATACGTCTTCGAATTTTTTTGTTAATTCTCTGCAAACCACTATTGTTCTCTCTGGCATATATTCCAAAAGTTCTTTGAGTAATTTTTCTATTCTATAAGTTGATTCGTAAAGGACGATAGTTCGGTTTTCGTGTGATAGTTGTTCAAGTTTTTTTTGTCGTCCTTTCTTTTGCGGCAGAAAACCCTCAAAAAGAAACGAACTTGATGGAAGCCCACTAATGCTTAATGCAGCAATCAAGGCGCTGGGACCTGGAATCGGAACCACAACTATGTTTTCTCTTACAGCTTTATTAATTAATTGACTTCCAGGATCGGAAATCAGTGGTGTACCAGCGTCAGAGATCAGTGCACATGCATTTCCACTTTTAATTTCTTCAATTATTTCTTCCGATACTTTTGTTTCATTACGTGCGTTTAAGACTTTCAACCGTTTATTTATGCCGTAATGCGACAATAAGATACCGGAAACTCGGGTGTCCTCACAAACGATAAATTCAACGTTTTTCAAGACTTCAACGGCTCTAAATGTTATATCCTGTAAATTTCCGATAGGTGTGGCTACAACGTATAACTTGCCTGAACTTTTTCCATCCATAAGATTACCATTTTTTCGAGCAAATGTAATAAAATCCTTTAAATGTTTAGTCCGAACTGGAGATAAAATTAATTATCGTATCGAATGAAAATTAATTTAAAGAAAAATTTATCCCTCTAATTTCAATACAAACATACTAAACAAAAAGAGGGCAGCGATCGATAATAGGGCAGAAGTAAGGATACTTTCTTAACAATAAAAATCATAGGAAGGATACTATGAAAAAGCTCATCGCTCTGTTTTTGCTGCCGTTCTTAATTGCCTGCAATGCCGAAAAGATTGTCGAGCCCGTCGATTCAGACGTATTCAGTGGACAATATCAATCGGTACCATACAACTCATCCTCTGAAGAGCCGGTTGTTATTCTTCTTTATACACAAGAAGGAAACAAAGTTTATGGCACTGGCAGCTGGAATGCAATTACATTTAATTTTGAAGGTACTTCTATAAACAAACATACCATTTTTACATTTCAGCTAAATGATACAAATATGGGTGACCTCAACGGCGATATCGATGCCTGGCTTGGCGAGGACTTAAGTATGGCAGGCGGTTATAAGCTCTGGAATTCGAGCACTTTACTCAACGGTCCCATCCGCTTTAAACTCGTAAAAAATATGAGTAAAAAGCACGATCAGGGAATGGGCAGCTATTAAATGAAACTGACTAAAAAGTAATCAATCCACTCCTAAATCAAGGATGATGGTAATGTCGATCTACTTTTTAGTCAGTCTTTTTTTAGAAAGATTTTAGTACCTCTTCGATTATTTCAATTCCTTTGTCCACGTCATTTTTATTTACAATAAGCGGCGGTCTAAAACGTACTGTACTTACGCCGCAGCCAAGCATGAGCATTCTTTTTTCGAATAGTTTTGCCAGAAATTTTTTACGAACTTCTGGATTTGGTAAATCGAATGAACACATCAATCCCAATCCACGAGCTTGCGATACTAATTTCGGGAATTTTTTTTCTATTTGTATTAATTGCTCGAGCAGGTATTTACCTGTAGCTTCAGCATTCTGAAGAAGATTTTCTTGAGAGATTATTTCAAGATATTTTCGTGAACGCACCATGTCAACTAAATTTCCACCCCAGGTTGAATTAATGCGGCTCGATTTTCTAAATACATTATCTTCCACTTCGTCGATTCGATTGGTCGACATAAATCCGCAGATCTGCACTTTTTTACCGAAAGCAATCATATCGGGTTGAACATAATGTTCATGCGCCCACATTTTTCCGGTTATACCAATTCCTGTTTGGACTTCATCAAATATTAGCATAATTTCATTTTCGAGTGTTATATCACGTAGTTTTTCGAAAAATTCTTTTCTGAAAAAATTGTCGCCACCTTCGCCCTGAATCGGTTCTATGATAAGCGCTGCAATATCATCTGGATTGTTTTTAATTGCATTGTAAATTTGATCGATGGCTTCCGATTCTGCTTTAACTATTTTATCGAGATTTTCCTGAAGCGGAAAAATTATTTTCGGATTCGATATCCTGGGCCAGTTGAACTTTGGAAAATATGCCGTTTTGTTTGGGTCGGTGTTTGTAAGCGACATTGTATAGCCCGTCCTACCATGGAAAGCACTTTTGAAATGAATAACCTGAGTGCCTTTTTCTTCTTTATATCCTTTCTGGAAATTTTTTTTAACTTTCCAGTCGAAAGCAGCTTTCAAAGCGTTTTCAACGGCGAGCGCTCCACCATCAATAAAAAATAGATGCTTGAAATCCGCTGGCATTGCATACTTTGAAAAAGCTTCTACAAATTTAGCCATTTCGAGTGTGTAAATATCTGAGTTCGACGGTTTGGACAAAGCGGCTCTTTGCAATTCTTCAAGAAACTCTGATTCGAATAATTTCGGATGATTCATGCCCACAGGTGATGAAGCAAAGAAAGAATAAAAATCGAGAAACTTGTTTCCATTTCTCGCATCAACGAGATAAATTCCTTTGCTTTCAGAAAGATCGAGCAAAATATCAAATCCGTCGATTAACATATATCGACGTAAAAAGTCGAGTGCGTTTTCTTTTGTAATCATTTGTTTCTCCCTGTTTTAATAATATAATAGAGCGAGAAGGGAGAAAAAATTTAGAAGACGTCTTCGAAGCGGGATGCCATATAATTTCGGAGTGTGTTTCGACCGGTTAATTTTTTGAAGTTTTTCATCTTATATCGATGTTGACAAACAAATATATCAAATGGAAAAATATTCATCAAGAACTATTAATAAGAAGATTTCAGGTTTACTGATAATATTCAATTTACTAAATTGGATAACAAATTTAAGGGATGAACGAAGTCCCTTTTAATTAATCGAAAGAGTAATCAATTTTTACATAAATCGTTTTTGTATCAAGGATTATTGAGGGGGAGCATATCACTAAATGCTTTTTAATCGGTAATTATTAAGACAATTTGGAACATCAAACTAAAGAGTCCGATACAGAATTAATATCTCGTGGAAAAAATTTTTTTCGGATAAGTTTTATAAATGCACTTAAAAATCCCTAAGAAAAAGCGGGAGGAGAAAAATGGAATTCTTAAATCAACTGTTAATAACTGAAAAGAACAACGGCGCATCGACGGGCACCGATTGGGTCAAGACAAAAGGAGAAGCATTTGACGTAGTTTCACCTGTAGATGGAAAAGTAATTTCAAAAGTGATTCAAGCTGACGAGGAAGATTACGAGCGTGTTGTCGAAAAAGCCGAGCAAGCGTTCAAGTACTGGCGTACTGTGCCAGCTCCCAAAAGAGGCGAAATTGTCAGGCAAATCGGTCTTGAACTAAGAAAATATAAAGAACCTCTTGGTAAGCTGGTTTCTTATGAAATGGGAAAGTCGCTGCAGGAAGGAATGGGCGAAGTGCAGGAGATGATTGATATATGCGATTTTGCTGTAGGTCTATCGAGACAACTTTACGGATTAACAATCGCTTCCGAAAGAGAAAAACATCGAATGTATGAACAGTATCATCCGCTCGGTATCGTTGGCATCATAACAGCTTTTAATTTCCCTGTAGCCGTTTGGGCATGGAATGCTATGATTGCAACTGTTTGTGGCGATGTCAATTTATGGAAACCTTCATCGAAAACGCCATTATCAGCAATAGCCGTACAAAATATTTTGGCTGGTGTAATAAAATCGAATAACCTGCCAGAAGGACTCTTTAATTTGATAATTGGTAAAGGTTCGACTATCGGCAACAAATTATTGAACGACAAAAGGATACCACTCATTTCATTGACCGGCTCAATTGCTGTAGGTAAACGAGCAGCAGGCATTATTGCAGGTAGATTTGGTAGGTCGATATTAGAACTGGGTGGCAACAATGCAATTATTATTACTCCAGAAGCCGACCTCAATCTGGCGATTCCAGCTGTTGTATTCGGAGCCGTCGGCACAGCTGGACAGAGATGCACTACAACTCGCCGTTTAATTGTTCACGAAGATATTTATGACAGAGTGAAAGATTCTTTAATTAAAGCTTACAAAAGTTTGAAAATAGGTAATCCTCTCGACGAGAAAAATCATGTGGGACCTCTTATCGATAAAGCTGCAGTAGAAGATTTCAAAAATGCACTTAAACAGGTTGTGGAGGAAGGCGGAAAAATTCTATACGGCGGCGAAGTCCTTTCCGGAAAGGGCTACGAATCGGGATGTTATGTTGTGCCTGCAATTGTAGAAGCCGAAAATCACTATAGAATTGTGCAAGAGGAAACTTTTGCTCCGATACTATACATGATTAAATATTCCGGCGAAGTTCAAAATGCGATAGATATTCAAAACGATGTTGTACAGGGACTTTCATCTTCAATTTTTACTAACAATTTGAGAGAAGCCGAAGAATTTCTTTCAGCCTGGGGAAGCGACTGCGGAATTGCAAATGTAAATATTGGAACTTCTGGTGCTGAAATTGGAGGTGCCTTCGGAGGCGAAAAGCATACTGGAGGAGGACGTGAATCGGGTTCTGACGCATGGAAATTCTATATGCGCAGACAAACAAATACTATCAATTTCGGTACAAAACTTCCTCTTGCACAGGGCATTAAATTCGAAATTTGATTTCCACTGCCCCGATGCCACTTCAACGTCTGGGCACTTTTTATTTGAGGGCATAATCAAATTGAAATGAAATCCGATTGTCCGTGTGACCTTCAATTTCCGTATAGCCACTGCCTAATTGTCTTTCAAAAGGTTTGTACAATTCGGAATACTTGAGCGAAAAACTAAATCCATTAAGAGTATACTTTAGTAATAAATACCATTTAATCCCTTCTCCATAAAATAAGCCGTTTGTCATTAGACCATCCAGGTCGTTTTCATATGCATAAATGCGGGAATCGTACGAAGCACTATCGAAAAATAAGATTCTGGCGTATACCGTGATATTGTTTAGAGGTTTTAACTGTAAATCCTGATAAACTAAGTAACCGTTTTCCTTTATCGCCGATGATTTAATACGTACGAGTTCAAAACGGGTTTTCGTTCGTATCCTGTCTTTGAAATAATTAATCAATTCGATCCTGTAACGAATTCTTGAATTTAAAACCAATCGAGGATATAACTCTTCGTTTGAAGGCATTTCAGCCCGTTCATTTTTATATAATAGATTTATTTTACTTGTGTTACTTAATTTGTTTTGATATACGAACAGAAAATCCTTCCCCTTTGCAGGGAAATTTCCCTTAACAAAGGGAAAGTAATAGATGTCATAATAGAAAGAAAAATTGCCCATACGGGATTTAAAGTCAATTGAAGTGTAGAACCCTTTCTCGTTGGTGGAATTTGAACGCTCGCCAAAAGAATTACCCATGACAGAATAAAAATAGGGCGAATAATCTCTGTATGAAAGACTTAATTTTAGGTTATCGAGCGGCGTCAATAAGACAGACGTTATCGAGGAGAGATGATTTTTATAAAGTGCAGATTCACCAGAAATTGTGAATAAGGGATTGCCATAACTAAAATTTATCGTATGATTTTGCAAGCGTGACGAACCGACTGAATTGATTGCCCTGTTATATTTATAAGAAACAGTCGTTAATCCTAAAGTCAAACTCTGAGATGGCTTGAGTTTAATTACTGCACCGTAAGCATATTCTTTAGTATTCGAATGCGAGTTTAGTTCATTCAACGAACGGTGATAGCCGTCGTATTTAAATGAATTTATGTTTCCTGTTGTATCGAGAGATGCATCAATTCTCTTTAAAGAAACAAATGGTAAGAATTCAATGATTCCTGCAGAGAGACTTGTCGATATTCCAGAGAAGTAACCGAATTCTCCCGAACTTTTATAAGGGCGACTCCCGCTTCTAAAATTGGAAATCGGAACGGTAACTTCGTTTCCTTTGCGATAATTATATGGCGACCATAAAATTAATCCGTATCCCGATTCAACTGTATAATTGCCAACAATAATCTTTTTCAGAAAAGTCTTTGTCCTTAATTCGATAAAACCGGAAGTAAAATCGGTATAACTTTTTTCGCCCGGGTCCTTGTCTGTAACAAATCCTGCATTGATATATTTTCCATAATAAAGTAAGCGGTTATAAGATTTCAGTCTATTGCCAGCAAATTTGTTTTCAATGTAAGCTTGTCGAATCTGGAGGTCGCTCTGTATCCTTGAACGAAGGGCAATTTTTGAAAAGGAAAAGATACTTTCTGATTTAGCTGAACTCGATATTTTAATAAAATATGAAATCCATCTCGCAGTTAAATCATTCAATTCTGGTACAAGATAAAGTTCGTTTTTATTCTTAAAACTTCCGTGCGATTGTCTGTATTGGATAATAGCAGAGGCTTTGCGCCTGTCGAGCGCTGGTATTCTGAGAAGGTCATCTAAAGAGGCGGTATTAATATCTATCGGGTTGTCGAGCAACTCTTCGATATCGTCAAAGATTTCAGATTCTTCCAATTCGCCTAAGTTATCTTCAATTAATTGAGAAAGTAGCTCTTCGAATGTAGTATCGGTTTGTGCCTTCAAAATAAACGCATTGAACAAAACAAATATGATTATCAAAAAGTATCTCATATTAATACGGTCTAATTATTATTTCGAATTGATGTGAGAGCCCGAGTTCAAAATGCGAGTTTATACTGTAACCGAATTCGAACGATTTGTAATTGATTCCGACTCCACCGCTATAAGTTTCGGGGAAGTCTGACATGCCAGCCCGCAAATTAAGGTACTCAACTATACTGAACTCAATGCCGTATTGTAAAGCAATTTTATATCCTAATTCTTTCCTTGCGCTGGCATAAAGATTAATTTCGTCAATAATTTTATAATAAATGCCCGCATTAAAAATTGTTGGGAATTGATTTTCGAAATTGTCAATTGAGGTTCTGGTTATATTTTTAACAAATATTCCCGTGCTTATTTTTTCGTTTAATTTAACAGTCAATCCGGCATCTGCAAAAAAGAAATTGCGTGTGCCGTAATTTTCGATAAAAAGATTTTGCATCGAAAAATTTATACCGGCGGAAAAACTTTCATAAAAGTTAAATGCAATTCCAGCTTGAATCTGTTTGACACTGTAGAGTTCAAACCCATATTTCATAAAGCCGAGTGAAAATGAAGCAATTGAAGTAGGTTGAATAAAAGCTGCATAAAATGTTGACAGTTCTTTCATTTCAAAAGGGGATGGGGAATAGAAAAAACCGATTTGAGCTGACTTGCACGATGCAGCCGATGCAGGATTATAAAAGATTGCAAATGGGTCGTTGCAACTTATGATATCGGAAGAGTTGAGGGCTGTTCGGCGAGCGCCTGCATCGGATTGACCGAAACAATTAACGACAATCAGGAGTTGAAGGATTAAACTGATTTTCTTCATCGTTCATCCATGATTGTATAAAATTGTTTAATTATTTATTTTGCCATTAAATTTGCAGGAAGATAAATGAAAAAACTAATTTTTATAATTGTCTCACTCTTCTTATTATCAACAATAAGAGCGCAAGAATTAGATGCTACAGTATCGGTTAATTATGAACAGCTGCCCGTTGCTGCAAAGGAAAGGTTAATTAATTTTCAAAGTCAGATAGAAACTTACTTAAACAATACCAAATTTACCACTGAAAATTGGGGCGATTATAAAATTCGATGTGGATTCAATATCTTTTTCCTTAAAGCTGCCGACGACGAAACTACATATAAAGCTCAGGTCGTTGTTACCAGTCAAAGACCAATAGAAAATTCGGAAAGAAATTCTTTGATGTTAAATATATTCGATAATGCCTGGAGTTTTACCTACGAAAAAAATCAAGCTCTCTATTTTAATCAATCCGACTTCGATCCTTTAGTCAGTTTTCTCGATTTCTATGCTTATGTAATAATCGGTTTTGACAGCGATTCGTATGGCAAGTTGACAGGAACTCCCTATTTTTCAAAAGCCCTCGATATTGCAATAAGAGGCATAAACACTGCGTATATGGAAGGCTGGGAATCGAAGAGCACTCTCTACAGTCGCAGAGGTCTGGTCGAAAATTTAATGAATGCCAAATATCAGCAGTTTAGAATGGATTTTTATGATTACCATTATAATGGATTGGATTTGCTTAGCTCAGAGCCAGAAGCAGCTTACAAAAATATTGTTAAATTGATAATAAATCTAGACAAAGTGAAGGATCAGTTAGACCCACGAAGCCCACTGCTTAAAGTATTTTTCGATGCCAAAGCTGGTGAAATTGCTGAACTGTTGAAAAATTACCCAGACAATAAACCACTCTTCGAAGCTTTGAAAAAGATCGATCCACCTCACATCTCAAAATACGACGAAGCGATGAAAGTTGATTAATCCTGACTAAATTGGCATTTCGTAAATACGGTATTTCTTATAAAGTTCTCCGTTCATAACGTGAGCACCACGGTTCATCATATCATTATCTTCAAGAATCCAGCTGGCTTCGCCGAGGTAAATTCCAAGTTCTGCAGCGCGGTTTACAATTTCCCAGTAGAAAACTGAGTCTAAACCCCTTTTTTGATGTTCAGGTATTATTCCAAGTGTTATGATTCTACACCAGTTAATTTTTTTCCTCTGTGTAAAAAGCTTGATAAAATTGAAGGGCAATAATCTCCCGTTCATATCTTTGATTATTTGATTGTAATCGAGCATAACCAGAGCAAAACCCACAAGTTTATCGTCGATTTCACCAAATAACACCAATGAAGGTTCAACCAGAGGCTTCAAATCTTTAGCCATTGCATCTATCTCTTTTTCGGTCATAGGAACGAATCCCCAATTCGGAGCCCACGCTTTGTTATAAACGTATTTGACTTTGTCGAGTTCTGTTTTGAAGTTCTTCATATTCAACTGAGTGATTTTAATTTTCGAGCGAGTGCGTGCAATCTCTGCAACCCTTCTCAATTTATCGGACGAAACAACCTTATCATGTTCCAGTTTGTATGCATAAAGGTCCTTAACTTTTTTGAAGCCGTAATTGTCGCAAAGCGTCAAATAATAGCGCGGGTTGTAAGTCATTAAAATTCTTGGAGTATCTTCAAAACCGTCTATTAACATTCCCCATTCATCGTTTGAAGAAGGATTGGCTGGCCCTCTCATTGTGTCGAAACCTCTAACTTTGAGCCATTCTTTAGCGGCGTCAAAAAGTTTATTGGCAACAGCCTGGTCGTTAATCGATTCGAAAAAGCCCCAAAAACCAACTTTATCGTTGTGATATTGGTTATGTAATTGGTTGCTGATTGCGGCTATCCTTCCGAGAATTTTACCATCCCTTTCGGCTAAAAATAGTTCAATGTCGGCATGTTCGAAGAATGGGTTCTTTTTCTTATCCAGGATTTTCTTTTTGTCATAAATTAATGGTGGCACCCAGTAAGGATCACCTTTATAAATTTCCCACGGGAATTTTATAAATCTCATTAAATCCTTTTTAGATTTAACTGTTTTTATAGTTATATCCGACATCGAAGATACTCCATTAAAATTATGAAATTAATCCCAGTTCTTTACCCACTTTTTTAAATGTATCTATAATAAAGTCGAGGTGTTCATCTTCGTGAGTCGACATATAGCTTGTGCGCATCATTTGTCTACCTTGCGGAACACCTGGTGAAATAAAGACATTAACAAAAACGCCTTCGTCAAATAAACGTCGCCACATTTTGAATGCCAGGCCATCATCGCCTACGATAACAGGTACAATTGCAGTTCTACCTTCTAATACATTGAATCCAGCTGCAGCTAATTCAGTGCGTACTTTATTGGCATTATTAATTAGCTTTTGTACGCGCCATGGTTCTGCCTCGAGAATATCAAGAGCTGCAAGCGCTGCAGCAACCGAAGCTGGAGTGGGCGATGCACTAAATATAAGTGCAGAAGAATGGTGCTTAAGATAATTAATCACTCGTTCTTTGCCGGCAACAAAGCCACCGAGCGATGCGAATGTTTTGCTGAAAGTACCCATTGTAAGGTCAACTTCTTCTTCAAGGTTGAATTCGCTGGCGGTTCCTCTTCCACCTTTTCCAATAACGCCAACGGCATGTGCATCGTCAATTAAAATGCGAGCGTTATATTTCCTGGCAAGGTCAACTAAAGTTGGTAGGTCGACAATTTCACCGCCCGTACTAAAAACGCCGTCGCTTACAATTAATTTGCCTGCTTCGATAGGTACTTTTTTAAGAACGCGTTCCAGGTCGTTCATATCGTTGTGTTTATAACGTACTAATTCGGCTGTAGCACCACGTGCCATTATCTGGCCGGCAACTATGCACGCGTGATTGTCTTTGTCGGAAATTACATATTCACCGCGCTGCACCAAAGTTGCTATTACTCCTTGTGCAGTTTGATATCCCGTACTGTACAAAAGTACAGCTTCTGTTCCAAAAAACTTTGCTAATCTTTCTTCCAGTTCTATGTGTAGATCGAGCGTGCCTGTCAAATATCTCGAACCTGAACATCCCGTGCCATATTTCTCAATTGCCTTAATTGCAGCTTCTTTTACTTTCGGATGAGCTGTTAAACCTAAATAGTTGTTGGAACCTGCCATTACAATTTTTCTGCCTTCAATTTGAACTACAGGTCCTTCATTTTCTTCGATTGGTCTGAAGTATGGATAAACACCCATTGCTTTAATATCGTCTGCTCGGGTGAAATCGAAACATTTTTTGAATAGATCTACCAAAATACCTCCGTATTTTATTAGTTATTTATATCTTCTTATATTTATAAATAATTTTTTTGAATTAACTAAAACAATATAAAGAATTATTCAACACTATGGAATCGAAAATTATCTCTGTGGTTACGGGTGCTTCCGGATTTGTCGGGAGCCATTTAGTTGATTACTTACTGACTAAAGGTCACAAGGTCAAATGTATTATAAGAAAAACAAGCTCAAGACGTTGGCTCGAAAATAAACCAGTAGAAATTTTTTCAACAGGATTATTTGATAAAGAAGGACTTGAAGAAGTTTTAAAAGACGCCGATTACCTATTCCATATTGCCGGCGTTGTTAAGTCGAAAACAAAAGAAGGATATTTCAAAGGTAACGTTGAGACCACAAAAAATTTACTCGATGTTCTCTTGAAAGTAAATCCTTCGATTAAAAGGGTGGTTATTTCAAGCAGTCAAACAGCCTGTGGCCCATCTCTCGATGGCAAACCAGTTGATGAAGAAACACCTGAACATCCCATTACCACATATGGTAGAAGCAAACTTGAACAGGAAAAAGTTGCCAAAAGTTATATGGGCAAACTTCCGATAACAATTGTGAGATTGCCTGCAGTCTATGGAGAGAGGGATACGGAAATTTATCAAGTATTTAAAACATACAAAATGGGATTGATGACTTTAGTGGGATTCGACAACAAAAAGTTGAACCTTATTCATGTGGCAGACGCTGTAGAAGGGATTTATCTGGCGGCAGTAAGCGAAAAATCAAAAGGGCAAACTTATTTTATTGCATCCGAAAAAATTTACGATTGGAATGAAGTAAGCGAAGCAATAAAAAAAGCATTTGGAAGAGGTGCTTTGAAAATTAAGATACCTCACTTTCTGGTATACACTGTGGCAGCAATTGCAGAATTTTTTTCATTCTTCAGCAAGAAGGCTGCAACGTTCAATATCGAAAAAGCAAAGGACTTTGTTCAACCTGCATGGACGTGCAGTGCCTCGAAAGCCGTAAAGGAATTGGATTTCCATCAAAAAGTTTCTTTGGAAGAAGGTATGAAACGGACTATTGAATGGTACCGCGAAATGAATTGGTTATAGTCAATCGGCAATTTAGAATAAAGTAAGTGCGATTCGCATATTCGACAGTCTGAATTACCAAAACCCGGTGCTATCGATTTCAATCCGAAATATTCCTCTAATTCAGAAACCAATTTACATTCGAAGTCCTTACCTCGATTGTTGAAATAAAAAATTTTATTTATATCAAAACGGCAGGTAATATAATCGATGTGCCAATAGATGGTTTTATTTTTACTAAGATGCCTTTGTAGACGCTTGCGCATATTTTTCTGTGCACTGCCTGCGTAATAATAATAACCATCGGGAAAAATTTGGCTGTTGAATTTTTTTATGTCTATGATAAATTGATTAGGAATAAAAATTTCCAGTAAATAAATGCCTGAATTAGTAACTGCGTCAGTTATTTTTAGCACCTTCTTTCACCCATGTCCTTATTGCGCGTATCTGATTATCTGTCAAAGGCCAGTAGCCTAAGGGGGGCATGGGATTTACCGTGCGACCTTCAACTGCAAGCACAAGTCTACTATTATCTGGATAACCTTGGGCTACAATTAAATAATTTGCGGTTGTATTTTGATGCGATGTCAGGCTCAATCCACCGGCCATATCGGCGTCGTTGTGGCATCCTGAATAGTTACATTTGGCATCAAATACAGGTTGTATATGTTCGGCATAGCTAATATTTGATAATGGTATTGGGCGGGAATCGAGTTCGCTTTGATTGATCGTATCGTCGCAATTGAAAAAAATTGTGGAGCCAAAAATCAAAATAAAGATTAAAGAAATTAATTTGCTTTTCATATTCACTGGTTTTTTATTTATAAAAATATTTTTATAAAAAGAATTAAACAAATCCATAAACCAACACTTTGTAGAAAAAGGAAAAGATTTATATCTTTGCGTATTGAAATATGGGGCTGTAGCTCAGTTGGGAGAGCGTCTGAATGGCATTCAGAAGGTCAGGGGTTCGAATCCCCTCAGCTCCACAAAGAAGCACTAACTCCACTTCTAAATTATTCCAAAGATATTTTTTAATTTCAACTTTGTAAAAGATTTCTTCCGTTTTTAACATTAAGACAATCAGAACGGTCAAGCCTAATTTTATAAATCTATGTTTAACATGCCTCAAAATTTTAATTGCATTTATAAACAAAGGAGAACCTACCACTTCCAAATTCACTCCTAATTTATATTGACATACTTTTAAATAAAGTCAAAAGGTCGATATAAAATAGCTTGAAGCAATAAAAAGAGGCATAAAAATGTCATTTTAAAAAGTGCGAAAACGAGCCAAAAACGAGGTTCGATTTGTGAACCTCGTGTCTTTTTTAGTTAAAAGACACACAAATCACACAAAAGTTGCGAAAATAGCTCAAAATCGAAACTTGAACCTCCCAGGGTTTTTAAAGAAAAAGAGGTTCACGTAAATTTTTTTGGTGGAGTTGAAAAAAAATATTTGATTTTAATAAAAAATCGCAATATTTTGCCATCAAATTTGACAGTATGAATCGAACCGTAATGGAATTGAGAGCAAAGAACTAAAGAAACTTATTCAGTTAATTTTTGTTTGTATGAATCGAACTCCCGCCTACGGCGGGACAGGCTCCATGGAATTGTTGAGCGAAGCGAAATCCCGCTAACAATTAAATGTGATAAAATAGGCGGGAAGATGATGCGTGGCATAAGGTTTAGTGAAGAATAAATTTGTATGAATCAAGCTCCCGCCTTCGGCGGGATGGAATTGTTGAGCGAAGCGAAATCCCGCTAACAATTAAATGTGATAAAATAAGCGGGAAGATGATGCGTAGCGAAAGGTTTAGTGAAGAATAAATTTGTATGAATCGAACTCCCGCCTACGGCGGGACAGGCTCCATGGAATTGTTGAGCGAAGCGAAATCCCGCTAACAATTAAATGTGATAAAATAGGCGGGAAGATGGTGCGTGGCATAAGGTTTAGTGAAGAATAAATTTGTATGAATCGAACTCCCGCCTTCGGCGGGACAGGCTCCATGGAATTGTTGAGCGAAGCGAAATCCCGCTAACAATTAAATGTGATAAAATAGGCGGGAAGATGATGCGTGGCATAAGGTTTAGTGAAGTATAAATTTGTATGAATCGAA